>NZ_JWHR01000073.1 GCF_000808015.1 Terrisporobacter othiniensis | reverse complement strand
ATATGTGTTGAAGAAGGATTAAGATTTGCCATCAGAGAAGGTGGAAGAACAGTAGCTTCAGGAGTTGTAGCTGGAATAATAGAATAATCTAAAAAATAGATTATTTATATATATAAAGAAAGAGGGGTTACGACCTCTCTTTTTTTAGCAGTAAACTTACAAAAACATTGACATCAATATAAATTTGTGATAACTTATACAAAGTAATGATTAAGGAAGGTGATAATATCTAACATTTAATTTTTAAAGTAAATGTCTAAGGTATTATTTAACAATATATATTATTGTATTTACAAATTTGGAGGTGTAGCAGATGAGAGTAAAAGTAACTTTAGCTTGTTCAGAATGTAAGCAAAGAAACTACAACACTACAAAAAACAAAAAGAACAATCCAGACAGAATTGAGTTAAATAAATACTGTAAATTCTGTAAAAAACATACTACTCATAAAGAAACAAAATAGTCTTATTTTAAGGATGTGAGTGTAGATGGCAACTCAAGAAAACCAAAAGGTTAAAAAGAAGTCTGGTTTAGTGGGATATTTAAAAGGCACTAAACAAGAGCTTGCAAGAGTTACATGGTCAACCAAAACAGAATTGCTAAAAAACACAGGTATAGTTTTAGCTACAATTATTTCGTTTACTATATTAGTATGGGGATTAGACACTGTATTATCTGGTGCACTAGGATTAATACTAAAATAGATTAAAAGGAGAAAGCAAATGTCAGAGTTACAAGAAGCAAGATGGTATGTAGTTCATACTTATTCAGGACATGAAAATAAAGTTAAAGCTACCATAGAAAAAGCCGTAAAAACAAGAGGCATGGAACAATTCATAACAGATGTGGTTGTACCAACTGAAGATGTAGTAGAAACTACAAAAACAGGAAAAGAAAAAGTTAGACAAAGAAAAATATATCCAAGTTATGTTTTAATTAAAATGATTATAACTGATGAATCTTGGTATATAGTAAGAAATACAAAAGGTGTTACAGGATTTGTAGGTCCTGGGTCTAAACCAGTTCCATTAAGTGATGCCGAAGTTGAAGCAATGGGAATTGATTTAACTGTATTTAAATTAAGTGGTCCGGAAGATTTAGAAGTTGGCGAAGTTGTAAAAATTACAAGTGGTCCATTTGTAGGTCAAACTGGGACTGTTAAACATGTTGACACAAATAATGACACAGCAAGAATATGTATAGACGCATTTGGTGGAAAAGAAACACCACTTGAAATGAGTCTTAAAAACATAGAAAGAATATAATAACAGAATAGAAAATCTGAGGAGGTGCGCTCGTAATGGCTAAAAAAGTTATAGGTCAAATAAAATTACAAATACCTGCAGGAAAGGCTACTCCAGCTCCACCAGTTGGTCCAGCATTAGGGCAACACGGAGTTAACATAATGGGATTCACTAAAGAATTCAACGCTAAAACTGCAGATCAAGCTGGAATGATAATACCAGTTGTTATAACTGTATATCAAGATAGATCTTTCAGTTTTATAACTAAAACTCCACCAGCTGCAGTATTATTAAAGAAAGCTGCTGGTTTAGACACTGCGTCTGGAGAACCAAATAAAAAGAAAGTTGCAACTTTAACTTCAGCTCAAGTTAGAGAAATAGCTGAATTAAAAATGCCTGACTTAAATGCTGCTTCAGTAGAAGCTGCTATGAGAATGATAGCTGGTACTGCAAGAAGTATGGGTATCGTAGTAGAAGACTAATTTTAGATTAGACACTTCGTATAGAAGTGGGAGGTTGTAAAACCGTAAATAAACCACAGGAGGAAAATAAAATGGCTAAGAAAAGTAAAAAATATGCTCAAGCATTAGCAAAAATAGATAGAACTAAATTATATGATTCAAAAGAAGCTTTAGATTTAGTTGCTGAAATAGCTACAGCTAAATTTGATGAGACTGTAGAAGCTCATATAAAATTAGGTGTTGACGGACGTCACGCTGACCAACAAGTTAGAGGTGCTATAGTATTACCTCATGGAACTGGGAAAACTAAAAAAGTTTTAGTTTTCGCTAAAGGAGAAAAAGCTACTGAAGCTCAAGCTGCAGGTGCTGATTTCGTAGGTGCTGAAGATTTAGTACAAAAAATACAAAAAGAAAACTGGTTTGACTTTGATGTAGTTGTTGCTACTCCAGATATGATGGGTGTAGTTGGTAGATTAGGTAGAGTATTAGGACCAAAAGGTTTAATGCCAAATCCAAAATCAGGAACAGTTACATTTGATGTTACTAAAGCTATAGAAGAAATAAAAGCTGGTAAAGTTGAATACAGATTAGACAAAAACAATATAGTTCACGTTCCAGTAGGAAAAGTATCTTTCGGTGGAGAAAAATTAGCTGAAAACTTCGCAACATTAATGTCTGCTATAGTAAAAGCTAAGCCAGCTTCAGCAAAAGGAACTTACTTAAGAACAGTTACTGTTGCTTCTACAATGGGACCTGGAGTAAAAATAAATGCAGCTAAGATAACTGACTAATTATTGATTAATTATTCCAGTTGACATAAGCTAACAAAAATGTTAATATAACATTTGTTGATATAAAAAAGAATAGATTTGCCGTAGACAGTAGGTGCTTTAGCTTAAATATCCTACCGAGGTTTTAGATAAATGATAAACTAAAGCTTTTATGTCGTCTATGCAATAGATAATATAAAAGCTTTTTATATGAATCGCGGCGAATTATAACCTACATGGTGAAGGAGGTGCACATCTAGATGAGAGAAGCTTTACAAATAAAATCACAAGTTGTTGCAGAGATAGTTGAAAAATTACAAAAATCATCTTCTACTATAGTTGTTGATTACAAAGGACTTACAGTTGAAGAAGTTACAGAACTTAGAAAGAAAATGAGAGAAGCTGGTGTTGATTACAAAGTATACAAAAATACTTTAGTAAGAAGAGCGGCTCAAGAAGTTGGAATAACTGAGTTCAATGATGAATTATTAGTAGGAACTAATGCTATAGCATTTGGTTACGAAGATCCAATAGCTCCAGCTAGAGTTATAAAAGAATTTATGGAGTCTCATCCAAAAATGAAATTAAAAATGGGTGTTGTTGAAGGTGAATTCTACAACGAAGCTCAAATCGTTGAGTTTGCTAACATACCACCAAGAGAAGTTCTTCTTGCTAAATTACTTGGTAGCTTAAAAGCTCCAATGTCTAACTTCGTTTACTTATTAGACGCTTTAGTGAAAGAAAAAGAAGGACAAGAAGCTTAATTGTCACTTAATTTAAATTAAATTATAAAAAGATAATAAAATAAGAAAATAATTTCGGAGGTGCGAAAAATGACAATAGAACAAATATTAGAAGCTATAGAACAAATGAAAGTTACAGAATTAAATGAATTAGTAAAAGCTGCAGAAGAAAAATTCGGTGTATCTGCTTCTGCTCCAGTAATGGTTGCTGGTGCTGCTGGTGGTGCTGCTGCTGAAGAAAAAACTGAATTTGATGTAGTATTAGCTAACGCTGGATCATCAAAAGTTAAAGTTATAAAAGCAGTTAGAGAAATAACTGGATTAGGATTAAAAGAAGCTAAAGACTTAGTTGACAATGCTCCTAAAACATTAAAAGAAGGAGTTTCTAAAGAAGAAGCTGAAGAAATGAAAGCTAAATTAGAAGAAACTGGAGCTTCTGTAGAAGTTAAATAATTATAAAATAGTTATTAAAAACTAATAATAAAAATATAAAAGGCATCTTTAGTTAGATGCCTTTTTTTAAACTAAAAATGAAATGATAAACTAGAGAATAGAAAGTAGATGTAAACTTACTTCTGTTTTCTATTCTCTAGTTTGGAAATTTTTAAAAAACTGGAATTATTGTTTGATTTTTTGAGCATAATAAATAATGCATATTTTATGAATAAAATTTAATACATAAAATTAAAAAGATTGGGCAATAAAAATATTGAAATTTAGTCAGATTTGTGGTATAATTCCTAGATGCGTTAGAATCACAATGGTTTTATTTTTAATTATTGAGAGGTGAAAAGTGAATGCCATACCCTGTCACGATAGGTAAGAGAACTAGAATGAGCTTTTCTAAAATAAAAGAAATAGCTGATTTACCAAATCTTATAGAAATACAAGTTGATTCCTATAAGTGGTTTTTAGAAGAAGGTTTAAAAGAAGTATTTGAAGACATTTCTCCAATAGAAGACTACACGGGAAATTTAATATTAGAATTCGTAGATTACTCTTTAGACGAAAAACCGAAATACGATATAGAAGAGTGTAAAGAAAGAGATGCTACATATCATGCACCTCTAAATGTAAAAGTAAGACTTATAAATAAAGAGACTGGAGAAATTAAAGAGCAAAAGGTCTTCATGGGAGATTTCCCTCTTATGACAGATAGAGGAACTTTTGTAATTAATGGAGCGGAAAGAGTTATAGTAAGTCAGCTGGTTAGATCTCCTGGTGTATATTATGCACTTGATAGAGATATGAAAACTGGTAAAAAATTGATATCTTCAACTGTTATACCAAATAGAGGAGCATGGTTAGAGTATGAAACTGATACTAATGATGTCATCTATGTAAGAGTTGATAGAACAAGAAAACAACCTGTAACAGTTCTTTTAAGAGCGTTAGGTATAGGTACAGACGAAGAAATAAAAGAGTTATTAGGTGAAGATGAAAGATTACTGGCTACATTAGACAAAGATAATACTAATTCAGTAGAGTCAGGTCTAGTTGAAATTTACAAAAAACTAAGACCAGGTGAACCACCTACTGTAGAAAGTGCATCATCATTAATAAATGCTCTATTCTTTGATGCAAAAAGATATGACTTAGCAAAAGTAGGAAGATATAAGTTCAATAAGAAATTAGCATTAGCTTATAGAATAATGAACAGAATTTCTTGCGAAGACATAATAAACCCTGAAACAGGAGAAGTTTTTGTAAAAGATGGAGAAAAAATATCTTACGAAAAAGCTTGGGAAATACAAAATTCAGGTATAAACGTTGTTCATGTTTTAGCTGAAGAAGACAGAAAAGTTAAAGTAATAGGAAATAATTTTGTAGACATCAAGTCTCATATTAAATTTGATATAGATGATTTAAAAATCAAAGAAAAAGTACATTACCCAACATTAAAAGAAATTTTAGATGAATGTGCTACAGAAGAAGAAATAAAAGAAGCTTTAAGAATAAGAATGAGAGAATTGATACCAAAGCACATCTTATTAGATGATATTATAGCATCTATAAATTATCAATTTAACCTATTCTCTGATGTTGGAACTATAGATGATATAGACCACTTAGGAAATAGAAGAATAAGATCTGTTGGTGAATTATTACAAAATCAAGTTAGAATAGGTCTTTCAAGAATGGAAAGAGTTATAAGAGAAAGAATGACTGTACAAGACATGGAATCTATAACTCCACAAGCATTAGTAAATATAAGACCGGTTTCAGCTGCGATTAAAGAATTCTTTGGTAGTTCTCAGTTATCTCAGTTCATGGATCAAACAAATCCATTATCAGAATTAACTCATAAGAGAAGATTATCAGCATTAGGACCAGGTGGACTTTCAAGAGAAAGAGCCGGATTCGAAGTGCGTGACGTTCATCATTCTCATTACGGTAGAATGTGTCCTATAGAGACTCCAGAAGGACCAAATATCGGTCTTATCAACTCATTAGGAACTTACGCTAAAATAAATGAATATGGATTTATAGAATCTCCTTACAGAAAATATGATAAAGAATCTGGAAGAATAACAGATGAAATTCAATATTTAACTGCTGATGAAGAGGATATATTTGTAAGAGCTCAAGCAAATGAACCGTTAAAAGAAAATGGCGAGTTCGTAAATGACAGAGTAGTTTGTAGAACAGTTAATGGTACTGTTGAATTACTTCCTGCTAATAGAGTGGATTTCATGGATATATCTCCAAAACAAGTTGTTTCTATAGCTACAGCTATGATACCATTCCTTGAAAATGATGATGCCAACCGTGCCCTAATGGGATCAAACATGCAGCGTCAAGCTGTGCCTCTAGTAAGAAGAGAAGCACCAATCATAGGAACTGGTTGTGAGTATAGAGCAGCTAAAGACTCAGGAGCAGTTGTAGTAGCTAAGCATTCTGGTATAGCAGAAAGAGTTACTGCAGATGAAATTATAATAAAAAGAGAAGACGGAAATAGAGACAAGTATAAACTACTTAAATTCAAAAGATCTAACTCTGGTACATGTGTTAACCAAACTCCTATCATAAACAAAAATGATGTGATAGAAGCAGGAGATGTTATAGCAGATGGTCCAGCTACAGATTTAGGAGAAGTAGCCTTAGGAAGAAACTGCCTTATAGCCTTCATGACTTGGGAAGGATATAACTATGAGGATGCCGTTTTAATAAACGAAAGACTTGTTAAAGAAGATAGATTATCAACAATTCATATCGAAGAATATGAATGTGAAGCAAGAGATACTAAACTAGGACCAGAAGAAATAACTAGAGATATACCAAACGTATCTGAGAATGCAATTAAAAACTTAGATGAAAGAGGTATAATAAGAATAGGTGCTGAGGTAGATTCAGGAGATATATTAGTTGGTAAGGTTACTCCAAAAGGAGAAACTGAACTTACTGCTGAAGAAAGATTACTTCGTGCTATATTCGGAGAAAAAGCAAGAGAAGTTAGAGATACATCTCTTAAAGTTCCTCATGGAGAATCTGGTATCATAGTTGATATAAAAGTATTCACAAGAGAAAATGGTGACGACTTATCACCAGGAGTAAACGAAAGCGTTAGATGTTACATTGCTAAGAAGAGAAAAATAAAAGTCGGAGATAAAATGGCTGGACGTCATGGTAACAAAGGGGTTATCTCAAGAGTATTACCAGAAGAAGATATGCCATTTATGGAAGACGGAACTCCTATGGATATAGTTCTGAACCCACAAGGTATACCATCTCGTATGAATATCGGTCAGGTACTTGAGATGCATTTAGGGCTTGCAGCTAAGAAATTAGGATGGCATGTTGCTACATCAGTATTCGATGGAGCTAACGAATATGATATCATGGATGCTTTAGAAGAAGCAGGATATCCAAGAGATGGAAAATTAACTTTATATGATGGTAGAACAGGTCAATCATTTGATAATAGAATCACGGTTGGATATATGTACTACTTAAAACTTCACCATTTAGTAGATGACAAGTTACATGCAAGAAGTACAGGACCATACTCACTAGTTACTCAACAACCACTAGGTGGTAAAGCACAATTCGGTGGACAAAGATTTGGTGAGATGGAGGTTTGGGCACTAGAAGCATACGGTGCAGCTCATATCCTACAAGAAATACTTACTGTTAAATCAGATGATGTTGTTGGTCGTGTTAGAACTTACGAAGCTATTGTTAAAGGTGAGAACATACCTGAACCAGGTATACCAGAATCATTCAAAGTATTAATAAAAGAACTTCAATCTTTATGTTTAGATGTAAAAATATTATCAGAAGAAGATGAAGAATTAGAAGTTAAAGAAAATGTTGACTTCGATGAGCCAGAAAGTGAATTTGAAGGTTCAGTAGTTAGTGATGATACTGAAGTTCAAGAAAATCACATGATAGAAGAAATTGAAGTTGAAGAAGATGAAGATGTATTAGATGATATGAATTACGATGATTTTGACTACAGTAATGATGAGAACGAAGATTATGAAATGTAGTTTTATAAAATAAATATCAAATAGAAGGGAGAGAACTCCTTGTTTGAATTAAACAATTTCGAGTCGATTAAAATAGGATTAGCTTCTCCAGAAAGAATAAGAGAATGGTCTTATGGTGAAGTAAAAAAACCGGAAACTATAAACTACCGTACTTTAAAGCCAGAGAAAGACGGTTTGTTCTGTGAAAGAATATTTGGACCACAAAAAGACTGGGAATGTCATTGTGGGAAATACAGAAGAGTTAGATATAAAGGTGTAATATGTGATAGATGTGGTGTTGAAGTCACTAAATCTAAAGTAAGAAGATCTAGAATGGGACATATAGAGCTTGCAGCTCCTATGTCTCACATCTGGTACTTCAAAGGAATACCAAGTAGAATGGGTCTTTTACTTGATATGTCACCTAGATCACTAGAAAAAATATTATATTTTGCTTCTTATGTTGTTATCGATCCAGGTGAAACAGGATTAAACGAAAAAGAGTTAATAAACGAAGATAAGTTTAGAACTGTTTATATGGAACATGGAAATACTTTTGAAGTTGGAATGGGTGCAGAAGCTGTTAAGAAACTTTTACAAAGAATAGACTTAGAAAAAGAGTCTAAAATGTTAAGAGATGACTTAAAAGACAGTACTGGGCAAAAAAGAGTAAGAACAATAAGAAGATTAGAAGTTGTTGAAGCATTCAGAAAATCTGGAAATAAACCAGAGTGGATGATATTAGATGCAATACCAGTAATACCGCCAGACTTAAGACCTATGGTTCAATTAGATGGAGGTAGATTTGCAACTTCTGACTTAAATGACTTATATAGAAGAGTTATAAATAGAAATAACAGACTTAAAAGATTATTAGAACTTGGAGCTCCTGATATCATCGTTAGAAATGAAAAAAGAATGCTTCAAGAAGCAGTAGATGCTCTAATAGATAATGGTAGAAGAGGAAGACCGGTAACTGGACCTGGTAATAGACCACTTAAGTCTTTATCAGACATGTTAAAAGGTAAGCAAGGACGTTTCCGTCAAAACTTACTTGGTAAACGTGTTGACTACTCAGGACGTTCTGTTATCGTTGTTGGACCAGAGCTTAAATTCTATCAATGTGGTCTTCCAAGAAAAATGGCTCTTGAATTATTCAAACCATTCGTAATGGATAGATTAGTTAAAGAAGGTTATGCACACAATATTAAAAGTGCTAAATCTATAGTTGAAAAAGTAAAACCAGAAGTATGGGACGTGCTTGAAGATGTAATCAAGAGCCATCCAGTTTTACTTAACCGTGCACCGACACTACACAGATTAGGTATACAAGCATTTGAACCAATATTAGTTGAGGGAAAAGCAATCAAGTTACACCCACTTGTATGTACAGCATATAATGCTGACTTCGATGGTGACCAAATGGCTGTTCACGTTCCTTTATCTGTTGAAGCACAAGCAGAAGCAAGATTCTTAATGCTTTCTGTAAATAATATACTTGCACCAAAAGATGGTTCTCCAATAACTACTCCATCTCAAGATATGGTTCTAGGAAGTTATTACTTAACTATAGAATCTCAAGGAGGAGAAAAAGGAACAGGAAGTATATTTAAAGACTACAACGAATTATTAATGGCTTACCAAACTGGAGCTGTTGAACTACACTCTACTGTTAAAATGAGAAAAATACTTTCAGATGGTAGAAGAGGTTTAGTAGAAAGTACTGTAGGTAGATTTATATTCAATGAAAATATGCCTCAAGACTTAGGATTTGTAGATAGAAATGTAGATCCTTTTGGATTAGAAATAGATTTCTTGGTTGATAAAAAAGCATTAGGAAAAATAATAGACAAATGCTTTAGAAGACATGGTAATACAAAAACTGCAGAAGTTCTAGATCACATAAAAGCTTTAGGATTTAAATATTCTACAGTTGGTGGTATAACAGTTGCGGTTGCAGATATGAAAG
Source organism: Terrisporobacter othiniensis (assembly GCF_000808015.1). Taxonomy (GTDB): domain Bacteria; phylum Bacillota; class Clostridia; order Peptostreptococcales; family Peptostreptococcaceae; genus Terrisporobacter; species Terrisporobacter muris. The sequence goes on along the minus strand of NZ_JWHR01000073.1, from coordinate 5,295 downwards.
TACCAAAAGAAAAAGCAGAATATATAGCTGCTGCTGAAAAACAAGTTGATAAGTTTGAAAAAGCTTACGGAAGAGGACTTATATCTGATGAAGAGAGATATGAGAAAGTTATAGAAACTTGGACAGAAACTACTAACAAAGTAACTGACGCACTTATGGATGGACTTGAAAGAATGAACAACATCTATATAATGGCCCATTCAGGAGCCAGAGGTTCTAAGAACCAGATAAGACAGTTAGCTGGTATGCGTGGTCTGATGGCCAATGCATCTGGTAAGACAGTAGAAATTCCAGTTAAATCTAACTTCCGTGAAGGGTTATCGGTTATGGAATACTTTATATCATCACACGGTGCTAGAAAAGGACTTTCAGATACAGCTCTTCGTACAGCCGATTCAGGTTACTTAACAAGAAGACTTGTTGACGTTTCTCAAGACGTTATAGTTAGAGATTATGATTGTGGAACTACTGATACTTCAACAATCGTAGCTATAAAAGAAGGTAACGAAGTTATCGAAGAATTATATGACAGAATCGTAGGAAGATATACTATAGATCCTATAGTAAATCCTAATACGGGAGAAGTTATAGTAGAAGCTGATACTATGATAATGGAAGAACAAGCTGAAGATATAGTAGCTGCAGGAATAGAAGAAGTTCAAATAAGAACTGTTCTTAACTGTAAGACTAGACATGGTGTTTGTTCAAAATGTTATGGTAGAAACTTAGCTACTGGAAAAGAAGTTAATATAGGTGAAGCTATAGGTATAATAGCTGCTCAATCAATCGGTGAGCCGGGTACACAGCTTACAATGCGTACATTCCATACAGGTGGGGTTGCCGGTGGAGATATAACTCAAGGTCTTCCAAGGGTTGAAGAGTTATTTGAAGCAAGAAAACCTAAAGGTTTAGCTGTAATAGCTGAAATAGATGGTAGAGTTGAGATAGATGAAACTGCTAAGAGAAAAGAAATAATAGTTATACCTGATGAAGGTGAAAAACAAGTTTACGCAATAGCTTATAACTCTAGATTAAGAGTTAAGCAAGGTCAGATGGTTAAAGCTGGAGATCCTTTAACACAAGGTTCTATAAACCCACATGATATCGTAAGAGTTAAAGGTATAGGTGGAGTTCAAGAATATATAGTTAAAGAGGTTCAAAGAGTGTATAGACTTCAAGGGGTTGACGTTAACGATAAGCATATAGAAGTTATAGTAAGACAAATGCTATCTAAAGTTAAAGTTGAAGATCCAGGAGATACAGATTTATTACCGGGTGGTTATGAAGATGTATTAACATTTGAAAAATGTAATGAAGAAGCTATAGCAAATGGACTTAGACCAGCAACTGCTAAGAGAGTATTACTTGGAATAACTAAAGCATCTCTTGCTACAGAATCATTCTTATCAGCTGCTTCATTCCAAGAGACTACAAGAGTCTTAACTGAAGCTGCTATAAAAGGAAAAGAAGACCACTTAATAGGACTAAAAGAAAATGTTATATTAGGTAAGTTAATCCCAGCAGGAACAGGAATGAAAAAATATAGAAATATAGCCGTTGAAAAGATAGAAGAATAATACAAAAATGCAAATTAAAGAGTTCTTGACATCAATTGACGGTGATGTTAAAATGTAAAAGTGTGAAATTTAAAAGTTTACTTGAAACCATAGGTTTTTAGTAAGCTTTTAAATAAGCATTAATATATAAATAAAGAACTATAAGTACCAAACTATTAAATGTTGCCCCTATATTTATGGTGGCTTTTATCACATTTTATAGTGACAAACTATTACAAAGTCAGTATGAATTCATATTGATTTAGTTGGCGATCATTTAAGATCGAAAATATTGAAAAGGAGGTGCAGATGATGCCAACAATTAACCAATTAGTTCGTAAAAGTAGAAAAGCAATAGAAAAGAAATCTACTGCTCCAGCATTACAAAAAGGGTTCAACTCTTTACACAAAAAATCTACTGATGCTAGTGCTCCACAAAAAAGAGGAGTTTGTACTTCAGTAAAAACAGTTACTCCTAAGAAACCTAACTCAGCTTTAAGAAAAGTTGCCAGAGTTAGATTAACTAATGGTATAGAGGTTTCTGCTTATATACCAGGAGAAGGACATAACTTACAAGAGCATAGTGTTGTTCTTATAAGAGGAGGAAGAGTAAAAGACCTTCCAGGGGTTAGATACCATATATTAAGAGGTACATTAGATACTGCAGGTGTTGATAAGAGAATGCAATCAAGATCTAAATATGGTGCTAAGAGACCTAAAGCTGCAAAGAAATAAATTACTAAACTAAACAATAAAATGACAATATTATAGTGCGGTGCTTTAAATATATATTCGTATTTATGGCATCACGGCATTTTATTATGTCGAGTACCTATGATTTAAGATTAAATAATTAAGGAGGGAAGCAAAATGCCAAGAAAAGGTAATGTTCCAAAAAGAGAAGTTTTACCAGATCCAATGTATGGAAGTAAAGTGGTAAGTAAATTAATAAACAATTTAATGATAGACGGAAAAAAAGGAAAAGCTCAAACAATCGTGTATGATGCTTTTGCTATAGTTGCTGAAAAAACTGGAGAAGATGCTTTAGAAGTATTCAATAAAGCTATGGACAACATAATGCCAGTTTTAGAAGTTAAAGCAAGAAGAGTTGGTGGAGCTAACTACCAAGTTCCAATAGAAGTTAGACCAGAAAGAAGACAAACTTTAGGTTTAAGATGGTTAGTAAACTATACTAGAGCTCGTGGTGAAAAAGGTATGGTTGAAAAACTTGCTAAAGAAATAATGGATGCTGCTAATAACACTGGTGCATCAGTTAAGAAGAGAGAAGATACTCATAAAATGGCAGAAGCTAATAAAGCATTTGCTCATTACAGATTCTAATTTTATACAAATAAAGAATAGAATTTGTTTGATATGAAATAATAAAGGATATCTTAAGGAGGATAACCATGGCTAGAAAGTTTCCTTTAGAGAAAACTAGAAATATAGGAATAATGGCCCATATAGATGCAGGGAAAACTACTACTACAGAAAGAATCCTGTTCTATACTGGACAAACTCATAAAATAGGAGAAACTCACGAAGGAGCTTCTCAAATGGACTGGATGGAGCAAGAGAAGGAAAGAGGTATAACAATAACTTCTGCCGCTACTACTGCTACTTGGAAAGGTCATAGAATAAACGTAATAGATACTCCAGGACACGTAGACTTCACAGTTGAAGTTGAAAGATCATTAAGAGTACTTGATGGTGCAGTTGCTGTATTCTGTGCTAAAGGTGGGGTTGAACCTCAATCTGAAAATGTATGGAGACAAGCTGATAACTATAAAGTACCTAGAATGGCATTTGTTAATAAAATGGATATATTAGGTGCTAACTTCTATAATGTTATAGACATGATGAAGGAAAGATTAAGCGCTAATGCTGTACCTGTTCAATTACCAATAGGTAAAGAAGATGACTTCGTAGGTATAGTTGATCTTATTAACATGAATGCAGTTATATACAAAGATGACTTAGGTGTTGAAATTGAAATAACTGAAATACCAGCAGATATGGAAGAATTAGCTCAAGAGTGGAGAGAAAAATTAGTTGAGGCAGTAGCTGAAACTGATGAAGAGTTAATGATGAAATATCTTGAAGGTGAAGAATTTACAGTTGAAGAAATAAAAACAGCTTTAAGAAAAGCTACTATAGCTTGTGAATTAAACCCTGTATTCTGTGGTACTGCTTACAGAAATAAAGGTGTTCAGTTAGTTATAGATGGTGTTCTTGATTATTTACCAGCTCCAACTGATATACCAGCTATAAAAGGTGTATTAGAAGATGGAGAAGAAGATGAAAGACACTCTTCTGATGAAGAGCCATTCTCTGCATTAGCATTCAAAATAATGACTGACCCATTCGTTGGTAAGTTAGCATTCTTCAGAGTTTACTCTGGAACATTAGAAAGTGGTTCTTACGTTCTAAACGCTACAAAAGGTAAGAGAGAGAGAATAGGACGTATACTACAAATGCATGCTAATACAAGAGAAGAAATAAGTATGGTATATGCAGGTGATATAGCTGCAGCAGTAGGTCTTAAAGATACTACTACTGGAGATACTTTATGTGACCCAGCACATCCTATAATACTTGAATCTATGGAATTCCCTGAGCCAGTTATATCTGTTGCTATAGAGCCAAAATCTAAAGCTGCTCAAGAAAAAATGGGAACTGCTCTTCAAAAATTAGCTGAGGAAGATCCAACTTTCACAGTTAAAACTGATGAAGATACAGGTCAAACTATAATCTCGGGTATGGGTGAGTTACACTTAGAGATAATAGTTGATAGATTATTAAGAGAATTCAAAGTAGAAGCTAATGTTGGGGCTCCTCAAGTTGCTTACAGAGAAACTATAACTCAACCAGTTGATGTAGAGTACAAATATTCTAAACAATCAGGTGGTAGAGGACAATACGGACATGTTAAACTTAGAGTTAGCCCACAAGAGCCAGGTCTTGGTTACAAATTCGAAAATAAAACTGTTGGTGGATCTGTACCAAAAGAATACGTTGGACCAACTGATGCTGGTATCCAAGGTGCTATGAACTCTGGTTTAATAGCTGGTTATCCAGTTGTTGACGTTGCTGTTGAATTATATGATGGTTCTTACCATGAAGTCGATTCATCAGAAATGGCATTCAAAATGGCTGGTTCAATGGCTATGAAAGAAGCTCTTAAAAAAGGTAATTCAGTATTACTTGAGCCATACTTCAAAGTTGAAGTTGTTACTCCAGAAGAGTACATGGGAGACGTTATGGGTGGACTAAACTCTAAGAGAGGTCTAATCCAAGGTATGGAAGCTAGATCAGGTGCACAAGTTATAAATGCATTCGTTCCACTTTCAGAAATGTTCGGATACTCAACTGAATTAAGATCTACTACTCAAGGTAGAGCAACTTACACAATGATCTTCGATCACTATGAGCAAGTTCCAGCAAATGTTGCTAAGAAAGTTGCTGAAGGTAGATAATAATTATTTACTTTTAAATAAATAAATTAGTAAGACGAGGTTTATCCTCGTCTTATGATAATAAATTATAATAATAAAATATATTAGGAGGTATTTCACAATGGCTAAGGCTAAATTTGAAAGAAATAAACCACACGTTAATATAGGAACAATAGGTCACGTTGACCACGGTAAAACTACATTAACAGCTGCAATAACAAAAACATTATTTGACAGATATCAATTAGGAGAAGCTGTAGATTTCGCTAACATAGATAAAGCTC
>NZ_JWHR01000072.1 GCF_000808015.1 Terrisporobacter othiniensis | reverse complement strand
GCTTTAATATTATTAAACTTTTTTTCTTTTTAACGGAGGTAATTATGAATAATATTCCAAAATGGCTAGAAAATTTGGATGATGAAGATATAAATTTTATAAAAAAATTTATATTAGCTTCAGGATCCCTTAAGGAAGTAGCAGGTATTTATAATGTTACTTATCCTACTGTGAGGCTTAGACTTGATAGACTTATCCAAAAAATTGAATTAAATGATAAAACCCCTAGTGAGCCATATATTTCGCTCATTAAGCAATTAGCTCTTAAGGGCAAATTAGATTTTGAAACTGCAAAGCTTTTAATCAATGAATATAAAAAAATAAAGGATGTGGAAAAATAATATGGGACCAATTTTATTAGTATCAAATAGCATCATCTTTGTAGGAATATTAGTCGGAATATTTTTTTTACAAATATTTTTATCTACTAAAGAAAATAAAAAACTAGGATTAATACTTCCTGGTATAAATTTTGTAATATCAATTTTAATATCATTAATTTATCTTTTAAATGCATTAACACTTGATGTTTCTATATTTATAGGAATATCAATTGTATTTATAGCTTATAATGTGCCTACTGTTATTCTAATAGCAATTTACTATACTTATCGTAACAAATATAAGAAAAAACATGAAATAGATAAAATGAATATACAAGATTTAGATTAACTTAAAATATATAAACATTACCCCATAAATTAACATTCACTTAATTTATGGGATAATTTAATATAATTATTAAATTAACAAAACTTATTACAAAATAGTATTCTTTCTTTATAAAAATTTTTCTGCAACTCTATTCCAAAATTCATATCCATTTAATCTCAATAAATTTAATTTATAATTAGATTTATAAATTTTTACTTCTTCAATTTGAGTATACTTGTATTGTTTACCATCTATAACAATTAGTATCGAATCTTCAAAATCAAATTCTGGACTTATTGATATGACTGATGTTGTTGGTAATATAATACTTGAAGTAAATGATCTATAAGCATTTGTATTCATAGGTGCTATAGGGGTTAACTGAAATAAGTCAAGTTTTGGATCAACTATACTTCCCCCTGCAGAATAATTGTATGCTGTCGAGCCAATAGGTGTTGATATTAGCATACCATCTCCACTAAAATGCTCTATCTTCATTCCATCTACTTGTAAATCTAAGTGAACTGTCCTTGATTGAATATTTTTTATTACAATTTCATTTACTGCACTTATTTTTATGCACCTTTCCTTTGTACATATTTTAGCTTCCAGTGGATAAAGCTGTTGTATAAAATATTCTTTATTTATGTATGATTGAATAAATCCATCTATTTTATCTGGAGAAATCTCTGCAAAGAATCCTAAATGTCCAGTGTTTATAGCTATAACTGGTATTTGCGCAAAGTTAAACTTATGTATAGTTTGTAAAAGGGAACCATCTCCTCCTATAGATATTATAAGTTCAGTATTTTCCTCTAATTTCTCACTAACTTGAAATCCTGCTCTATTAAGTTTTTCTACCAACATATTTTTTGTTTCTATGGATTTATCTAAATTATTATAAGCTATTGTAATTACACTTTTCATTTTGTTATACCTCTAGTTTCACATGATTTTTTAATATATTATTTACTTTTATTATAAAACAAATTAAATAAACATTATATCATTATAATATGAAATATTTAATAACTCAAACCTCTTATTTATTTTAATTATAAAAAAGGTACCTCCTAATGATTTTTATTTCATTGAAAGAGACACCTTTTTTAATATATAATAACTATTCTTTTATACTTGTGATTTCAAACTATTTTTTATCCAGTCTTTACCTTCTACTAACCTAGCTACCAGCATAGAACATACTGTGTTTGAAGTTGTATTTAGTACTGTAGCTGGAGCATCTATTATAGTAGTTATAACAGCTATGATAGGTAAAAACTCTATTGAGAATCCAAATATAGTAATTATTAACATTTCTGCTATCATACCACCACCTGGAATAGCCCCCATAACTGTACCTACTAAAAATGCTACTGCTATTATTGAGATAATAGATGATATACTTGTCATATTGTAACCAAATATTCCAAATAAGAAAGTAACTTTTAATACTCCCCCTATTACCGATCCATCCTTATGGATATTAGCCCCAAGTGGTATAACCGTTTCTGCTATATCATTTGGAACATTCATCTTTTTAGATGCATCTAAGTTTACAGGTATCGATGCTGCACTAGAACATGTAGCTAAAGAGGTAACTGTTGGTGGAATTATATTTGCCCAATAAATTTTTACTCCATCTTTTCCTCCAGCTATAAAAGCATACATAGAAAACAATCCAAAATAGAAGATAACTGTTAAAATTAAATATAGTACAAAAGATCTTGCATATCCTGATATTATTTGTGGTCCTAATTCACCAACTATTGAAGCAAAATAACACCCAAGACCTAATGGCGCTACCTTCATAACTAAATCAATTATTTTCATCATAACATCAGATCCAGCTTGTAAGAAACTTGCTATAATTTTTCCCTTCTCTCCCACCATTGCAGTGGCAATTCCAAATACTATCGAGAACAGTATTAATTGAAGCATGTTTGATTTTGATAGTAAGTTATAAAAATCAGGTACTGTAACAGTGTTAACCAACTGTTGCAATACTCCAGCCTGTTCAGCAGTTGTTACTTCAGCTGTTTGCATTAAACTTTCAAACATCTGTGAATTTAATCCTTTTGTCGGATTGAATATTAAAACTCCTACTAAAGTTATTATTCCTGATATAATCGCTGTAACTAAAAATACTATAATAATACTCTTTAAAATATTTCCTAATCTCTTAATTTCTCCCATATTTGCTATGGCTGAAGCAACACTAAAAAATACTAAAGGAACTAATGTCATAAATAATAAGTTTAAGAATAATTCTCCTACAGGCTTAAATATGGTAGCCTGCTCTCCCAAAAAGCCTCCAATAACTCCCCCTATTATTATAGAGCCTAGAAGAATTATTGAACTTTTATAATTTTCCCATGACGCTTTCATATTCTATCTCCTTTATATCAAAATATTAGTTTGCAAATGCTTTGATTAAAAATCTCTTTTACTATTTCACTTTAATCACCTCTATTAATTTTATTCACTTAAGCACTATTCTAGAAAATATTTTTTATAATATTTAATATTTCTAGTTGCAAAGAGAAGTAAATTAAAATAAAAAGGAATATAATAATCTACCTACTTTATAAATTAAATTCTAACGTCAAATAAATAACCTCCTAAAATATTTATTTAATATTCCTAGGAGGTTTATTTTGTCTATATTGAATCTATATTTTTAGTTGCTATAACATCCACATCTAAATTTAAAATATTAGATTTAATTATATCTCCAATTTTCACTGGGGCTTTTACTTCCAAAGTCTTAATCTCTTTCATCACATCAAATATCATACTCTTAGATATACTTTTATTTAATCTAACACTTACTATATCTAAATCCCCATTTAAAACTTTTACTGAAGTTGCTATATTTCTTTGAGGATTACTTATTTCCTGGATTACATATTCTTTTCCTTTTTTGCAAGTTGCTCCTTCAATATTGTCAATTATATTATTTTTCAACTCTACCTCTACTTCGCAACCATTTGGGCATATTATACAAGTAAATATTTTTTTCATTTTACCACCACCTTTAAATCTGACTTAGATTTTATATAATCCTTATTAATTTCCATTTGAATCATTTCTGCTGGGATAGCTTTTTTCATTTTCATAGATTTTATAATATTATCATCTTGTAATATTTCTATTACAGCATTTTTAATAGGTTTTCTAACTCTCAAAGATAAAACAAAATCATTTTCTCCACTAATTTTTTGAGGTATTGTATGACCTATATTACTATCTTTTTCTATATTTATTTCACACTTTGAAAACTTGTTATTATTTATATAATTTGATACTGCCTTTGCCAACCTTTCACCTTCCAAGGAAACAAAATCAACTAAATCATGAACATGAAGAACATTTCCTGCAACAAAAATGCCATCCACACTTGTTTCATAATTTTCATTTACAATAGGTCCTTTTGTATCATTATCTAATTCAACTTCAGCCTTTAAAGATAATTCATTTTCCGGAATTAACCCCACTGATAGTATTAGAGTGTCACAATCATAGTCTTTTTCTGTACCTTCAACCACTTGCATGTTTTCATCTACTTCACTTACACTTATTCCTTCTATTCTAGATTTTCCTCTTATCTTAGTCACTGTATGACTTAAATATAGTGGAATATTATAATCATTTAAACATTGCTGGATATTTCTAGGAAGTCCACTGGCATAAGGAAGTATCTCGAATACAGCTTCTACCTTTGCCCCTTCTAAAGTCATACGTCTTGCCATTATTAAACCTATATCCCCAGATCCTAATATAATTACTTTTTTACCTACCATAGTATTTTGTAAATTTATATAAGATTGAGCAACTCCTGCAGTATATATCCCTGCTGGTCTACTACCTGGAATACTTATAGCTCCTCTAGTTCTTTCTCTACATCCCATAGTTAAAATAACAGCTTTAGCCTCATACTCTAAGAGTCCATTTTTATTTACTGCAATTATTTTTTTATCATTAGTTAAATCTATTACTGTAGTTTCCGTTATATATTCAATGTTTTTCTTATTTACTTCATCTATAAATCTTTGAGCATATTCTGGTCCACTTAAAGTTTCTTTAAATCTAGTTAACCCAAAGCCGTCATGAATACATTGTCTAAGTATTCCTCCTAGCTTTTTCTCTCTTTCAATTATTACTATATCTTCAATTCCGCATTCTTTTAATTTTACAGCTGCAGCCAGGCCTGCTGGACCTCCCCCAATTATTATTACATCTTTTTGTATAACCATTATCCTCTCACCTTCCCTACAAACATATTTGAATTTTTTCTAGAGTATAGGATTTCTTCTTCTTTCTTATCTTTTTCTTCTTTTATCAATTTTGTTATTCTAGTTTGGCAATATCCACCTTGACATCTCCCCATCATAGCACGAGTTCTATACTTTATTCCTGTAACCGTCTCAACTCCCAAAGGGTTATTAATAGCTGCTAATATTTCAGCCTTTGTTATGGTTTCACATCTACAGATTACTTCTCCGTAGTTTTCATCTTCTTCAATTAATTTTCTTTTTATTTCTAAAGGTTGATCTTTGAAACTTATAATTCCTTTTCTATATTTATTAAAATGTGGATTTTCTTTAAGAGTTTCTTTTTGTGATAGCAAACTTACTACATATTTTGCAATAGGTACTGCACTTGTAAGTCCTGGTGATTCAATTCCAACTAAATTTATTACATTCGGAACGTCTTCTCTTAATTCTATTTTAAAATCATCATATCCACCTTGGTCTTTTCCTACTAACTTAGGTCTAATTCCTGAGAAGTTTCTTATGAAATGTTCTTTTTTAATATGAGGAAAAATTCTTCCTCCGTCTTTTATTAATAAATCCATAACATTTTTAGTTACAGAATAATCATCTTTTTCATCTATATACTCGCTGCTTGGTCCAATAAAAACATTACCATCTATGGAAGGTGTTAAATGTATCCCTAAACCTCCTTCTTTTGGATTAGGTACTGGATATGCTGGCATATTTAAAAACTGTCCTAATTTTTGGTCTAATATAAAATATTCTCCTCTACATGGATATATTGTGTATTCTTCTATTCCTAACATTTTTCCTACTTTGTCACTATTAAGCCCTGCAGAGTTTATTATCCATCGTGATTTATAAATGCCTTTATTCGTTTTTATTTCATAAATATTTTCATCTTTATTTAAATCCATTCTTACCTCTAATACTTCATTGTCTAGAAAATAATTCACTCCATTTTGTACTGCATTTTCTGCCATGGCAATAGTATAAATAAAAGGATTTAAAATTCCTGTGCTTGGAGAATATAATGCAAAGTTTCCCTCAATAAATGGTGATAATTTCTTAATTTTTTCATTATTTATAATTTCCAATCCTACAACACCATTTGCTTCTCCTTGCTCTTTCATTTTTATTAATTTTTCTTTATCTTCTTCTGTAAAACCAACTACTAATTTTCCAGTTCTTTTAAAAGGAATATCAAGTTCTTTTGCAACTTCATCAAAATTTTGATTCCCTTCCACACAAAACTTTGCCATTAAAGATCCTACTTTATTATTAAACCCTGCATGTAAAACACCCGAATTTCTTCCACTAGTTTCTAAGCATACATCCAATTCCTTTTCCAGTACACAGGTTCTTAATTTATATTTAGAAAGTTCCCTTGCAATGGAGCTTCCGACTACTCCCCCTCCAATTATTACCACATCGTATGTATTATTCACTTTATTCACCCCATTTTTAACTTATTGATATAAGTGTATCACAATTTTATTTTTCTTCTTGATAGTTCTTATATATTTTTTATCTATTAGAAAATAGTTAGTTTTCAATTGTAATATCAATTAAATTTATTTTACTTGAAAAAATAAATCATCATTACTACAATTAACTATATATTTAAACTGGTTATTTAAATTTTATATTATAATTTTTTTGTATTTTATAATTTTAAGGTGGGACCATATATTATGAAAAAACTCAAAAAATTCTTATTATCAATTTTATTCATAATCTTAATAGCAAGTATTAGTATTGGTACCTTTGTGGGTAATCTACTTTATAATGTGGTAATAAGCGCCAATACTTCTAAAAACACAATCTATGCTGACTATACCTTTGAAAGTTCTTCTTATAATGAGCACTGGTTAATTAAAAAATCTAATTACAAAGATAAATACATAACTTCCTTTGACAACTTAAAATTACATTCCTATGTTGTTAAACAACCTAAAAAAACATCAAAATGGGCTATTGTAGTTCATGGTTATGGAGAAGAGGGAAAGTTAACTAGTAGAAAAGCTCTTAGTTTTTATAAAATGGGATATAACGTTTTAGTCCCTGATTTAAGAGGCAATGGAAAAAGTCAAGGAAATTATATAGGTATGGGTTGGGATGATAGAATAGACATAATTGCTTGGATTAATTCAATAATAAAAGATGATAGCAAAGCTGAAATAGCACTCTATGGTACATCTATGGGAGGTGCCGCAGTTTTAATGACTTCTGGAGAGAATTTGCCTGACAATGTTAAAGCAATAATATCTGATTGCGCTTACACTTCTGTATATGATATTTTTGATTATGAAATTACAAGTTACTCTAATAGTTCTTCTTTCCCAATAATTGATTTTACCAATTTGGTAACTGTATTAAGAGCCGGATATTCTTTAAAAAATGCATCTGCTATTGATTCAGTAAAAAAATCAAAAACACCTATTCTTTATCTTCACGGTGATAATGACAAATTTGTTCCTATATCTATGATGAATGAACTATACAGTGCTACAAGCTCTCCCAAAAAGAAAGTTACTATAAAAAATGGTGAACATAGCAACTCAGATTTAGCTCAGCCTCGTTTGTATTGGTCAACTATAAGTGACTATTTGAAAAAATATATTAAATGATAAATTGCTTAAAAAAGGATATTACTGAAAATTTTAATTCAGTAATATTCTTTTTGTTTTTATTTGCATATATTTCGTATTTCAAAATATTTATTTTTATGATAGTATATTATCTAGGTTTAAAATACAAGGAGATTGAGTATGACTAAAAAGAAAAAAATCATAATAAGCTTAACGACAGTTTTATTATTAATAACTGTTAGTACAGGAATTTTTATAGGGAACTATTTTTATGACTTAGCTATTAATCCATTTACATCAAAAGATATGATATTTGGAGATGATGATGATACTGAAGGAGAAGTAGAAGAAGATGTTAATTGGTTAATAAAAAATTCAAATTATACAGATAAATATATAAACTCTTTTGATAACTTGAAATTACATGGCTACGAAGTTAAAAATGAAACTAAAACTAATAAATGGGCTATTGTAGTTCATGGTTATACTTCTGAAGGTGAATTAGTAAGTTCTAAAGCTAAACATTTTTATGAAATGGGATATAATATTCTAGTTCCAGATTTAAGAGGACATGGAAAAAGTGAAGGTGATTATATAGGAATGGGATGGGATGATAGGCTCGATATAATCGACTGGATTAATAATATTCTTGAAGATAATCCTAGCTCAGAAATAATTTTACATGGTACATCTATGGGTGCTGCTACTGTTTTATCAACATCTGGAGAGAATTTACCTAATAATGTTAAAGCTATCATTGCAGATTGTGGTTATACTTCAGTTTGGAATGAATTTACTTACCAACTAAAAGCTTTATTTAATTTACCAGCTTTCCCTGTAATGAATCTTTCTAATATGGTGACAATGGTTAAAGCTGGATATTCACTTAAAGATGCTTCTCCTATTGAGCAAGTAGCAAAATCAAAAACTCCTATACTTTATATTCACGGAGATAAGGACGACTTTGTTCCATACTATATGATGGATGAACTTTATAAGGCTACAAGCTCTGAAAAAAGTAAACTTACTGTACAAAATGCTGGTCATGGAAAAGCTGACTTAGTTAATCCAGATCTTTACTGGAATACAGTAACTGATTTTTTAGGCAAATACATTAGTAATTAACATTTTTTATAAAATAAAAATTCCATAGTATTAAAAGGGAACTGTTTCATTAATTATTTAAAATTAATATATAACAGTTTCTTTTATTGTTTGCTTATTTTATATTTTATCTTAAATTCTTACCATAATATTTATACTTACTATATATTAATCTTCTACTTTTTTAAAAGATTGATATGAAAGATATCATGAAAGTTAAAATAAAACTAAAGTTTAATAACTTCCATTTTCCATGTTTATAAAACTCATTATAAATATCTTTTATACCTATCCAAAAACCTAAAATCATGTATCCCCCAAATTCTACCAACATTACTAAATAGTCATATCTAAAATCATAAGAAGTTTGTTTTAAATCTATACAAATTTCACTTAGCTCACCCATAACTAATACTATCAGTGCCCCTATAACGAAATATACAATATTAACAAAAATATTTTTATCTTTCATGTTTATCCTCCCATTTAATAATATTTTTATAGAATATATTTATAAATGTAGCAGAATTATAAGTTCTATGCATTTATATTTTATCTAATTTGATATGCGAAGGCATAATTGGGTATAAAATTAAATGTCTAAATAAACTCTAAGGGGATAAATTTATGTTCAGTAAACTAATAAAAAAATATAAAGAATATAAAATAGTAAATTCAAATAAGCCTAAAAAAGTTTGTTCTTGTTATAATGTTTCTAATCATGATATTATGAAGGCTCTAAATAATGGATGTAGCGGAATAAATGAAGTTAGAAAAAGTACAAAGGCTGGAACAGCCTGTGGCAAGTGTAATTCATCTGTTGAATATGAAATTTATAAAGCATTAAAAAAATAAGCCTCTATTCTAAAGAGGCTTATTTTCTATATTATATTAAAATCAAAATTTAATTAGCTTGTTCTAAATTGTTGACTTCTTCGCTTTTTTGATCTTCTTTCACAATCATACTTCTATTCCATAACATAAGTCCAACAGTTGAAGCTACTAATGCTCCTATTCCTATTGTTTTAAATTCAGTTAATTTAACTATTAACCATGGAAGTGGGCTTGAACCGTAGTCAATACTTGATATCATTCTAGCTCCATCTGGTATAGCGAACTTAGCTGCTAGCGCTGCTTCTGTAAATAATGGAGACATATTTGTTCCTATTAGTAACCCTGCTCCTACAACTATAACACCTACTATAAATGCTCTGAAGAAATCTCCTCTTACAAGTGGTGTTATTAATACAAACATAAATGGTAATCCAGCTAACGAAGCAAATGGTAAGAATTGATTTCCTGGTATTATTAAAGCTAATATTAATGTAACTGGTACTAATACTAGTGAAACTGCTAATGTGACTGGGTGACCAACACTTACTGCTGAGTCTAATCCTATGTAAAGCTTAGCTTTTCCTTCAAATTTACGTTGAATTAAAGTTTGTACTGCTTCAGATACTGGCATTAAACCTTCCATTAATACTGCTGCCATTTTGGGAGTAAGCACAAGTACAGCCCCCATTACCACTGCTAAATTTAAAGTATCTTTTACATTGTATTTTGCAAGTATACCAAGAAGAATACCTATTGAAGTTCCTAATATTGCTGGATCTCCAAATATACCAAATTTCTTTTGTATGTCATTTGCATCCATTTTTATTTTATTTATTCCTGGTATAAAATCTAATATTTTATTTGCTATCCATGCTATTGGTACATAAGATGCTGAGAATCCATGAGGAATTGATATCCCAGGCAGCCCTAATTCTTTTTCCACCAACGGAGCAGTTCTATCTGCAAGAACCATTGTAACTACCATATTTACTGCTGACATTATTAAAGCTATAGGTAAGCTTCCTGTTAGCATATAAACTAAAGAACCTGTAAAAGCAAAGTGCCAGAAGTTCCATATATCTATATTTACTGTTCTAGTTGTTCTTGTAAGTAACATCACAACATTTATTATTATTCCTAAAGGTATTATTAAAACACCAACAGTTGAACCAAATGCTATTGCTGAAGCTGCTGGCCAACCAACATCAAGTACATTTAAATTTAACCCAAAGTTTTTAACCATTGCTTCTGCTGCTGGTCCTAAATTTTCTGTTAATATTGTTATAATTGCATTTAAACCTATAAATCCTATCCCTATTAAAAGTCCTGATTTAACAGCATTTGCTAACTTAACCCCTAAACATATAGCAAATACTGAGAATATTATTGGCATCATTACTGATGGCCCTAAATCTACTAAATACTGTAATATATTCATTATTGCATCCTCCCACTTTAATTTATAATATTTTATTATTTAAAACTTTTACTATTTCTGATGGGTCTTGCTCGTTATATAAATTCTCTAAAAAGTCAGTTTCTGCAAATAATCCCATTAGTTTTGATAAAAGACTTACTTGCTCTTCTTTTTTAGTAACTAATAATACAAATGCCATATTTACATTTATATCATTGTTAGTACACATTTCTTTAAATTTGCATTCTTTTTTTAATCTTACAAATGCTACTCCTGGCTTATTTACATGTTCTGAATCTGTATGAGGTATAGCTAAGTTATATTTTTCAGTCCCTATAGCAGTTGGATATTCTTCTTCTCTTTTTAAAATCGCATCCTTAAAAGACTCTTTCACATATCCTTTTTCTAATAGTTCATCTGATATAGAATTTAAAAACTCATCACTAGTTTCATGTTCTACATCTAAAAATACTAAGTCCTTACTTAACATTCATTCCACCTACATTCCTAGTTTTGCAACTATATCATCCATTAATTTATCTACTCCTAATCCTGTTATAAAAGGTAATCCTGATACAACTGGTATATCTACACTTTGGTTAAATTGAGCTGTAGTAACAACCATATCATGTCCTGCAACTTTTCCTGGTAATTCTGCTACTGTACATTGAGTAAATGAAACTTGTCCTCCTAAGCCTCTTTTTTCAAATCCTGCTTTTAATTTTTGTATTGCTACTGTTGATGTTGCTATTCCTGCTCCACATGCTACTACTATTTTTTTCATAATTATAATCTCCTTTTAATTAGTATAATTTCTTAATATAATTTAAATCTTTTTTGTTAATTATTTTTTCTACTTTATACATTTCATCAACAGGGTTATATATATCTAAGAATAAATTTTCATGTTCTAAGAATACATCCTTGTCTATGGCTATCATCATTACTAGTTGTACTTCTGAATATACCCACTTTATTGGTTCTTTCAAAATTGCCACATATATTCCAGGCTTTTTTACATCTCCAACTAAAGCATGAGGAATGGCAACCATATTTCCTATCTCTGTCGATGAAAGTTTTTCTCTTTCCACAAAAGAATTTTTCATTACTTCATCTATATAACCCAATTCATACATTTTGCTAGACATATACTCCACCACATCTAAATAATTATTAATCTCTAAATTTGGTGAAAATATTTCATCTTTAAAGTAAGATTTTATATCTAACTTGTAATTCTCATTTCCTTTACTTATAAAATGATTTATTTTATTCATATCTGCATCACTTAAAATAGGTGATATATTTATAATAGGTAAGTTTTTGTATTGTAGATTAATAGTTGATATTATCAAATCTATATCTTTAAAATCTAATTCTTCAAGTTTATAAGATGGATACACTCCACATATTTGAATTCTAGATCCAAATCTATTCGATAGTTTACTTCTTAGAAGTATGGATGTTCCCATACCCGATGCACATATAAGAATTACTCGAAGCCTATCTTTTCTTCCTTTTATGTTCATCCTTTCTAATGCTCCACCAAAATGTAGTGCCAAAAATCCAACCTCATTCTCATCTACTTCCACATTCATATCTTCTTCTATAGCTTTAGCTAAAAAGTTTGCTAGCTCATAAGCCAATACATAATTTTTCTTTATTTGATCTAATAAATTGTTTCTTATTTTCATCTTGTATTGTATTCTGTGAAGAACACTTTTTAAGTGAATAAGAAGACCATTTTCCAGGATTTCATCATGAGTAAAATCTATACCTATTTGTAAATAAATCTCTTTTAGAGACTTTCTTATAGTATCTAAATTGTTATTATCTTCTTCATCTATAGAATAATTATCATCTTTAAACAATCTATTTTGAGATTTTAAATGTTGATATATATACACAACCTCTGCTGTTGGAAATTCTATTCCAGTCAGCTCACATATTTGTCTACAAAGATTTATTGCTGCTTCATATTCAATGTCTCCTACTGGTATATGCCTTGATTCTTCTTCATTAATAATTTTGTCATTTTTTATCCTTGTTATAGTGATAACTATATGGTTGAATAAATTATCAAATCCTAAGTCAGTAATGTTTAAGTCATATTTATTTATTACATCAATTATTATAGATCTAATACTTTCTGAAGATTTTGTATCTATCATTTCTAGAATAGTTCCTGACTTTTCTTGACCTGTTTTATGTACAATATAATCAGATAAAAAATATCTAAATTTAGCCTCATTACCACTAATATAAACTCCAGAGTTACCTTTACGTGATAACTTTAAATCATAATTATGTAATATCTCTTTTACTACTTTCAAATCATTTTTTAATGTAGATAAACTTATAAATAACTCGTCACATAACTCATCTTGTTTTATGGATTCTGTTTCACTGTCCGCATATAAAAAAGCCAATTTTCTTATTAACCACTCTACTCTATTTTCTTCCAGCGTATATACACAATTACAATCAATTTCTCCAACTACACTTTTTAGTATTTTATAATCATCATAATTATCATATCTTATCTTATACCCATAACTTCTCTTAGAAAGAATTTCACAGTTATATGGTTGTAAGAATTCATTTATGTCCTTTATCTCCCTTTGCACTGTTTTAGCAGAAATTTGATTTATTTTTGCTAAATCATTACCACTGATATATCCATCAGCACTTATAATTGCATTTATTATTCCTCTTTGTCTACCTGTTGCTTTTATCATTTCTATCTCCCTTATGTTTATATAGTATCAAGAAGAGCTTTTTTAAAATAGTCTTTATATTTCTCTTATAAAAGGACATTTGCCGTCTTACTTTGCGAGATAATGTCCTTTATAATTCTACTACTTTAATACATGTTATAAAAATATATTTTATTTTAATAACATGTATTAAAAATTTCATATATTACATAATTTATCACTTATACCAAATGATACTACGTTAAAATCTAATGAACCTATGATAATATATTTCTTAAATCTTTATAGGGGGATTATGTATGAAAAGAATTAAGAAAATAGTAATAACTCTTTTAATAGTCTTTTTAATTGGAGCTATAGGGGTTAGTTCTTTAGTAGGAATATTTTTTTATAATTTAGCATTGAATACAAATTATTCAAAAGATATAGTATATGCAGATCATAATGGTGATAAATTAAGAGACAATGAAAAATGGTTGGACAAAGAGTCTAATTATACGGAAAATTATATTGAATCTTCTGATGGATTAAATCTACATGCTTATATGATAAATCAGAATGAAAGTAATGATAAATGGGCAATTGTTGTTCATGGTTATGGTGGTAGCGGTAAATTAATGAGTGCTAAAGCCAAATATTTTTATAAGATGGGATATAATGTGCTGATTCCAGATTTAAGAGGTCATGGGAAAAGTGAAGGTGAATATATTGGTATGGGATGGAAAGATAGACTTGATATAATAAATTGGATTAATTTTATAATTAAAGGTAATTCAAATTCTAAAATAGTTCTTCATGGTACTTCTATGGGTGCTGCCACGGTTTTAATGGCTTCTGGAGAAGATTTACCTTCTAATGTAAAGGCTATTATAGCTGATTGTGCTTATACTTCAATTTGGGATGCATTTAATTATGAACTAGAAACTTATTTAAAGTTACCATCTTCTTATATACTAAATGTTACTAATATTGTAACTCAATTAAAAGCTGGATACTCTTTAAGAGAAGGTTCTACATTAGATGCAGTAAAAAAATCTACTGTACCTATTCTTTATATTCATGGTGATAGTGATAAGTTTGTTCCTTATTCTATGATGAATGAGTTATACAACGCCACTAATTCACCAAAAGAAAAATTAACTGTTGAAGGGGCTGAACATGCAAACTCTGATTTAGTTGCACCTTTTCTTTATTGGCTAACAATAGAAGATTTTATTGAACAGTATGTTTCTTAATCATTAATTTAGATAATACAAATTTAAGTTTTAAAGTATAAAAATAAGTCTCTGATTAAAGAGACTTATTTCTATCTAAATATATATTATTATATAGCTCTAGTATATTCTTTTAACCACTCAGTTTCTTCAGCAGTTAAGAACGGACTAACTGTATCGAATACCATCTTATGATATTCATTTAAGTATGCTTTTTCATCTTCATTCATAAGATTGACATCTATAGCATCTAAATCTAATGGTGCTATTGTTAATGGTTCAAATTCCATAAATTGGCCATATTCATTTTTTATACCTTTTTTACAAAGCATTTCATTCTCTAATCTTATTCCGTGAGAACCTGCTTTATAGAATCCTGGCTCATTAGTAGTTATCATACCTTCTTCTAATGTAGCTAAGTTTCTATTGTCACATCTGAAACCATTTGGAGCTTCGTGAACATTTAATACATGTCCTATACCATGACCTGTACCGTGATTGTAGTTAAGACCTTGTTCCCACATTATTCCTCTAGCTAATATATCTAAGTAGTATCCGTTTACACCATATAAGAATTTAGCTCCTGACAATCTTATCATTGCTCTAGCAACTGATGTAAAGTTAGATTTTTCTTCTTCTGTAAGTGATCCTAAAGCAAAAGTTCTAGTTATATCAGTTGTTCCATCAAAATATTGTCCTCCTGAATCTAACAAGAATAATCCTTTTGGCTCTAAAGTAGTATTACTTTCCTCAGTCGCACTGTAGTGAACTATTGCTCCATTAGCCCCATATCCTGCTATAGAAGCGAAACTTGGCTCTATAAACTGTCCTTGTTCTTTTCTAAGCTCAGTCATTTTATCTGCTGCACTTATTTCAGTTATTTCTACTTTTCCTATGTTGTTTTTTAACCAGTACATAAACTTAGTTACAGCAACACCATCTCTTATATGAGCTTGTTTAGTATTTGCTATTTCCACAGGATTTTTTTCTGCTTTAAATATTGTTGAAGGGTTCATAGAATTTAATACTTTTACACCTTCTGGCATATTTTTTAATATTGTGTAGTTTATTTTGTTACTATCAACTAAAACTACTTCTTCTTTTTCTATAGTTTTAACAAACTCATCTATCTCAAAGTATCCTTTTATTTCAACTACTTCTTCACCAAAGCTTGCTTTTATTTCATCATTTAATTTATTTTCATCAACAAATAATATAGCTTTATCTAAAGTAACTACTGCATAAGAAAGTACAACTGGATTGTATTTAACATCTCCACCTCTTATATTAAATAACCAAGCTATATCATCTAAGCTTGTTAATATATGAGTAGTTGCTCCACAGTCTTTCATAGATTTTCTAACTCTAGCTATTTTACTTGTGAAATCTTCTCCACTATATTTAACATCTAATAAAAATGCTTTTGCATCAGATAAAGCTGGTCTATCTTCCCATACTTCATCTAATAAGTCACCTTCATAAGATATTGTTATATTTTTCTTAGATAAACTTGCTTCTAATCCAGCTCCCATCGCTGCACTTATAGCTCTTCCATCAAATCCTATTTTAGAACCTTCTGGAACTTCATTTTCTATGTATTCAAAAGTTGTAGGAACATTTTCTTCTCCCATTTTATAAAGTTCAACACAAGATGTTGCTAACTCTTTGTCAGCTTGTAAGAAGTATCTTCCATCTGTCCAAAGTATAGCTTTTTCTGGAGTTATAACTACAGTTCCTGCTGAACCAGTAAATCCTGATATAAATTGTCTTCCCTTAAAGAATTCTCCCACATACTCACTTTGATGATAATCTGCTGATGGAATTATGTAAGCAAATATGTTTTTTTCTTTCATAACATTTCTTAATTTTTCAATTCTGTCATTAATCATATTAAACCACCTTTATTTTTTTAAATCTTTTAGCTTCTTATTAAGTTTGCTATAGATCTTCTTCATATAGGGTTCATTACTAGCTTTAACTGCTTTATCTAACTCAAACCATTTGACAGCACTATTTTCATCGGCTTTAATATGTGTCATTTCTGTTTCGTCAGCACAAAGTAAATAAGTAGCATTTAAATGAATATGTGAGGATACATATTTCCCTCTTTTTATATGACCATCAACTCCAAGAACTTCTAAAGAGAAAATTTCATCAGACAAAGGTCTTACATCCTTTAAACCTGTTTCTTCTTTAGCTTCTTTCAGTGAAACATGAAGTAAATCCCCATCACCATCTGCATGTCCACCAGTCCATGCCCAAGAATCATAAATATTATGATAAGCCATAAGTACTTTTGTTTTATCTTTATTTACTATCCAACAAGATGATGTAAAATGACCTATTTCATTATTTCTAGTAAGAACATCATCAAAAGTATCCATATATTTTATCATTATCTCTTTATCTTTTTCTTCTTCACAGTTATATGGTAAATAATTTTCTATTTCTTTTCTTAAATTCATGGTTACCTCCCCATTAATAATGACCCTATCTCAAATTCTATAATATTATTTGCTAATAATCAACAATATGATACTATAATAAATAATATTTTTACGTAAACATTATTGGCATAAAATTATTATTAAAATATTTTTAAATATTATATTTTCTTGTTTTCACTTAAATTTTATTACAATGATATTCTATTA
>NZ_JWHR01000071.1 GCF_000808015.1 Terrisporobacter othiniensis | reverse complement strand
GGAAAGTTTCTTTTCATCATTGAAGACAGAAGCATTCTATTCTCAAGGATTAAAGAATTTATCAAGTAAAATGGTGATTGAAATTGTATCTCAATATATAGATTATTATAACAAAGAAAGAATACAGGCAAAATTAAACTACCTTTCTCCTGTAAAATACAAGAAAAAGGTAGCCTAGGTTGTTTTATATTGTTCCACATGAAGGGTGCAGTTCAGTTTAACCTACACTTGTTTTTTATTTAACTAAATGTTAAATATTCATTTTCAAGTTCATTTACTATGTAATCAATTCCTTTTGAGTAGAAGTCGTTTTCACCACAAAGTTTTGCATAAGTAGTAGATTTAAAAAATATATCTCTACTTTCTTCTAAAGATATATTTTTTAAACTTGCAAAATGATTAATGATTTGTGGGAAAAGTGATTTTAATAATTCATCTTTAGCGTTCATTTTTTATCTCCTAATATAATTTATTCATCGTTTATGCAGTTTCATTAATATTAGATTTTTCATTGTAATAATCTTCTAAAATATCTATACATCTATACAGTATTGTAAAATTTCCACCAAACTCTATAAGAAATCTATCTTGGGCATCTAATAAAGATTTTGATCCCGCTAATATCAATGTCATTTTTATTGCTGTTTTAGCTCTAAATCCTTTTTCTATAAATTTATCTATCATATTATCTACTTCATCTTCTTCTTCAAATAATTCTGAAATACTATTTATAAGTTGAATTTTATGATCTGTACAATTCTCTAAAAGATTTATAGAACTTAAAAAACCTCTATCTTTACTTACTATGTAATAATTATTAGCTTCATATCTATGCTGACCTATTATAAGGCCTAAATAAGATACTAACTGAAAATCTAGACTATTCTTTACTCCTGTAGTAACATCTATTTTCAAGATATTTGATTTTGTATTTAAACATTTTAATTTATCTCTTCCAAATTGAAATAAATTTGTTCTCTCTGTTACAAACAGTATTATTATATCTTCTTCATTTAATTTATTTGCACTACTTAAAGCAGTAATATTCACATTTTCTGTATCAACTAAAAATATTCTTTTCATAACGAATACCCCCTAAAAACTTTTACTTATTTAGAGTGTCTCCAAAATAAAAAAATATAATCTTATATATAATTTTTTAATAAAGAAAAATAAACTATAAGGGTTAAATTAAATATACATTCCTATAATCTTAAAATATAAAATTAATTACCCCCAAGAAAATAAATTAAATTATCTTCTCAGGGGTAATTATACTAAGCTTTATTTTCACAACCACAAACTTTTATCTTTTCTTTTACAAACGCCTTAACTTCTTCCATACCAGCCTTATTATATTTCTTAGGATCTATTGCATCCTTATTTTCACTTAAATATTTGTTAACTCCATTTGTAAATGCTATTCTAAGTTCTGTAGCATAATTTACTTTACATATTCCTATTTCAATAGATTCTTGTACTTTAGAATCAGGGATTCCTGATCCACCATGTAATACAAGAGGTATTGATACAACTTCTTTTATTTGTGATAATCTATCTAAATCTAATTTAGGTTCACCTTTATACATACCATGGGCTGTTCCTATTGCTACTGCTAGTGAATCAACTCCTGTTCTTTCAACAAACTCTTTTGCTTCTTGTGGATCTGTAAATCCTCCTTCTCCACCATCTAAATCATCTTCTTTTCCACCAACTTTTCCAAGTTCAGCTTCAACAGCAATACCTGCTGGTTTACACATATCTACAACTGCTTTAGATATTTTTATATTTTCTTCAAAACTGCTATGAGATCCATCTATCATAATCGAAGTATACCCTGCTCTAAATGCTTGAGCTGCAAGCTCAAAACTTGAACCATGATCTAAATGCATAACTACAGGAACCTTAGCATGGCTTGCTGCAACTCTTACATTTGCTAAAAAGTAATCAAGACTTGCATATTTAACTGTTGATGGTGTAGTTTGCATAATTACAGGTGCATTCATCTCCTCTGCTGCACTTATAACTGCCATTACCATTTCCATATTCTCAACATTAAAGGCCCCTATTGCATATTTTCCTTCTTGAGCCTTCTTTAAAATACTTTTTGTTGTAACTAATTCCATAATAAATTTTCCCCTCTTTGTATATATAATTTTATGTTATTTATAAATTATAGTTCTTATTTACCATTCATTTTGCTAATCGCCACACCATTAATTACAGCTGAATAAACTGCATATACCGCAGCTAATATACTCAAAATCATAAAGGCTGAATTATAATTTTGTTGTATTGCATTTATAACTATTAATACGCTTAAAACTATATAAGCACATATTTTCATTATAGTTTTTTCTTTTTCTTCACTCTTGATAATCATTTCTATTTTAGATACTTTTCGTTCCCTTTTAAAATCGTTAATGGATTTTAATTTTTTTAAAAATACCTTTCTAAAATAAATTTCCGTTATAACAACTGCTACAGCACCAACCAAAAGTGTATTTCCAAAAGTTTTAAAATAATCACCTAGCAAGACTAATAAAGCAATTACAATAAAATACCTATAGTAAAATAACCTAAATTTTTGCTCTATTTTATGTCCTACAATATATCCTTTTTTATCAAAAACATTATAATAAACTGTATTTCCAGCTCTATTTAAATAAATATTTGTACCAGCTAGGTTTATATCCTTTTTCTTCATTAAAGCATTTCCTTTCCTAAACAGTAAGTTTGATGTACTGAATAATCATCATTAAGAACTACTAAATCACTATCATATCCCACGCCAATTCTACCCTTACGATTATCTATTCCTAGACATCTTGCTGGATTTATAGTACATGAATTAATAGCATAATCAAATGGTACCATCGCATCTTCTACTAGTATTTTTAAACCTTGA
Organism: Terrisporobacter othiniensis; assembly: GCF_000808015.1. Classification (GTDB taxonomy): domain Bacteria; phylum Bacillota; class Clostridia; order Peptostreptococcales; family Peptostreptococcaceae; genus Terrisporobacter; species Terrisporobacter muris. Next base: position 18,300 of record NZ_JWHR01000071.1, on the reverse strand, counting down.
TTCATTCTTAATGTTGAACCAGCTAGCCCCTTCGTTTCAACTAAATGAGCACTACCATCTTCATATATTTCTATTTCATTTCCACCAAAAACGAACTTTGAACCTGGCTCATATCCTTTTGCCATTAATGCATCCGTAACCATAATTCCATGATACGGACCTTTAGCATGGAAGAAATTATATAACGCCGCTGGTGTAGAATGATTTCCATCACAAATAATTTCACCATACATTTCATTTACCCTTAAACTAAATCCCACTAATCCATTTTCTCTATGATTGAAAGCTGTCATTCCATTATAAACATGAGTTTGAGATCTAGCTCCGTTAGCAAATGCATATACAGCTTCTTCATAAGTAGATGCTGAATGTCCTATACTTACGACAACACCATTTTCATACAAATATTTAGTTAATTCATATTCTTCATCTACTTCTGTTGCTATAGTAATATATTTTATTAATCCTTTTGCTGCTTTTTGATATGCTTTAAATTCTTCAATAGTAGGCTTTGCTATAAACTCTTGTGGTTGTGCTCCTTTATATTTCATATCTAAATAAGGACCTTCAAAGTGTACTCCCAATATTTCTGCCCCTTGGTATCCCTCTTCAACTACTTTTGCAACATTAGCTAGAGCATTAGTTAAAACTTCTCTACTTTGAGTTATAGTAGTTGGTAGTAGTGCAGTGACACCTTCACAAGGTATTTTTTTTGTCCAATTTCTTAATCCTTCTTCATTAGCATCATTTGTATCAAATCCATAAGCTCCATGACAGTGAATATCAATAAATCCTGGAAGTATCCTTTTATTACCATAATCATAAGCATCATCTTTTTCATTATATTTATAAATATTTATTATTTTATTATCATCAATTTCAATTTGCGCTGAAATAAATTGATCTGCAATCCAAACTCTCTTACTTTGAATTAACATATTCTCCCTCCATACTTTATAAGATATCTTCATTATACATAAGATTTTTGGGATAATATTTGCACTTTTTAACATAAATATTATATCTTTTAACACACCCATTGTGTTTATATTGCTCTTTACTATAATTAAGATTAACAGATATTTAACTAGATCTATATATAAATTAAAATGGAGGATATGAATTTTATGAGTATTTTTAATATTACTGAAAATCAAATGAAAGATACTAAGTCATCTTTTACTTTACAAGAAATATATCAGCAACCAAAAACTTGGTTAAAAACTTTAACTCAAATTAAAGATAATAAGGATTCTATAGGAGAATTTATAAATAATATTATTAAGCATGATGATTTCGATATAATACTAACAGGTGCTGGTACTAGCGAATTCATCGGTAATTCACTATATTCACAATTAAATAAGGGCCTTAATTATAAGGTTAAGTCTTACGCTACAACTGATATAGTTGCTACACCTGAAAATTATTTATCTAAAACTAAGCCAACATTATTAATAAGTTTTGGACGTTCTGGAAATTCACCTGAGTCAATTGGAGCTGTTGAAGCTGCTAATGAAGTGTGTGATAACCTATATCATTTATTCATAACTTGTAACAATGAGGGTTCACTTTCTAAGATAGCCGATAAATTAGATAATTGCTATGCTATAAATCTTACTGAAGAAACTCACGATAAATCATTTGCTATGACATCAAGCTTTACTAATATGTACTTAGCTGCATATCTTTGCTTTAACCTTGATAAGTTAGATGAAAAGTCAACAATAATCTCTGATATATGTTCATCTACTCAAAACTTCTTAGATAAGGGATTTGAAGTAGTTGAAAAGATAGTTAACGAGTATAATTTTGAAAGAATAGTTTATCTAGGTAGCAATACTTTAAAAGGTATCTCACAAGAATCATCTTTAAAAATGCTTGAATTAACAGCAGGAAATACAGTTGCAGTGTTTGATACTCCACTTGGTTTTAGACATGGACCAAAATCAATTATAGATGATTCTACTTTAACAGTTGTCTACGTAAGTAATGATGAGTACACTTATAAATATGAATTAGATTTGATAAAGGAAATAAGCTCTCAAAGAAAGAAGAATAAGCTAGTTGTTGTATCTGATAAGCCTTCTACTGAGTTAAGTGAATTAGCTGATTATACTGTTTTCTATAATACTGAAATTAATCCAAATAACATAGAGTTAGGGCTTGCTTATATAACATTTGCTCAAGCACTTTCAGTTTTAAAATCTTTATCAATGAAATTAACACCTGACAATCCTTGTCCATCTGGTGAAGTTAATCGTGTTGTCGAAGGTGTTACATTGTATAAATATAATTGCAAATAAAAATTTGCTTCACTCATGTTACAAACGAGAGGACTTCGTTACCACTTTAAGCCACTGTGTGGTCAACATACAATTTTATGCAACGATATTTCTCAAAATAGACGGTTGAAATTTATAACTTAAAAATATATTAAGACTTATGGAAAAGGGGTTTACTAGATATGATAGGAATAATAATTAGCGGTCACGGAAATTTTGCAACTGGATTACGCTCATCTTTAAATTTAATTGCTGGGAATCCAGCTAATGTAGAATATGTAGATTTTATTGAAACAGACTCCACAGAAACTTTAAAAGAAAAGTATATGAACTCTATAAACAATTTAAATAATTGTAATAGTATTTTAGCCTTAACTGATTTAACAGGAGGTTCACCATTTAAAACTTTAGTTGAGTTAAAAGCTGAGGTTGAAACACCTTTGGAAGTAATAGGAGGAACTAATCTTGCTATGATTCTTGAAGTTTCTATGGCAAAAGATTTTATTGATGATTTATCTGCATTAGCAGAAACAGCTTTGGAAGTAGGTAAAAATGGTATCATAAAATTTGAACTTATAGAACATGATGAAGAAGATTGTGAGGATGGTATTTAATTATGATAAATTGGGAAGTTGTTACTTGGACGTGTATAACTATAGCTGTATTATTAGGAATTGCAGCATTAATTTTAATATTTATCTCATCGAAAAATATTAAAAAGAAAACTACTGAACTGAAAGACCTTCATTTAGAATTAAAACCTGGGATGAAAGTTATGTTCTGTGGCGCTGTTTACGGAAAAATAACTAGAGTTAAAGGTGATATCGTAGAAGTTGAAGTTGCTAAAAATGTTGTTATTTCAGTATCTAGATATGCTATCCAAAGTATAGCTTAATAATATTTACAATATAAACTCGCAAAACTTATTATAGCTTAATAATAAAGCACCTAAATTTTTAATTATTTAGGTGCTTTATATAAATATCTATTATTATTTAAAAACCGTTTGAGAGTATTCACTAGGGCTTATATCAAAATGTTGTGTAAATGCCCTCGAAAAGTAATGTATGGAACTAAAACCTAGCATAAATGCAATTTCACTAATTGTATATTTATTTTCTTTTATTAAAAGTTTACTTTTAGCTAATTTTAATTCACTTACATATTTTTTAGGCGTTGTATTTAAATTGTTCTTAAATAATGTTTGCAATGAAGATCTAGATATAGCAAATTTATTGCAAATATCTTCTATTGTAATAGGTTCACAAACCATATTATCTATATAAGATAGTATATTTTCTAATAACTGATTTTGAAAGTATTGATATGACTCTTTAGGTAACTTATTTTCCTCTGAATCTAAATAATCATATTGGAATAACCGAATAATTATCTCATGCAAATTGCTTAAAACTAGATTCTTTGAATATGGTATATCACAAGATAAATTTTTCGAAAAGTTCTTCAACACTTTATATAGCTCTTTTCTACAATGGAAAACTCTATTACAAATGAGATTATCATTTTCACACTCCATCTCAAATATTATAGTTAAATAAGAACAAGATGAGTCACTATTTACCTGTTGAGTATGAAATTTATTCTTTCCATAAATAATTAGGTCATATGGTTCTAAACTATATTCCACGCCATCAACAGTTGTATCTAAATTACCATTATCAACAAATGTTAACTCATATACATTATGACTTTCCCCTTTAAATTTGTAGTTTGGACTTTTTATACTATAATAGCATGCTATTATTTCAGGTATGTTTATAGTAGATTGTATTTTGTTATATACATATGGTGAATCTAAAAATTCTAATTTTAAATTATAGTTTTTAGGAATTATTAAATTAAATGTTACATTATCAACCATTGGAATTATATTAAAATACATATTTGGTTTAATCTCTAAATTTCTATGTATTCCAAATAATTTAAACTCACCATTCTTACTATCACTTATCAATATATATGCCATTCCTTCTACGAGTTCAATATACACAGGTTCTAAAAAATTATATAGACTTGATATTACAGTGTCACTAGTAACAATCTTTCTAGATATTAAATTTTCCCTATCTACTTCTTTAAACTCTTCATAAACTGATCCATATTTACCAAACTGAGAGCTAGTTGTTTTATTATTCACTTCAGTCACTCCCCCCTATAAAGTTTCCCTCAACTTACATATATTAACCTTTACTTATTTTAACATTAAAAATTATTTATAGTTATATTCTACTATATTTCAGGTCATTGTCAATTTCAAACGATTGTCAGTTTCAAACGCATAATAATTTATACTTCCCTTTCATACTATATTTGTTTAATTTTTAACTTTCGGAAAACGTTTTGTTAAAAAATACAAATAGAAAACCAAAATTTCTAAAGATTGTAAATTATATACACTCTATAATTATATTAAATAATTAATTTCTTTTAAAACATTATCAATAAATTATAAGGAGGGAATACTATGCCAAACATTGTTTTAACAAGGATTGATAACAGATTAATTCATGGTCAAGTTGCTACTCAATGGTGTGGATCTATTGGTGCTAACTTAATTCTAGTTGCAAATGATAATGTAGCAGGTGATAAGCTTAGACAAGGTCTAATGGACATGGCTGCTCCAAGTTACGCTTCTACACGTTACTGGACACTTGAAAAAACTATTAGTACTATACACAAAGCTAGTGCTAAACAGTTTATATTCATCGTTTGTGAAAATCCTACAGATGTTTTAAAGCTTGTTGAGGGGGGAGTTCCAATAAAGAAAGTTAATATTGGAAACATGCATATGGCTGAAGGTAAACGTCAAGTCGTTGGATCTGTAGCTGTAGATGATAAGGATGTCGAAGCATTCAGAAAACTAAGAGAACTTGGTGTAGAACTTGAAATAAGAAGAGTTCCTACAGAAGGTGCTGAAAATCTAGAAAAACTTTTTAAATAATCACGAAAGGGGATTTTGAACATGGATTTTAATATTATTCAGATTCTATTGGTTGCTATATTTGCATTCATTGCTGGTATCGACCAATTTAGTTTCTTAGAGTCATTATACCAACCAATCGTATCTGGTGCTGTTATTGGTGCTATACTTGGTGATTTACAAACAGGACTTGTTGTAGGTGGTACTTATCAATTAATGACAATTGGTAACATGCCAGTAGGAGGAGCACAACCTCCAAACGCAGTTATAGGTGGAATTATGGCGGTAGTATTTGCCGTATCTTCTAAATTGGAACCTGCTGCTGCTGTTGGTTTAGCAGTTCCATTTGCATTAATCGGACAATACTTTGTTACTTTCGTATTTACAATAATGGCTCCATTAATGTCTAAGGCTGACAAATATGCTGATGAAGCTAATCCAAGCGGTATCGTTAAGCTTAACTTCTTAGCAATGGGAGCTTTAGGATTATCATTTGCAGTAATAGTTGTTATAGGATTAATAGGTGGTAGTGCTGCTGGTGCTACATTAACTGCTTTATCTGAGCAATTTGCTTGGTTCATGAATGGACTTAGTGCTGCTGGTGGAATGATGCGTTATGTAGGTTTTGCAATACTTCTTCGTATAATGTTATCTAAAGAACTTTGGGGAATTTACTTTGCTGGTTTTGCTTTAGCTACAATAGTAGGTAGTGTAGAAAGTTTAAGTGGTTCAGCTCTATTAATAATAGCATTCATAGGAATAGCTGTTGCTGTTTACGACTTCCAAAATAACGTAAAAATGAAAACTGCTACTGCATATGCACCAGTAGGGGGAGGAGATGATGAAGATGGAATTTAATTCAACTCAATATAATGATTTAACTCCAGCCAAAGACCTTGACAAAAAAACTTTAAATAAAATGGTTTGGCGTTCACTATTCCTACAAGCTTCATTCAACTATGAAAGAATGCAAGCTGCTGGATGGTTATATGGTATATTACCTGGATTAGAAAAAATCCATACTAATAAAGAAGACTTATCTAAGTCTATGAAACATAACCTTGATTTCTTTAATACTCATCCATTCTTAGTAACTTTCGTTATGGGTATAATACTTTCTTTAGAGCAACAAAAGGCAGATACTCAAACTATTAGAGCTGTCCGTGTTGCTGCCATGGGACCTTTAGGTGGTATAGGTGATGCTATATTCTGGTTCACATTGGTTCCAATAACTGCTGGTATAACTGCTAATATGGCTATTGGTGGATCTTTACTTGGTCCAATCTTATTCTTATTGATATTCAATATTGTTCAGTTTGGATTAAGATATTGGTTGATGTACTGGTCTTATAACTTAGGTTCTAAGGCTATAGATATATTAACTAAGAATGCTAAAGAGTTCACTCGTTCTGCTTCTTTATTAGGTGTATTCATAGTTGGTGCTTTAACTTCTAACTACGGTGCAACTAAATTAGCTATAGAAATACCTAACGGTGAATCTCCTATAGTTATCCAAAATATCTTAGATGGTATTTTACCTAATATAATTCCTTTAGGCTTAACTTTAATGCTATTCGTATTACTTAAGAAGAAAAACTGGAAACCAGTTACTTGTATAGCTTTATTATTAGTAATAGGTATAGTTGGAGCAGGTATAGGACAGATATTTGGATTTACAATGTGGTTAGTTTAAAAATTGTTAATGTAAATTAAAAATATTTTATCTATAATAACCACCTTTAGATTTCTAGAGGTGGTTATTTTTACTCAATCCAATACTAAAAAATCCCCACCCAAACTTTGACTAGTTTGAATGGGGATTTTAATTATATTATTATTGTTCCATGAACATTTTTATATCGTCTTCTACGTTTGTTATTCCGCCTATTCCAAAGTTTTCAACCAGAACTTTAGCCACATTTGGTGATAAGAAAGCTGGAAGTGTTGGTCCTAGGTGTATGTTTTTTACTCCTAAGTATAGTAATGATAATAATACTATTACAGCTTTTTGCTCATACCAAGCTATATTGAAAGCTATAGGTAATTCGTTTATATCTTGTAATTCAAATACTTCTTTTAATTTTAATGCTATTAAAGCTAATGAGTAAGAGTCATTACATTGTCCTGCATCTAAAACTCTTGGTATTCCATTTATATCTCCAAGGTTTAATTTGTTGTATTTGTATTTTGCACAACCTGCTGTTAATATTACTGTATCTTTTGGTAGTGCCTCAGCAAATTCAGTATAGTAATTTCTTGATTTAGCTCTTCCGTCACATCCTGCCATTACGAAGAATTTCTTGATTGCTCCTGATTTAACTGCATCTACTACAGCATCAGCTAAAGCAAATACTTGATTATGAGCAAACCCTCCTACTATTTCACCAGTTTCTATTTCAGTTGGTGGTTCACAAGTTTTTGCAAGTTCTATTATTTGAGAGAAATCTTTATTGTCTTCACTTTCTCCTTTTATATGTTTAACTCCTACAAATCCTGCTGCACCAGTAGTGAATATTCTATCTTTGTAACTATCTTTTGGTGGTACTATACAGTTTGTAGTCATTAATATTGGTCCATTGAAAGATTCAAATTCTTCTTTTTGTTTCCACCAAGCATTTCCGTAGTTTCCTGCAAAATGAGAATATTTTTTGAATGCTGGATAATAGTGAGCTGGTAACATTTCAGAGTGAGTATAAACGTCCACACCAGTTCCCTCTGTTTGTTGTAATAATAATTCTAAGTCTTTTAGATCATGTCCTGATACTAGAATACCTGGATTATTTCTTACTCCTATATTAACTTTAGTTATCTCTGGATGTCCATAAGTTCCAGTATTTGCACTATCAAGCAAAGCCATTCCATCTACCCCTACCTTACCTGTTTCTAAAGTTAAAGCAACTAAATCATCAGCACTCAAAGTATTGTCTAAAGTTTTTGCTAATGTTGATTGCATAAATGCATTTATAGCTTCATCATCATATCCTAAAGCATTTGCATGCTTCATATATGCTGATAAACCTTTGATTCCATATATTATTAATTCTCTTAAACTTCTTACATCTTCATTTTCTGTCGCTAATACACCAACAGTTGGAGCTTTTGCATCCATTTCTTCTTTAGTAGAAGCAGTCCATAAAGCAGCTTTACTTAGACTTTCTTTATTTTCTAATTTTGCTAATAAGTCAGCTTTTATATCTAAAGTAGTTTTTACTCTATCATAGAATATTGTATCATCAAAGTTAGCATTAGTTATTGTAGTAAACAGATTTATAGTTATTAAGTGATTTACTTCACCACTAACTTCTTTTCCTTCACCTCTAAGTCTAGTTGTAACTTCTGATAATCCTTTTGTTGTATATATTAATAAGTCTTGAATTTTAGCTAAATCTGGTGATTTACCGCATACGCCAAACTTAGTACATCCTGTACACCCTGCTGTTTCTTGACATTGATAGCAAAACATTTTATTTTCCATAATTATTCCTCCCAATATAATGTTTATTTTCTGTATACATTATATATCTATCTAGAAACAATTTCTGTAACATATGTTACACTGTTTTAAAAACATAAAAAATATTAGTAAATTATTCCAAAATGTTTATGACTAATAAAGTAAGCAATTGTTACATATTACGAATCAAAATGATAGGAATATACGAAATTATTTATCTAAAAAAATATCAAAACAAAAATAAAATTATTTTTTCTTTAGCTAATTTTATTGATATAAGTCTCCTGCTAACTCCTCTAATCTATCTTTATCTAATATTATCAATTTTTTATTATTTCTTTTTATAATACCTTCTGATTCAAGCTTATTTAATACCCTTAATAAATGTCTATAACTTGATCCTAAAAATTCTGATATTTGTGTTAGGTTTTCTGTACTATTACTATATTCATTTGTATAAGTTGCTAGTATATAACTTGCTAATCTATTTTCTAAAGGATAAAGCATATTTACTGAACTTGATAGTGATGCGCTTGATAGTTTTAATGACAAATGTGTAGATATATAGTATAAAAATTTTGGATCTTTTAAACATTTTTCTTCTATTTCTTTTCTTGGGATTGCTATACATGTACACTCTTTTATTGCTTGTATATTACATTCAATTGTACTTTTGTTTAATATTTCTATTTCGCCAACTATTTGAACTGGTGAGTAAAATCTTATTAAAAGAGATTTTCCATTAGGTGTTGTAATATATACTTTTGATTTTCCTTCTACAAAGAAATATAAATATCTTACATCTTCTCCAGATAAGCAAATATATTCATTTTTCTTGAAATGATGTATCTCCATATGAGGAAGCATATTATTTGAAAATATTTCATTTATTTTATATTTATTAACATAGTAATTTAACTTTTTATTATCATCTATTCTAAACATTATTTTCTCCTTGATAAAAAAACATACAAAATCATGACATATGTCATAATATGTTGACTTTTCTATTTGATATTATATCAAAGATAACAAATTGTAAATTATAAAATTATTGTAAAGGAGATTATCATGACATTATTATTAAACATCATAGGAATTATTGTTGTTATAGGTGGATTATATCTTTTCTCTGAAAATAAAGATAAGGTTGATAAAAAGCTTATAGCAAAAGCATTATTAGTTCAATTTGTACTTGCATTTTTATTAGTTAAATTCCCATTAGGGCAAAATATAATAAAAGCAGTATCAGATTTTGTAACTAATGTATTAAATTATGGATTTGAAGGAGTGTCTTTCGTATTTGGTTCATTAACAGATGAAAGTACAGGATACATATTTGCAATATCAGTACTTGCAAATATAGTTTTCACAGCAGCTTTAGTTGGAGCATTATACTATCTAGGAGTAATAAACTTCGTAGTTAAGTTAATAGGTGGAGCAATACAAAAATTATTTGGAACTAGTAAAGTTGAAAGTTTTGTTGCCGTTGCTAATATGTTCTTATCACAAACAGAATCACCAATACTTGTAAGTAGATATTTACATTCAATGACTAGAAGTGAACTTCTATTATTACTAATATCAGGTATGGGAAGTATGGCTGCGTCAGTATTAATGGGATATGTTGGTATGGGAATACCAATGGAATACTTATTAATAGCAGGAGCATTAGTTCCATTAAGTAGTATAATAGTTTCTAAATTATTAATACCAGAAACTAACAAAGAAGTATTAATAGAAGATGTTGTTATGGACAGAAAAGGTGGACACACAAACATAATGTCAGCTATATCTGAAGGTGCTTCAAACGGTGTACAATTAGCAATTGGTATAGGAGCCTCACTTATAGCTATAACTGGATTAGTTGCATTAGTTAATGGTGCTTTAGGAATAGTAGGATTATCATTACAACAAATATTATCTTATGTATTTGCACCTTTAGCATACTTAATGGGAATAAATCCAGACCATGTGTTAACTGCGGGACAATTATTAGGTTCAAAGATGGTATTAAATGAGTTTGTTGCTTTCGGTGACTTAGGGCAAATAATAGGTTCAGTTGATTACAGAACAGGAATTATTATGGCAATAGCATTAGCAGGATTTGCAAATATATCGAGTATAGGTATATGTATATCAGGTGTATCAATATTTTGCCCGAAAAGAAGAGGAGAAATATCAGATATAGCATTTAAAGGAATGATAGGCGGATTTTTAGTAAGCTCATTATCAGCAATGATAGTTGGATTATTACTACTATTCTAATTATGTTTATAAAAAAGACTTAAGCTTAGACTTAGGTCTTTTTTAGTTAATAATAATTAATATAATGCTAATTAAAGTATATAGAAATAGCTAGATTTATTAATATAATATAATTTAGGATTTAATTCATAATTAATATTGTATTTATAAAACTGCTAGATTAATTATCGCCATTGATAACAAAACATTTTATTTTCCATTGTTATTCCTCCAATATTTTTAATGTTTATCTTACATGCACATTATAATCTTGATAACAAAAAGAAACCGTAACATATGTTACGATTTCCACAGTTTAAAAATATATTTTTTACAATCTAAGCTATCCTTCTAACCTTTCTAAAATAGAGCAAAATTCTTTAAATTCATCTATACTTTTTATTTTCTTTAAATTTCTAATATCAATCATGCTACCACTAGGCTTATGCATCAAAAACTCCATATCATACATTTCACACTTACAAAGACCTTTTAAAAATACATACTTATATGGCTCGTATTTCTCTATATTTTTATCGAAATACTTAATTTTTGCATAGCATAGTCTATTTATATAAAATAATAATGCTAGTATAGACTCCTTTTGAGCAAATTTATGAGAGAAATATTTAACTGTATGATATTTGTCATGCTTAAATTCCCATATCATATCCTCAGAACAAGTAAGGGAATACTTTTCTATTAGTTTTATTTTTTGGATACTCAGCTGTTGTTTTAACATTTCATCATTCATGTCCCCACCCCTAAAAAATATTTATACTAATAATTTCTTTAATTAAATTATAATCTATCAATTATATAAATAGTATTTGGGTTAATCATATTTCACATTGAACTTTTAAATAGTAAATAATAATAAATAGAGTTTTTAAATACATTTATTGTAAAAAAATAAAAGACTTAACATAATAAGTCTTCTAATTGAATTTTAATATTTATAATAAATCATTTGAATATTCTTTTGTTGGCGCTTTTATTAATAATTTTGTACCTATTAGCGAGAATACGCCTATACAAATCAAACTAATTAGTATTATTAGTCCCGGATTTTCAACAAGATAAACTATAATATTACAAATTGCTACTACCATGTTTATTATGAATTCATCAATTCTAAGGGCTGAATTTACTAAAAATCCTATTAATACAACTGGTATTACAACAAATACTAAAATGTTCGTTCTTTTCTTTAATCTATATCCTATTGCTCCTAGCATATATCCCAGTGAAAATAACATTAAACCACTTATAAACCTACTAAATATAGCTTTTATAAACCACATAAAAATTATATCTGGATTTTTCATTTCCATATCAGCTATTTGTATCCGCATAGGGATATCACCAATTAAAGTTACTTCTTTATGTGTAATTACTTCTGTTAATATTTTTAAGCCAACTTCTAAAGTGGTTGAAAATACAACCATAAATGAAGACATTATTATAGCCCATACAGCAAAAGCCTTTAATAAATTTTTTCTGTCTCCTTTTATACTAATGGCACCAGAAAAATTCCTTAATATAAACATAATACCAGCAATAAAGCAAAACATACTGCTAAAAGCAGTTGCTTGACTATACATATTTATAGTTCTATCAAAACCTGGTTCCAACGCCATATATATATTAGATACAGCTGTAAGTCCTTGATTTATAAGTATTATAATTGAAAGTATTAATATCATTTGTAAAGAATCTCTTTTTATAAAATTAAAATACGGATTATTTCTCATATAAAGCCTCCTCTTTTTTATTCATGTTTATAAATAAATCTTGGAGACTCATTTTATCTAACTCTATGTCTGAGTTTTCTATTATACTTAAATCTTCATCATTCAAATCTCCATAATAAGCACACATTTTGTTATTTCCAAAAACTTTTACTAAAATCATTTCTGGTAAGATTGATAATTTATTTAAATCTTCTCTTTTTCCACTTATATAATAAGATCTTTCTTTTAATTCATCTATGTAATCATTTACTTTTATTTTTCTATCTGCAATCATTATTACTTTTTCTAAAAGCTCTTCTACTTCATTTATTAAATGAGTTGAGATAATAATAGTTCTGTTTTTATTCATATAAGATTCTAATAATATGTTATAAAACTCTTGTCTATTAACTGCATCTAACCCTATGGTCGTCTCATCAAAAATAGTTATTGGTGCATTAGAACAAATTCCAATATAAATATTAATATTTGTATAATTAGTAAATTTTTCACTAGATACATTTAAATTTTTTCTGCTATAAACGTTTTCTAAAGTATAGTATCCTTCTTCAACAATATCACTTTCCATTTCACTCGCCATCTAGGAGTACCTAACTCAAAAATTAATATACACGCTATTATTAAACTACTTAATATCCTTTTAAAATCTTTCCCCATACATTCCCTCCTAATAATATTTTCAGAACTATTTGTAACTTTTTGTCACCTTAATAATAGTTCAATTTCTAATTAGTGTCGATATTGTAATTATTTATTTTAAAGGATATCAATAAAAATAAAGCACCCTTAAAGATGCTTTATTTTTATTAATATCCTTTTTCTATTTCAACTTTATTATCTGGTTCTTTATTAGAAGTAAACTTTTTCAAATTATTATAAAACAAATTAAAACTTCTTAAAGAGTTTTGCTCTGATACCCATGAATTATGAGGTGTTATTATTATATTATCCAAGTCCCATAACTTACTATCTTCACATAAAGGCTCTTCTTGAAAAACATCTAGAGCTATGCCTCTAAGCTTATGAGCATATTCTATTAAATCATCTTCATCTACAATTTTTCCTCTTCCAACATTAACAAATGATGATCCTTCTTTCATAAGTTTAAACTTTGATTTATCAATAAGTTTATATGTTTGTTTCGTTGACGGAATAGTACTTATTACTATATCGCAATTTATAAATACTTCATCCATATCTGATGTTGAAAAACATTTATCAAAATATTTTACACTTCTACCATCTGTATTACATCCCCATATTTCTACACCAAAAGCTTTTAATCGCTTTGCACCTTCCAATGCTATAGTTCCAGTTCCTAAAAAACCAATTTTTTTCCCATAAATTTCAGAAACACTATAGTCACATGTCCATCGTTTTTTATATTGCTTATTATAAAACGCTTTAGTATTTTTATATATTTGCAAAACTGTAGATACAATCCATTCTGCAATAGGAATGCTATATCCACCTTTGTTATTACATAAAATAATATTTCTATCCATAATTTTATCTATTGGAACCTGATCAAATCCTGTACTGCCTAACTGTATGTACTTTAAATTTTTCATTTTTGAGATATCTAATTTTTCAAATGAATTATAAGTTACTAATATATCTATAGATTCTAACTCTTCATCTGTCATTTTATCTAAAGTAGATTTTTTACCTTCACTATTAAAGGTAACCTCATATCCTAAATCCCTTATTCTATCAAATTCTTCTTCACTAAACTTAAGTGTAAATAATACTTTAATAGCAATCCATCTCCTTTCAACTGAACTAAAAATTTCTGTACCTTTATAATATATTCTACACATTAAAAAAAATCACCTTTATAACACAATTAAAAAATCCTTCAAAAATATTTTTGAAGGATTGATCTATGTGAACAAATAAATACAAATTAAATTATAATTAATATTTGTTTGTTACATTTATTTTGTCCATTTTAATGACGATTATGTTATTTCAACATTTAGTGATTTAAAGTTTGACCCGACTTTAAAGCCTTTCTTTCTTGGATTAAATTGTAAACTAATTTATTTAAAGTCCAGTCTATAGTTGTATCTGTCACCACTGCACTCATAGGTCTAGTAATTTTCATTTTCTTTAAACTGTCTAAGAATCCATTAATTTTTAATTGAGCAATATTATTAAAAATTATGGCTTTATTTGTCCAAACTTCTTCATTGTCATCAGACATATTATCGTTCAGTATATCTTTTATAGTAGTTTTTCCATTTTTACTATCTACAAAAATACAATCTTTTATTCCTACTAATCTTCCTATATTTTTAATCATGCTTGATTCTTTTTTATTAAAATTAACTATAATTATGCAACTTCTATCATGAATATTGCTTATTGAACTTTGGTTTAATTTTTCAAATGACATTGTTCCTCCTATTTTATGTAGCTTCTACGCTAATTTTACCAGATTCCATTTTTTTATCCATTCTATAGTGTGAGTATATAGTGAAAATTCCACTTAATATTAATATTAAATAATACATAAATCCACCATATAAGAATACAGCATATCCTAGCAATGTTTGTGGGAATACTCGCTTAAATATAGTAAAGAAAGCTAACTCATTAGCTCCAATATTCCCCGGAGTTGGTATTGGTGATATAGCCATATATAAATATACTTGTAGAGTCATTAAATAAATAAAGCTATGTCCGTTTAAGTTAAATGCTTTATATATCCAATAAGCAACACTAAAATAACAAGATATCTGTATTATAGTTAGGCTTACAGTAATAATAAGTAATTTTTTATTTTTCATAAAAAATTTAATAGACTCTGTATATTCTTCTATAAATGAATCTATTTTTTCTTCCTTAGATTCTAAAAATTTAAATAATTTAAATTTTAATAAATATCTTACAACTTTGTGACCTATTTCCTTTATTTTTGATGTATTTATAATTGCTAAAAATCCGATTATAAATGTAAACAAATTTACTGCCAACCCTAACATCACAAAAGGCATAACAGTTCTCAAATCATACTTTAATTTATTTGCATTCATAAAAATGAATATTGTGCAATAAATTGTAATTACTACTTGATAAAGTATAGTTTTATTAGTTATTATTCCCGTTGCCTTACTTAGTGGCACTTTATATTTACTTAGTACATATATTTGAATAGGTTGACTACCAGATGCAAATGGAGTTACTAAGTTATAATAAAACCCCATTATAGCTAGTTTAAAACCTACAAATGAACTCTTCAATTTATGTTGTTCATTAATTATTATTTGCAATATTATCCCCTCAAGAATAATATAAAGCAAAATTACTACTCCTCCAACTAATAAATACTCCTTTTTTACCATAGCAATAACACTAGACAACATACTTATGTCTAAACTTTTTAAAACTAGATATATAGTTATTACCATTAAACATAGTAAAAATACATATCTTAGGAAAGTTTTCTTTTTTTTATTATCCATAGTTATCTCCCAATTTTTTGTTTTTTATATTATAAGTATACAACATAATTATAAAATAATAATATTAAGATTTTATTACATTATTGTCATGTGTAATATAATTCTATTCTAAATATATTCATATTATTTTTTTCTTTTTATGAAAATTGAAGTTTTCCATATTTCTCTTGCATTCCTTCACATAACATGCTATTTTCTAATTATAAGAATTATTACAATAATTCCATTAAAAGGGGGTCTTTAAATGTTAGATTGGAATCCAGATCTTTATTTAAAATTTGAAAAAGAAAGAACACTACCAGCTAAGGACTTAATATCAAGAATAGACGTAGTAAATCCGAAAAAAATACTTGATGTTGGATGTGGATCAGGTAATAGTACTCATGAACTTAAGAAAAGATGGCCTAATGCAGAAATAATAGGTATCGATAATTCTAAAGCTATGATTGAAAAAGCAAGAAGTTTATATGATGATACTAGATTTATTCTACAAGATGCAGCTGATGACTTATCTTCTTTAGGTAAATTTGATATCATATTTTCTAACGCTGCTATCCAACGTATTCCTGATCATGAAAACTTAATAAAATCTTTATATAACTCACTTGAAGATAAAGGGGTCCTTGCAATACAATTACCTTTGGTTGATGAAGTGAGAGCTCAACAAGCATTGTATGAATTAGAACATGTAAAAAAATATAAGCAATACCTTGATAATAAAAGTTTAAGATTTAATACTAAATCTACTGAGTATTACTATGATGTCTTATCTTCATTGTTTAATCCAGAAAGTATCTATATTTGGTCTACTACTTATACTCATGCCATGGATAGCCTTGATGATATCTTAAAATGGTATGAAAGTACAACTTTAGTTCCTTATTTTGATGCTTTCCCTGATGAAGAAATAATTTCAAACTTTAAAAATAACTTCTACATTAAACTTAAAAATGTGTACTTCCCAAGACCTAATGGTTCTGTTTTATTTAATTATGAAAGATTATTCTTAGTTGCTTCAAAATAGATAAAAACTTTTTTATAAATTAACAAAAAACAAGGTATATATTAACATATACCTTGTTTTTTATTATTAAAACAAATTTATTATACTAGTTCCTTAAAATCATATATAAATTTATCACTTATTTTTTTTATTTCCTCTATATCAGAGTCTGAATATTTATCATATACACCTATAACCTTAAAATCTGCTTTTTTCATAGTATTTATTCCTACTAATATATCCTCAAAACCAGCACATTCTTGTGGACTAAGTTTTAAATTTTCTGCAACCAATAAATATATATCTGGATAATTTTTATCACGTTTTACATCTTCCAAAGAATTCAATGCATCAAAATACTCATATATATGATTATTCTTTAATACTGGTTCATAAAGGTATTTAGGTGATGAAGTTGCTAAGCCTATTTTTATATTATTCTTTTTTAGTTTTTCTAAGTATTCTTTTACATTTGGCTTTAATTTAATTTTATTAGAATATTCATATATGGCCATTTCATTCCATTCTCTTATGAGCTCTTCTTCACTTTCCTTTAAATTAAATCTTTCTATTGTATACTTCGCCACCTCTTTAAAGCTCATAGAGTTTATTTTTTCTATATAGTCAGATGGAATAGGTATGTTTCGATTTTTTAAAAATTTTCTATCGATTTCTTCCCAAACGCTCATAGAATCAATTAAAGTTCCATCTAAATCAAATATGGCTCCCTTAAAATCAAACATTTTCATCCTCCTTTTTAATTTTTTATTACTTAATTTTTCAAATTAAATAGAACATAATTATATTATATACGTATTATAATTATTACTTAACCTTACTTATATACATTATTTAAAGTTTAATTAAAAAAAACTAATACTTTTAAAGTGGATCCTATACAGTGGACACGAGAAAAAAATGTGTCTACTTGTATAGGATTTATTTTTATGTAAAATAGTTATAAAGAAGTTGAATTATTATGAGTGAAAGAATATTTTCAAGTGAAGAAATTAAGAAATTATCTATAAATAAATATGTTAAGAACATAACTGAAAAAGGAATTACATATACTAATGAATTTAAATTACATTTTATTGCTGAATATGAAATAGGGAAAACACCTAGACAGATATTTGAAGATGCTGGATT
>NZ_JWHR01000070.1 GCF_000808015.1 Terrisporobacter othiniensis | reverse complement strand
GTTATGATACCTTCTAATCGTTGTACTTCATTTGAATTTTCATTAATTTTTTCTATATTTTTATATCATTTATATGAGGAATAATAGTTTCTCCTCTTTCACTTCTTTCTATTGCTTCTCTTTTGGTGTTTATTTCTTTTTCTTTTAAATCTATTTGAGATTTTCTATCTATATATTTTTGTAAAGACTTTTGATCTTCAAATATTATTTTATTTTCTTCAAATTCCTTTTCAGCTATTGCTAAATCTTCATTCTTTAACTTTTCCATTTTTTTAGATTGTAAAAGTTCTTCTATAGTCTCTTCATATAGTTCTTCTGTAATTCCCTCATGTTGACTAAGTTTTCCATTTAAACTAGTTATCTTTTCTTTAGCTTCATTTCTTCTTGCTTTTACTTTATTAGAAAGTTTTTCACCATATTTTTCAAGGTTAAATATTCTCTCTAACATTTTTCTTCTATCTCTATCTTGTAATTTTAAAAACTCACTAAATTTACCTTGAGGTAAAACTACAGATCTTGTAAAGTCATCAGAAGTTAATCCTATAATATCTTGAATTTTACTTTTTACTTCTCCCACTTTGTCAGCTAGTACATCTACACCACCGCTATCTTTTATTTCACCTAAAAGTACTCGAGAAGTTTTCGTTCCTCCAGTTGCACTATTTTTTATGGTTCTCTCAACAAAGTATCTTTTTCTATTATTTTTACTTCCTATTTCAAACTCATACTTTACAATCGCCTTATCACAGCTAGAATTAATATAATCTGTAGTATCTCTAGAAATATCCCCATATAAGGCTATAGTTATGGCATCTAATATGGTAGATTTTCCACTTCCTGTATTACCAAAAATACCAAATAAACCCCTTGAGGTTAGTTTTTCAAAATCTATAGTTTGTTTATCAGTATAACTATTTAGCCCCATTAACTCCAGTTTAATTGGTTTCATCGTTTTCACCTTCTTCACTTACTATGTTTAAGAATAAGTCCATGAGTTCGCCTCTTGGTTCACATTTTTCCTTAAATTTATAAAAATCATTAAATAATTGAGCCATAGATTTTTCCTTTAAATCAATTTCTTCTTCATCATAATCAGATGTAATAATTGGCTTTATTTCAATAATATCCTTTAGATATCCCTTCATTTTCTTTATATTTTCTTGACTTATAACTTCATCTGTTTTTATCTCAAAATAAGACCATATATCTCTATCTTTATTTTCTTCACATACTTTTAAGGCCTCTTCTATGCCATTACATTTAAAAACCTCGATAGGTTTATAATTATTAAAGTATATTGTTTCAATTACAGGTTCTTCTTTCGCATGTATTTCTACTATATTTGCTCCCTTAGCATAAATTCTCTCTTTTACACTATATTGTAATGGTGATCCCGAATAGTAAACATTAAGCCTTTCAGATGCCTTTTGTGGTTTATGTAAATGACCTAAGGCTGTATATTGAGCATTTTGTGGTAAATCACGTTTATCAACTACAAGGCTTCCTCCCAGTTGTATTTGTCTTTCTGAATCAGATGGATCCCCTCCACATACAAATAAATGAGATACTGCTATATTAATACTATCTTCTTCAAAATTTTCTTCTAATTTTCTAAATATATCTCCTATTTTATTAGAATAAGTTCTTTGTAATTCTTCTTCACTTTCCACATCTTTGATAGCATCGTTTAATCTTTTTTCACTAGGATAAGGTAGTGTAATTACAGTTACTTTTTCTCCTTTGATGTCTAATTTTAAACATCCCTCACTGGCTTTCACAATCTCATAACCTTTATATTTTTCCTCAGTTGCGCTACTTAGTGGATAACCTAGAATTATGATTCCTTGCTCTTTTGCAAGAGGTGATACAGCAGTTAATCTTTCTGGATTATCATGATTACCTGCTATAATTAATACACATCTATTTCCATCATCGGCTAATCTACAAACTGTTTTATAAAATAAAGTTTCTGCTCCAGCTGGAGGATTTGAAGTATCATACACATCTCCAGCAATAATAACCATGTCTATATTGTTTTCTTCAACAATTTTTACAAAATCATTGCAAAACTTTTCTTGTTCTTCTAATCTTGAATGGCCTTCTAGATTTTTACCTATATGCCAATCTGATGTATGAATAAATTTCATGGCTCCTCCTTAATTTTTATAATTTAACTTCTTCATCTATATTAAATAGATATAAATATTTTTCCTTAACTTTTTTACCCGTAAGCTTATTTAAAGCTTCTGCATATAAGTCTAATTGCTTTCTATATCTATCTATTACCTCTTGTTTATTATCTTCATCTATATAGTCCGTTTTATAGTCTACTATTACTATTTCATCATCTTCTTCAAAATATAAGTCAATGATACCTCTAAGCATTAGACTCTCTTCTTCATATGTTGCCCTATTATTTTGAATATCTTCATTATTTAGATAAATATCATTCATTTTTATCTGAGAATATATACTTTGCTCTCTTTTTATAAAGTGTGATGCTAGTGCTCTTTTACCTATCTTAGATTTAAAGAATTTATATATTTTGAAAGGATTAATAACTAGTGATTGTTTTTCACTTATTATTTCCCTCTTAATTAAATCTTTAATTTGAGTTTTTATTTCATCAATTGTATTTATTCTATTTAAATCTAGAACTTCCATAACCAAATGGACTATTGTACCCCTTTCCAGTGGGTTTATTTTATTTTTTGCTTCACTTTCTTGAATAAATAATGGCCTTTTTAAAGTTACTTTCTCTTCATACAAAGGCTTTGAATAGTCTTCCTCATGTGTACTTTGCATTTTTTTTATTTCTGATACAGATATACTCGCCGAAACTTTTACACTTTCTTCATAAGGATAAGCATAGTTTAATTTTTCACTTATCTTTGAACTATGATCAGCATCAACACTTTTTTCTTCCATTTCCTTCAACAAAGATTCTATATTAGTTTCTTCTTCTTTTTCTTCCACTATTACATCATCTCTTTCCCAAGTATCTAATGACCACTTGGAATCATGGTTAGATTGTGATAATACATCTATGTCATAAGCCTTCCTTATTTCTTTAAAGTCCTTATGCTTTAATACAGAAGGCATAATCCAATCTAAATAGTTTTTAGCCTTTAGCACATCATATTGAGAAACAGGATTATCTCCATCTAAGCTTTTCCCCCATTTATGAAGTGCTCCTGGAATATCTTTTACAGCTCCCGTTAGTATAAGTTTTTCTTTAGCTCTTGTTAAGGCAACATACAAAATTCTCATTTCTTCCGAAAGATTTTCCAAATTCATTTTATATTTTAATGCTTCTTTTGCAATACTTGGATAAGATATTCGTCTGTCTATGTCTACAAGTTGTGGGCCAAAACCTAATTCATAGTGATATAACATGTCCTTTTTAAAGTCCATAGTATTGAAATTTTTACTCATGGCAGAGCAAAACACTATTGGGAACTCTAGACCTTTACTTTTATGTATGGACATTATTCTCACTACATTGGCATTTTCTCCAAGAGTTTTCGCACTTCCCATATCTGAATTGGATTTTTTAATTTTATCTATAAAGTTTATAAAGTTGAAAATACCCTTAAAGCTAGTTTCTTCAAATTGTTTTGCTCTTTCAAATAAAATCTTTAAGTTAGCTTGTCTTTGACTTCCACTAGGAAGTGCTCCAACATAAGCATAGTAGCCACTTTTCATGTATAAGTGCCATAAAAATTCATCCGTACTCATATATAAAGATTTTTCCTTATATTCTTTTAACTCACTTAAGAAACTTCTACATTTTTCTCTTATTTCCTTCTTTTGCTCTTCTTCACCTTCACTTATTAATCTCATACATTCATAAAGATTAGTGTTATTGTTTTCTAATCTGATATCTATAAAATCTTCTGGTGTAAATGATGTACAAGGAAGTATTGGTGATTTTAAAACAGATAATAGTGGAATATCTTGCATCGGATTATCTATTATTCTTAAAAACGACATTACAGTTTTAATTTCAATAGTATCAAAATACCCCATACCTATATCTGCATAAGTAGGTATACCCATGTTTATCAATTCATCAGCAAATACAGGTGCCCATGCAGATGTAGCTCTAAGTAATATTACTATATCTTTGAAATCCACTACTCTATAATCATCTAGCTTTTTATCATAAACTTTATATGTATTTCCTTCTTCATCTGGTGCCATTAAATTTTTTATAATTTTCCCAACCATACGAGCTTCCAATTGTATGTTATCTAATTCTTCTTCTGGTTGTTCTTCATCATTTTGATTTTCTTCTATAGTTTTTTGAGCTTTCTCCATTAGATGAATTTCTGTAGGTCCCCCCACAATTACTTTTTCTTCTAGATTTTCTTTAAAAGAAGCTCCCAGATTTAATGCTTCATCCTTTGTATATTCAATTTCACCTATATTTTTACTCATTATATTTTCAAAAACATAGTTACAACTGTCTATAACCTCTTTTCTACTCCTAAAGTTTTTATAAAGCATTATTTTTCTATTTTTTTCGCCCTTTTCTGTACCATAAGTAGCGTACTTGTCTAAGAATATTTCTGGCTTTGCTTGTCTAAATCTGTAAATACTTTGCTTAACATCTCCAACCATAAATCTATTTGGAGTTTCAATTTTCGCTATTGTTGAAAGTAAAACTTCTTGTACAAAGTTGGAGTCCTGATACTCATCTATAAATATCTCATAAAATTTTTCTCTGTACTCTAATGCTACATCACTTGCATTAATATTTCCATTTTCATCTTCTTTTGTTAAGATAGCTAGTGCAAAATGTTCTATATCGTTGAAGTCAATTATACCCTTTTCTCTTTTTCTTTCACTGTATAAATCAATAAATCTTTTAAGTATTTTACTTAAAGAATTTACTATTGGATATAGCATTTCTATTTCTTTATTTAAAGCCGGCACATTTTTATTAAAAATAGAGCTTTGTATAGACTCTAAAGATTTTTTAGCATCATCTCTTATTTTTTTTGCTTTATCTTTTGCATCCTTTATATATTCTTCTGCTCCTTTAGGAATTCTTTTTACTCCTTTTGCATAGTTTTCAAATTCTAAAGTTATGGCTGCTCTATATGCATCTTCCCAACTTTCATCACAACTATCTAATAAATTTTTTATCATTTTATATTCTATTTTTAATTTATCGGCAAAAGTTTCTAATTCTTCAATTCCATCTACCATTTCTAAAGCTTTATCAAAATTATTTACTATACCATTAACTTGTATTTTTATAGTGTCTAAAATAATTTTTGCCCATTTTGATGTGGAAAAATCAAAGTCATCATCTATATTAAAATCATTCACGCTATCTTCTAACCATTTCATTGGATAAGGTGAAGACATTACAAAGGAATAAATACTAAGTACCATTTGCTGTAAGTTAGTATCTCCTCTTTTTTCACTATAGCTTTCTACCAATTTATAAAAATCATATTCTTTTTCTTCATAAAATTCTTCAAAAACTTCTTCTATGGTTTCTAGTTTTAAAATAGTACATTCCGTTTCATCTCCCATTCTAAAATTAGGGTCCAAGTCTATTTTATGGAAGTTTGATTTAATTACTTCCAAACAGAAAGAGTGTATTGTAGTTATACTTGCCTTGTTTAACAACACCAACTGATTTTGTAAATGGCTATCTTCCGGATTTTTCTCCAATGCCTTACCAATAGCATCTCCTATTCTCTCTCTCATTTCCGCTGCTGCTGCATTGGTGAAGGTAACTACTAGTAAGCTATCTATATCTACAGGTTTTTCTTTATTTGTTATTATTTGTATTATTCTCTCAACTAGTACTGCTGTTTTTCCAGAACCAGCAGCAGCTGCTACTAGCAAATTGCATTCTCTACTGTCTATTACTTCTTGCTGTTCTTTCGTCCATTTTGGTGAGCTCACTATTTCTTAACCTCCTTCTCCATTAGTTTTATTACCTCTTCATCGCTTTTATCATTAAGAATAGTATAAATATTTCCTTTTATTGAAGTATCAAATTGGCAGATTGATGAATACGTACAGAAATCACAAGATGTTCCATTTTTATTTTTGCATGGAATTATACTTATATCTCCTCCTACCATTCTTTCACAAAGCTCTTTTACTTCATACTTTACATACTCTCTTAAAGTATCAAATTCTGACTCTGTAACACCTTTAGTATATCTACCTATATTTCCATTTTTATCGAAATTAGCAGGTATAATTAAAGAAGTTTTTCTCTCTCCTTCTTTAAGGGACATGTCCATTTCTCCGATAATGTCCACATCTTTTAACACTAAACCATTCATTCTAAGCTTCTTTAATATTTCTTCATTTATTACAGAGTCTTTTTGATCTTCGTTACTTCTTACAATAGGATTATCTATTCTGTTGTAAAGAATAGCGGCTGGTTTTAAGTTTGTTTTTTTATACCTATCACTATCTATAATAGCATCAAGATAAACTAATAATTGTAACTGCAATCCATAGTAAACTTCAGTTAAATTGATAGACTTATCTCCTGACTTATAATCTATAATACGAATATATTTGTTATCATCTTTTTCTAATTCATCTATTCTGTCTATCTGTCCAACTAAGGTTACTTCTTCACCATCATTTAATACTATTTTTATAGGTGGATATTTGCCATTTTTCCTAAAGCTAACTTCATAGTCCACAGGTTCAAAGTTTCCTTGTTTTATTTGCATAGAAATAATACTAATTGCAGAAACCAGCATTTTCTTTAATCTATAAGCTAAATACTTGTATCTTTCAGAAGAATTTAAGATAAATCCAGGTATTTTACTTACCATCTCATCCACAATAATGGATACTCTACTTCTTATATAATCTTCATCTATTTCATGCCAGTTTAATTTATCTTTATTTAAAGATTTAGAGAAAATATCAAGTATATTATGAATAAATGAACCTAAGTCTGGTGCTGTGAAAGAGTACTCTTTTCTTTCCTGTGCTTTTAGTCCATATTGTATAAAATAAGAGAATGGACATTGAGCATATCTTTCCAACTTTGAAATACTTAAGTTTTTATTTTCATATAATTGTTTAATTTTTTCTCTTTCTACTTTTTCCACTTGGTTTGTATAACTTAATCCACTTACTACTTTCTCCAATTTATTTTTATATTCTTCATCACCTAGGAAATATCTATATAAATCTAAATAAACTTCATTAATATCCCCTCTAATTTCAAACTCTTTAATAGCATTTATAAGCTCATTAAAAGTAGGTGCTTTTACTGTTATATTGTCTAAAGCTGATTCTGAAGAATTATCTAAGTCTTTTAACACATAACTTTTTATATTGATATTTGGGAAGATTTTTTTAAGTCTAGATACAATTATAGAAGGTCTCAGAGTTTTTCCTTCATGATCTGAGATAGGATAACTTATAGTTAAATTTTCACTTGTATAAGTTAAAGATTTATAAACTAAAAACTGTTCTTCATAAGTTTTTGTTTTGCTATCTATATCAACTTCTATACCTTTTTCACCTAAAGAGTCTCTATCCTTATCACTAAGCAAACCACTTTCTTTTGAAATCAGCGGGAAAATCCCATCTGTAGTTCCTATTAAATAAAGGTGTTTTGTATTGGAATTTTTCATTCTATCTATGGAACTTACTAAAACTTGATCCATACTTGGAGGTACAAGACCTAACTCATACTCATCAAATCCAAGACTTATAACTTTCATAAACTTATCTAAAGATATTTTTTCATCACCCATTAACTCCACCATTTGATCTAGTATATCTACTACTATCTGCCAAACTTGTGAATACTCATTAGCAATTTCCAAATCACCTTTTTGTGTAAAGTTATTAATTAAATTTTCTAAAGTTTCTTCCATATTAATATCTAATAAGAATTCATATACATAAGTACAAATTTCTCTTACTGTCTTACTTTTCTTATCAAGCTTATTTTGTAACTTTATAATTGGCTCTAATATTTGATTTTTAGTTTCATTTATTCTCTCTTTTTGTTCCAAATCAA
Source organism: Terrisporobacter othiniensis (assembly GCF_000808015.1). GTDB lineage: Bacteria > Bacillota > Clostridia > Peptostreptococcales > Peptostreptococcaceae > Terrisporobacter > Terrisporobacter muris. The sequence goes on along the minus strand of NZ_JWHR01000070.1, from coordinate 17,239 downwards.
ATTCACTTTCTTCAGCCAAATAGTTTTGATTTACTTTATACTCCCATTTTTCTTCAAACCATTTTTTACCCGTGATTCCATTTTGAAGTACATAGTTTTCCATCAAACTTATATCTTCATCACTTACTCCTATAAGCCCACTTTTTAAATATCTAAACATGGTCTCATAAGAGTATCTTCTATTTCTCATTTCAAGGGCAGAAAGTATCAATACTATAATTGGGTTACTCTTAGCTTCTCTTTTAGAATCTATAAAGTTTGGTATTTCATACTCTTTGAAAATTGAACGTACTAAAAAGTCATATCTATTTAAATCTCTAGTTGCCACAGTTATATCTTTGTATCTTACTTTTTTCTCTCTAACTAGATGGACAATATCTTTTGCAACTTGCTCAACCTCATCATATAAATTATTAAATTCTTTAATTTTTATATATTTAGTTTCTTTTTCATATTTTCTATATGGATATGCATGATAAAAAGCTTCTAAATGCTGTAGTTCTTCATTTCCTTTAAATCTTTTTACATTTTCAGCATTCAAATTTATATTAGTATGTATTTTTACTCCTTCTTCTGATGCCATTTTATATAACTTTTCATATGTATACTTCGTTCTTGAAAATGCATCATTTTTTGAGTATGTAAATTGAGTTAAAGAGTCTATGGTTAAAGAAACATAAACCTCCTTAGCTTGTTTTAATAATTCTTTTATAATTCCATACTGATTAGGTGTAAAACCAGTAAATTCATCTATATAAATGTATGAATCTTTAAAGTAATCACATATCTGTAGCTTTTCCCCTAAAGATGTTAACAAATCTTGAGAATCCACATAATTTTCGTGTAGATTTTTCTCAAATTCTCCATAAATCTTAGCAATATCCATTAATTTATACCTTAATGTTTCATTCTCCATTTCACCTGCTATATTTTCTAACATATCTGGTGATACATTATATTGCTTTAATTCTGATATCATATCTGTTATAGAACCTACAAAACCAGATTGTGTTGATGATCTGCCATAAACTTTTAATTCACTACTAATTTTGTCTATGGATTTATATATAATCATAGCCTTACCACTTGAGTTAATATTTATATCAGTAAGGCCCCCTACCTTTGAAAATACTATACTACTCATAGTTTTAAAACTAAGTACTCTACTTCTTAAATACTTGTCCTTTTCTTCTCCTTGGAAAAGTTTTGACATATTTTTTTCCATCTCAAATGAGTATTGTTCTGGAACTAAAAGAATTACAGGACTTGTTTCATTATCTTGCACTCTTTGTTTTATTTCATTTAGCATAAAGGTTGTCTTTCCTATACCTCCCTTGCCTAATACAAATCTAAGGCCCATAAATGTCTTCCTCCAAAATTTCATAATTTACATTTTCACTGTTACAAAGCTTATTAAACTCACAATATTTACAGTGATTTAAATTTTTATTTATATTATCTTCATTATAAAAATCCGTATTTTCTATATTATTGATATTATTTAAAATTTTCATTTTATTTTCTTCATGAAGTTTTTCATTATAATTTATTGTAATTGGTTTATTATCTAAAGCTGGCTGATAATAATTCATGCTTATATTTTCAATTTTATAATCACTGTAGAAATTCTTTCTTATTATTTCTTCAGCTAAAAACATATACACTGTACTTTGCATTCTATTAAGTGCATTTTTATATGTAATTTCTTGATTTTCTGTTTTCCAATCCCAAAGATTTATTTTATCCTTCTCTATTATAACTAAGTCAACCTTTGCCACAATATTTCTACCATTTAAATTTAGATTCATTTCGTATTCCGGTAAATATATATTTTCTTCTTCAATTGGTAGTATATCTTTTATTTTACTTATCCATTTATTGAAGTTTTTATCTTCAATTTTTCCTAAAGGAATATTACAAAAGTATCTTTCACATAATAAGTGAAAATCTCGCCCATACTTTAAGCTATCATAATACTCTCTACTTCCTAAGTCATCATATTTCCAGTTTATATTATCTATATACTTATATTTAAACTTAAAAGGACATGATTTATAAGTATTTAGTGAGTTTTGACTATATACAAAATATTTTAATTTTTTATCCATTTAATCATTCTCCTTTTTTATCTATAACACTTTTTAATATATTTAAATACATAGATGGATTTTGCTTTTTCTTATCTGTAACAGAATTTTTCGCACTTGCAGACAATATCAGCATTTCTTTTGCTCTTGTTATTCCCACATATAATAGCCTTATTTTTTCTTTGATCAAACTTTCTTTAATTTCTTTTGCATAATTTTTAGTTACCTCGCCCTTTAAAAGAAAATCTATTTCAGCTTTTATATTTGATTCTGGATTTTTATATTTTTCTTTAAGATACCATTTATCACATTGAAATTTTTGATAAATATTGTCCGGGAAATTAAACTCCGTCATTCCCAATAAAAATACACAATCCCACTCTAATCCCTTAGATTTATGATAATTGCACACAGTTATACTTCCAGGTAGTGGCTCGTATCCATTTATTTCACTAACAATTTCTATTATATAGTTAAAAACTCTATTTTTCCTATCGCTTAGCAAGTTATATATTTGTTGAAGGTTAATATTATTGTTTTCTGCAACTAAATATTTTACATAAAAACCTAAATAATCTACTATAGCTTTTTCTTCTTTTTCTATTATCATGCTGTCTCCTATGAAAAGAATCAGCTTATCGATTCTAGTTAGAGGATATTCTATTATATTTTTCAAATTATATAGCCCATATAAAAAACTTTGATATAAATCACTATCTATGTCTATTATTAATTCTTTAGAGCATTCTTTATCATATAATAAATCTTCCACACTTAGTTTTTCTTCTCTTAATAATTGTAAAAAATCTTTTTTTCCTTCTTTATTATCTGTTTTTATATAAACTTTATCTAATACTTCTATTAATTTTTCTTTTTCATCGCAATTTAGTATAAAATCTAATATTAAAGCAATATTATCTATTACTCTTCTTTTTCTAAGAGAGTTTGGGCCTAATTCTTCAAACTCTAAATCTTCTTTTATTAGTTCTTTTGCAACTAAATTAACATGGTCATTGTATGGTACTAATATACCTATACTTTTGTCGGGATATTTTTTATTAATATTTCTCACAAATTTTACTGTTTGCTCTATTTCCTTATCAAAAGTCTCATAATATTTATAATTAATTTGATATTTGTCTGGTTGTGGATTCTCTTTGTACCCTCTATTTTTAGGTACAGTTTTAATATCCATTTCTTCCAAAGCATCTCTACATTCCGGTTGTAAATTTTGTGTAACATATCTAACGAGCTCATTTGCAAGGTTTATCACATCTTTTGAACTTCTATTGGACATGTCCATTCTATAACAGTAATCACTCTTTTCTATAAATTCTTTAAAGAACTTCGGATCTGATGAAGAAAATGTTCCTGTTATACTTTGATTTATATCCCCAACTCTTACAAGATTATTATGTTGTTCACAAATAAGTCCAATTATCTTTCCTTGTATCTCATTGGAATCCTGGCATTCATCTTCAAATACATATTGATATTTATTTTGATATTTTGTTTTTAAATCTGAATCATTACTTAAAGCCTTATAAGCTAAAATAAGCATATCATCATAATCAAGTAATCCATTGGCCTTTAGCTTTTTTTCATACTCTGTATAAATAGGAAGAATTATTTTCAAAATTCCTTTACGGTTTTCTCTCATATATTCATCCAGCTTTTGTGGTGTAATATCCTTATACTTAAGTTCACTTATGGTATTTTGAACTAAATCATAAAACCCGTTCTCCCAAGCATCCAGTTGTCTATCCGCCCACATGGGGTCTTTTTGTTCTTTCAAGAAAAATCTAAAAGCTTTTTCTCCACCATTTAACTTAAAGTTATTTATACAATCTCCAAGAATCATGGTCTTTTGTAAATCATCAGCTATATTAAAATCCTCATTTAACATAACAATCTCTGGCTTTTCTTTTATAATTTTTACAGCTAAAGAATGTATTGTCATAACTTCATAAGAGTTTTTATCTCCTATATTTTTTTCTTCGAGAATTTTCTTTATCCTAACTTTAAAGTTGTTCACCGCACTATTCATATAAGTTAAGATAAGTATCTTCCCCTTATTTTGTTTCTTTTCTTCCAAAAGCTTTGCTACTAAATTTGTAACTATAAAAGTTTTGCCAGCTCCTGGCACTGCAGGAACTGCCATTTTTCCACCTTCATATTGAATTATAGGAAGCTGGTCCTCTCTGTAATTTATCTTACTCATTAGTTATTTCTCCTTTATCTAAAAGCTTTAATAAAAGTCCATATAACATACTCTCCTGCATAAAACCATTTACACTATATTCACTTTTAAAAGCATATACTTCTTCACTGTTAAGTAACAAATTATAAATCAAGTTGTATAGATAGTATCTTTTATTTTTATCTTCCATTTCGTCACTATATATTAGCTTTTCATCAAAGGATTTTCTAAGTACTAATGGGTTAGCAATGTCCTTTTCTATTTTCATATTCCAAGCATTACTTCCCACATCTAACCATAACTGTATTTTTCTATTTATATTTGCACTTATATAAGTATACGGTGTTGTAATAATCACTTTATTGCTACTTTTCATATCTTCTATATCTGCAGACATATAATAATCACTTATATTATCTTTTAAGCATTTTACAAATACTTCATACTTTTCTTTTTCATCCATATTTAGTTCTTCTAGTATTTCACTAAAAATATCACCTTGCTTAATCATATCTTTACATAAATCCACATTTTTCTTTCCATCTTTCAAGTTAAGCATTTTCTCTATATAAAATTGTAATAAGAACTCACTTATTCTCAAATTCTCTTTTTCTTTGTCTTTAATGAATTCAATTAAACTCTTATATTCTTCATTATCATGTCTATGATTAAATATTTTTATAGCTCTTATCTTATTTATGTCAAATAATATTTCTATAAAGTTTATGTACTCTTCTTCTTTTATTAAATATTGTAAATTATAAAAAATACAAGTTGCCACAACTAAGACATTAGCATAAGGATAATCAACAATTTTATTATCTAATTTAGTGTTGGTTACTGCAATTTTGTTGGATTTTAGCTTATTACATATTTTATAGTCTAAAATAGAGTTATTTATAGGCGAAATTATTGCGATATCTTTTAAATTTTTTCCTTCTCTCATCAATTGTAAAAGTTTTTCTACTACACCATCTATCATTTCATCATATAAATGATATTCATCTTTTAACTCTATACTTTTCTTTTCCTTATATAAAGATTTAATACTTATTATTCCCAAATCATGCACATCTTCTTTAAAAAACTCGTTTATTATATTTTCTTCTATATAAGCCATATCAACATTTTTAAATGAAGAGTAATCTTTACTTCTATCATAAAAAACATATCCATCTTCTACTATATTTAAAAACTCTAATATTAAATTACTCTCACTAACACTGGCGCTTTCCAAACTATCTACAATCAAATATCTGTACTCTTTTCTCAATCTTCTTCTATACTCCTCATTATTTAATAAAAAATTATTGTATAAGTATACAGCGATAGAATTATCAATTATCCCCTTAGACAATAAAGTATTCACGTAAAAATCTATAACTTCCTGCATTTGAGTATATGAATATCTACTTAAATCATTTCTATTTTTCTTTGAGTTATATATTTTTTCTCCTATATTATTAATATCTATGGCATTAAAGCAACTTTTGCTTAAATTATCTAATATATTTTTACATATACTTTTATTTGTACCCACTATGTCCTGAAAATAATTTTCTTCTTCTCTAGTCTTATTTATATACTCCATAATTATATATTCACTTAAACTTTGAGAAATAAAAGAAGGACTTATTTTGTTTACTTTTATTTTTTCACAATTCTCCTCTATGATAGGCCAATATTTTATCAACTCACTTTGAACAAAGTGATTATATGTAGTAATTTTTAATTCTTCACTTAAAGGAAGATTTATTTCTCTCATATAACTTAACTTAGTAATTGCACTTGGAACTAAAAAAAGTATATCTTTTGATTTATAATTATTTTCCTTTATTATATTTTCATATATATTAATTATTTTTTCTTTTTTCTTATTTAAATTAACTTCCTGAAATAAATATTTCATCTAATCACCTTTTTCTAAAGATTTCATTTTTATCTATCTATAATTATATAATATTTTCTATTTTTTTACTCAATTTGAAGAAGTAAATTTCTAAACTTTGCATTATAAAAAATTTGCTTCTCTCATATGGCCAACGGCTTCGCCTGTTGCTCAAATAACAAAGTTGGAAGTTATACGTTATCTACAGAACAAATAGCATATAATTTCCTTACAATTAAAAAGTCTATGTTTTAATATATCAATTAAATCATAGACTTGTCTCATTTACACACTTTGTTTAATTTTACTCTTTTCTCATCTAATATTATTAATACTATTTTTCCACTACCCATAATATTGCAGCTGCATGGCGAAATAAATACCTCTTTCAATAGTAAATGCAACTACAAAAACACCAATAGGAATACAAATTAACCAGCTTATTGGACTGTATCTATATTCTGAATATGCCATATTACCTCATTAATCATATGCATATACTATTAGCTCAAATAAAATAAAAAATACTCCTACTACAGTTCTTATAATTTCAACTATATTCATAGTGTAGATTCCCCTATTTTTCTCTTTTGCTGTCTAACTTAATATTAACTACTAATGCAAATGCAATTACCCCATACATTATAAATGTTCTAAAATATTCTCCCAATGCCACATTAGAGAAGAAGTTTTGACCTGCTAAAGGAGATAATACAAATAGTATGTGTAAAATTATAGTTCCATAGAGAGCATTTTTTACAGATGCCCTTTTAATAGATGCTCCTCCCGCAAGTAAAGCTGCACAACTCATTACATCTGTATTTAAATGTTCTGTATATACATTTAATGACCCTATATTTTGCAAATATATAAATTGACCTATGGCTGCCAATACTGTAGAAATTATCATAACTATTATTCTAATTTTATCTACAGATATTCCTAAATTCTCTGATTTTTCCTCGCTAATACCCACTGCCTTTATTTTTTGACCAAGAGGAGTATTCAAAATATAGTAAACTATAAATCCAGTAAAAATCACAACTAGTATTAAGAATATGGATACATTTATTCCTCCTATTTTTATACTACCGAAACTTTCAAAAAACTCCTTATAGCTCCTTAAATCCACCATATTTTTAATACCTATACCTGTACTAAGTGCTATTTTTTCATTATTAATAGGAATTAATGCTCCAAAACCTGCCATGAAAATCAATTGATAAATATAGTTAGCTAAAGCAGCAATAACAATTGATGTTATCATCTCCTTTCCTTTAACCTTATTCATCAATATTCCTAAAACATATCCTATAAACAAGGCTAAAATTATACTAATAATAAAAGCTACTAGTACGCCTATTCCACCTTGCAAATTAAAATTTAAACTAACTAAATACGCCCCTTGAGCTGCCATAGCTCCAAGAGTTATACCAAAATTCAAGCCCATCCCTGCTGCAATCGGAATTACTAATGATAAAACTAAGATACCATTTCTAATAAATCTAACTGCCACTTGTTCCCCAACAAGAATTATACTAACATTTGCTAGATAAAAGCATATTACTATTAAAAACATAAACAACAAAGGAATTCTGCTACTTTCTCTTTTCAAAAAGTTCAAAGATAAGTTATTATTTTTCATTATGTTGTTCTCCTTTCTTGTTTTAAAAATGCATAAAGAATTATTCCATTAGTAATTATCATACGAATAATTTCTGCCATCTCTGGCACCAATAGCTCGTTTGCTATTGGAGTTGATAACAAATAAATACTTTGATATAAAAATGTTCCTAAAATTGCATGAAATAAAGTTGCCTTTTTACCTATACACCCTCCTATTAATATGGAAGATATTGCAGGAAAAGTAAACGATGATGGAGAACCATAAAGTTCTACAAACCCATAACTTTGAGCATAGACTATTATTCCAACGCCTGCAATTATTGTAGATATTACAACTGCTTTAATTCTCGTTTTATCTATATCAACACCTGATAAAGTACAAAAGATTTCATTTTCTCCTACTGCTTCCATAAGCTTACCTTTTCTTGAATTAAAATATAAATACATTAAAATTGCAATAACAGCATAAAACATAATTAGTCCTACTGGTATTTCAATATTATTTACTTTTACTATCCATAAATCATTTAATACTCTGCCAAAATAATTATCTAAACTTATCTTAGGTCTAAGTCCTTTACCTCCTATGGGGTATAGCATCTCTCGATTTGAAAATGGAGCTATAGTCCAGAAAAAGTTCATTATTGGGATAAATGCAAACCCTATAAACATGGCTGCAATATCTTCTTTTCCTTTAACATGATTTAAGATTTTACCATATAATACTCCAAATATTATTGCTATTGGAATAGACACTAATATGGCCATTAAAAATCCTACAAATCCACTTAATCTAAATTGAATAGAAATACACATTCCAAGAAGTCCTGCAATAATACCAATGGGTAAACCAAAATTCATACCTACACCTACATTTATCATAGGGATCATAGCAAGTACCAATACTCCATTCATTACAAATTTTACAAATGATCGACTAAAAAGTTCACTCATCTCCATATTTAATTTATAAGCTATTATAATTAATAAGCATAAAAATCCACTAATTATTATTTGAGGCTTCTTGATTTTCATAATATTCTCCCTCCCCTGTATAAGCTAGAGTAAACTCTTCATCACTGCTGTTTGGAGGTAGTATATTAGATAACCTTCCTTCACATAAAACTGCTACTCTATCACTAATTCTTTTTAATTCTTCTAATTCACTTGAAATTACTACTACTGTCATATTATTTTTTTCATTTATTTCAATTATCATATCTAAGATTTTTTCCTTTGATCCTATATCCACTCCACGAGTAGGTTCTAGAAGAAATAAAATTTTAGGATTCATACATAAAGCTCTGGCTATACAAATCTTTTGTTGATTCCCACCACTTAATTGCCTTACTTCTTGATGTTTATTTACACATTTTATCTCTAATCTTTCTATATAATTTTCAACAGTATCATTAATCTTTTCTTTATCCTTTGTTTTAAATAATCTCATTGATTTCTTTAAAAATTTATTCTTTCCATATAATCCTGAAAAGACTATATTATCTTCTATAGAATGTTCCATAAGCAATCCCATTTTCTTTCTATCATCTGGAATTAAAAATATACCTTTATTAATACTTTCCCTTATATTACTGACATCAATAATTTCATCTTCCATCATTACAGTACCTTCATATGGAAATAATCCCATAATTCCATAGCCTAAGCCAAGTTTACCATGACCAGATAATGATGTAACTCCTAATATTTCACCTTTTTTTATATCTAAATCTATACCTCTTATGTCTTCCCCTGGCATGTTTACAAAGAAATTTTTCATTGTAAGTATACTTTTATTTTCATTTTCTCTTTTTTCTCTTTTTGTTTTTATGACCTCATATCCCATCATAGCGTGTGTCAACTTCTTTAAAGTCATTTCTTCTCTTTTATATTGAGATACCACATGACCATCTCTAAGTACAGTTACTCTATCACAAATTTCCTTTATTTCATGTAGTCTATGTGAGACAAAGATTATTGTCATTCCATTATCAGCCAAGTCTCTCATAACCTTCATAAGCTTTGTGGAGTCTTCTTCATTTAAAACTGCCGTTGGTTCGTCTAAAAATAATATTTTTAATTTATCATTATCTATTTCCCTAGCAATCTCTACAAATTGCATTGCATTTACTGATAAATTTTTTATCAACAGGTCTGCATCTATATTAAATCCAAGTTTTTGCAAAATTACTTTAGCTTCTTTATTATTTTTATTTTTATCTATGTATGCTAAGTTTTTACCTAAAATTTTCTCCGTACTCTTAATTTTATTCTCCCTTGTAAGTTTAATATTTTCTGATACACTCATTTCTGGTAATAAAGTAAACTCTTGATGAATCATTCCCATTCCACATTTTATGGACTTCTGTGGACTATCCATGTTTATACGATTTCCGTCAACAATTATTTCCCCTTCATAGCCACCACTATGTTTTATGACTGAATTACCAAATAAAATATTCATAAAAGTACTTTTCCCAGATCCATTAGGTCCTATAATTCCATGTATTTCTCCTTTTTTTATTTGAAGATTGATATCATGTAAGACTTGTACTTTTCCAAAATATTTATTTAAATTTCTAATTTCCAGTGCAAATTTTTCCACTTATCTTATACCTCTCTATTTCATAAAAAAGAGGTTAACGCAAAATATATTTATAATAAATATCATATTTTGATTAACCTCATTTCTTTTATATTTTAAATTTTAGTAAAGCTTACTTATTATAAATTAGTATGATTTTATTTTTAAAATCTTAATAGAAGATTGATTCCATTAGCATTACGAAGTAATTATCGTAAGTTTTTCCATTATCCTCTAATTTAGTATAATCAACTTCTACATCAAATTTTTCTTTAGTTAATTCGTTTAATTTTGTTGCATCTTTATAATCAAAGTCATTTTCTACAACTTCTTTTGCTACTTCAACTGCAAATTCTGGCATATAAACAGTTACTGATATTGGCCATCCTGAAAGTCTTCCTTTCATTCCAGCTGCATCAACTTTTTCACTTATCATTTCATTTATTTTATCAAAGTTAGTTTGATCTTCTTCGCTAATTTCAAGACCTAAAACTGTTGGATAAGCTTGAGTTGGTGTTGGACAACATTGCTCAGCTACTGTATATTTTAATTCTAAAGCTTCTTTTATTATTACATCATACATTGGACAGTTTGAACCAAATATATTAGTATCTTTACCGTATTTTTCTATTTGTCTTGGTATATCTTCTTGTAAAAATTGTTGCATAGCTTCCACACTATCTCCAGTTTGTGGATCTGGAGTTACAACTTCAACAAATTCCATTCCTAACTTTTCACAAGTTTCTTTCATTTTATCTCTTCTAGCAGATATTAATGGCTTAGATAAATGAGTTGGGAATGAGTAGTGAACAAAAGTTTTAGCTCCCATTTTATTTGCTTTTTCAACTATAGTTCTTCCTCTTTCTAACCAGTTTGTATCTAAATTTAAGTCTATATATTCACTCATCATTTCTGGCTCATCAAATATTGGAGCAGTTACTGTGAATATATCTGGATTTTTTTCTTTAATTTGTTGGAATGCAGGAATTAATCCTGATTGACCTGATACAACAACAACAGCTTTCATAAGTGGATCATCTGCTGCTGATACTATTGTGCTTATACAAGTTTCTATCTCTTCTTCAAAGTTTTCTGGTAAAGTTAAATGTTTTACTATTTCTGGATACTTCTTAGCCATTTCTTCCCCGGCACGATACTCATCTTCACTTGTTGATAATGTTGGTGTTACAATTGCTATATGATACTCATCTGTACTAGCATCTCCCCCACCACTTTGTGTACATCCCGTTAAAAATGTTACCATCATTATTGCTGATAATAATACTGATAATAATTTCTTCATTATTTCCCTCCACATAATATATTTCAATCTAATTATATGAAGCATTTCATATAAAGTAAATATTATTATTAAAACTATAAATATATATAAAATTATATGCACGCAGTCTATAAATAAGGGTTATATATAGATTTTTTCTATATATAACCCTTATAATAAATATTTATATTAAATTTATAGCACTTCTTTAAATAATCTTAGTGCATTCTTATAAAAGATCTTCTCTATATCTTCTTCTCTAAAACCTAATTTTTGCATTTTGTCATAAATCAATTGCATATTTGATGAATTCTCAAACTCCAAAGGGCAATCTATTCCATCGAAGTCGCTACCAATACCTACACAATCTATCCCCCCCTTATTCGATATATATTTCATATGATTTATAATATCGTCGATTTTACTTATATCATTAAATTTATAATTATCATTTAAAAATAAAGAATAGAAATTAATGCCTATAATTCCACCTCTATCTCCAATTTTTTTAATCATGTCATCAGTCAAATTTCTTTGGTGAGAGCATATATTTCTAGCATTGGAATGGCTAGCAATAAAAGGTTTTGTTGTATTATTATAAACATCATAAATTCCATCATCTGATAAATGTGAAACATCGATAATCATTCCTAGCTGCTCCATCTCATTTATAAATTCTAAACCTTTTTCTTTAAGACCTTTTCTCTCATTCTTTTCTTCATTATAAAAATAACCATTTGGATAGGCTAACTCATTATCATAATTCCATGTTAACGTCATCATTCTAACACCAAGTCTATAAAAATTTCTAAGCAATGATAAATTACCTTTACAAACTCCACCTTCTTCTATGGATAGTAGTGCTGAAATCCTATTTTTCTCAATATTTGTCATTATATCTTCATATGTATAAACTATTCCAATATCATCCTTATTTTTTTGCACTTCATTATAAAGCAAATCTATATAACTAAGGCAAGACTCCAATGGTTTATCATTACTTCCTAAGTCCACATATGATGCAAAAACTTGAAGCATATAATCGCCCTTTTTCATTTTTTCTATATCTAAATGTAGTCTATTTTGTCTTAAGTGTATATCTTCTCCTTTTTGTCTAATGTCATATAATTGTGATATTGTATCACAATGAAAATCAACTATCTTCATTTATTACCTCCTAAAATCAGCACCTTTATATAAATCATAAGTAACATCTTGCATAAGTCTTTCATACTCTGGTACATTTACATTGTTACCACAAAAACATACTATAAATGGCTCTTTATCAAATACTATTCCTACATCATGAGTTATATTAGTATCTTCTCCTGTTTTATGTGCAATATTAACTTTGGGCTTTATACTTTGTAGAAAAAAAGGTACTTTACTATTTAATCTTTGATTTTTTAAAATATTTATCATCTCTTCACTAGACTTTTCGTCAATTAGTTCTTTATTGTACATCTTCTCCAACAAATATGCTATATCTCCTGCACTTATATAATTTTCTAATCCTAATGCCGCTTTATCGGAATCAAACATTTTACGATTAAGTACGGTATTTTTTAATCCTATTTCTTTTATAGTTTTATTGATATTATCTATTCCTAATTTATCAATTAAAATATTTGTGGCATAATTATCACTTAAAATAATCATAAGCACATATAAATCTTCCAATGTAATTTTCAAGTTTTCCCTCATATAATTTAAAGCACCACAAGATGGTACTTTATCTTCCTCTTTAGTAATAAAAATATCGTCTTTCCTTATAATATCTTTTTTTATCTGATTAAAACATTCCACCAATACAGTAAGTTTTATTACGCTAGCTGCTAGCATTGGCTTTTCTTCATTATACTTAATTATTTCTTGTGTAACTAAGTTTTTATAATAAAAACTTACATCACCTTTCATATTCTTTAATTTGTTTATTATTTTATCATCCATAAATACATCCCCTTTATAAATAGTTACAATATTATTCTACTCCATCTAAGTCTATTACTGCACTATTATTGAATATATTATGCTACAATTTTATCACCATAATAAAATTATTAAGGAGGATTTATGTTTAGAGATATAATCAAGAAAAAAAGAGAATTAAGTACAGAAGATACAATAAAAATATTACAAGAAGGAAAAGAAGGAGTATTATCAACTATAAGTGAAAATGGATATCCTTATGGAGTTGCTGTTAATTATGTTTATCATAATAATTGTATCTATTTCCACTGTGCCAACAAAGGACATAAATTGGATAATATAATTAAAAATAATAAAGTTTCTTTCTTTGTAAATTCTGATATCGCCATACTTCCAAAATATTTTACTACTCATTATAAAAGTGCAATAGTATTTGGACGTGCTTTCATAGTTACTAATGATGAAAAAAGAAGTGCAATTATTGCAATAGGAGAAAAATACTCTCATCCTCATATGGAAGAAGGCCTGAAATACATAGATAAAGCTATAAATTCATTTACTGTAATAAAAATAGAAATTGATCATTTAACTGGTAAATACAGTAACGCTACTAATTAGCCAAATTAAAATAGACTAATACTCTTGATAATTCAAGGTTCTTAGTCTATCTTTAAATTTATATATTTCCTATTTAATTATGGTCTGATTATATTAGTAGCTCCTGATAACTCTTCAACTATAGAGTACATATTGGTTACTTTACCAACTTGTAATTTATCCTGTAAGTTATAGAAATTCAAACAAGTTCCACAGCTTAGTATTTCAACACCGTGATCTTCTAATACTTTTAAATCCCCTATAGAATCTGAACCTTCAGATGATAATTTCACACCGCTATTATATAGTAATACGGCTTTTGGATATTTGTCTAATTGAGTTATAGCGTATATAAAACCTTTAATAAGAACCTTTCCTAGTTCCTCATCTCCTTCACCCATTTTATCACTACTTAATACCACTACCATTTTTTCCTCTTTTGCAATAGCAGCAACCACTTCTTTAGTTGCTTCACTTTCTACTACTTCACCACATTGTACTTTTATAACATAATGATTTTGCCCTACTTTTTCACAGGTATATTCTAAGTTTTTTTGATTAACCATTTTTGTGACATTTTGTACAGCTATTTCATTGTCTACACTTATTTCAACTATTGCTGCATCTTCTAGAGCATCTATTGCTTTTTTTGCTTTAACTACTGGTATAGGACAATTATCTCCTATAGCATTTACTTTTACTATGTTCATTTTTTATCCTCCTATATATAATGTCATCATATATGCTTATACTGACTATTATTTTATTTAAATCCAATAATTGCAGCACCTAAGGCTCCAATTATTTGAGCATCTTCTGCTATAAATATTTCTTTGTTTAAATTATTTTCTAACATCTTTACTAGCTCTTTACTCTGGGCTAAGCCTCCAGTAAAGGCTATTGTATCTTCTAGTCTACCTTTATTTAATATGGATATACCCTTATTAGCAATAGACTTTAATATACCTGCTGCTATATTTTCCTTAGGAATATCTTGAGCCAAAAGGCTTATTATTTCTGATTCAGCAAATACAGTACACATACTAGAAATATTTTCAGGTGTAGCACCATGTGCCAATTCATCAATATTTTCTATATCACTTCCTAATTTATTAGATGTAACTTCTAAAAACTTACCTGTACCTGCAGCACATTTATCGTTCATTATAAAATTAACAACATTTCCATTGTCATCAATATTTATAACCTTACTATCTTGTCCACCTATATCTAATATAGTTCTAATATTTTTATTTAAAAAGAAAATTCCCTTTGTATGACAGGTTATTTCTGTAACTGTTTTATCTACAAAATCCATACTAACTCGTCCATAACCAGTCCCTACTACTTTCTTTACTTTATCCTTATCTATTCCATCTATCAATATTTCATAAGCTTGATTTGATGTTCTTTTAGGACTCCAACCTGTTGGTATAATAACCTTCTTTACTACTTTCTCTCCATCAAACAACACTGCCTTTGTTGCCACAGACCCTGAATCTATGCCTATACTATACATCTTCACTCAATTAACAACCTTTCTTTTCTTCTATCATCTCTATAAATGCTTCAAATCTTGTTCTTAACTGTTCTGTGTCTGATTGAGAATAATCAGTTTCAATTGCCATGTAGTGAATATTTTTATCATTAACTACAAATTCTTTTATCCTATTACCTTCCACATTAAAAGGATGGCATGATTGAAGAGCAACGTCAATTACTCCATCAATTTTAAACTCTTCTATTAAATCTCCTAATAATTCTATTCTCTTATCATTATTCATCATACAAGCACATCCTATATTTAGATACTTCTTAGCTAAAGCATCATAAACATCTGGATTACTTTCATCCACCAATTCTCTATTATTTCTTATAGATGAACATAGCTCATAAGCAACAATTGATCCACCAGATTCTTCTATAGTATTAATAATTTTATTCGTACATCCACCAATTGGAGATCCAGTAATTAATATTCTAGGTGCGTCTTTTTTTACAGAACACTCACCTTTTTCATATCTTATTTTAGTATCATCTATTATTTTCCTTAAATTTGCTTTTAATTCATCTCTATCAAATTTAAATTGAGCTTGATAAGATACTTGATACAATTCCATTCCTGTTAAAGCAGAAGGTTCTAATTTTCCCAAGTCATAATACTCATTTAGTAATCTTCTCTCTTCATTTTTATCTTTAATTGCATCTTTTATATCATCTTCACTTATAGTTGTATCTAATTCTTTTTCTAAAACTTCTTTTAATAGAATTATCTCATCCTTCCAAAGATTAAACTCATGTTTTCCAGTTGCTCTATTAGGCATTTGCATAATATGAGTTGGTTTTACTTTTCCTAACTCCTCATACATTTTCTTCTTCCCATCACAAGTTGTCTCCCCAATAAGCAAATCTGAAAAATAAAAATATGGGCATGTATCAGTTATTGCATGACCATAACTTGATTTTATTAAAGGACATAGATTTCTTGGCAGTATTTTTTCTGCTTCTGGAATTGCTTCCTCACTTACTCCGCATACTCCCACTGGAACAGCATTTGCTGCAATAGGTAACTCAGATGGTGTAAAACAACAAAATGTACCAACCATTTTTCTCCCACTATCTTTTACTTCTTTGGCTGCTAGAAATCCATCTTTTCTTGCTTGTGCAAAACTTTCAAATTGACTTGGTAAATTACTCATTTATATCCCCCTAAAATAATAATTTATATCATATTCTTCATTTTAAATCACCTTCATAGTATCAAATCTAAATATAAAAAACTATATTTATTAAAAATATTTATATAATATACTTATTTATTATTTTTTTCTATAATTATTATCTATTTTAATATTAAAATTCACCCATTTTTCTTGCAACAAAAAAAGGTAAACTATTATATAATAAAAAGTTTACCTTCTTGCATAAAAAAATTACGTGGCTACGTGCTACTCTCCCAGGGGGTCGCCCCCCAAGTACCATTGCCGCTCAAGAGCTTAACTTCTGTGTTCGGAATGGGAACAGGTGTATCCTCTTTGCTATAATA
>NZ_JWHR01000069.1 GCF_000808015.1 Terrisporobacter othiniensis | reverse complement strand
ATATAATATTTCCTATAAAGAAAATAAGTACTATTAAAGGAATTAAATTCATCAAAATATATATTACCTCATTTAAATATGATAAAGATAAACTAAAAAATTTTTTATTGTTTTTATTTTCATAATATCTTTTAACTGCTGTATTTAACTTATTTTTTTTACAGTTAACATTTTTATGACCAGATTTAAAATAATAACTTTGCTTTTTTTTCTTTAAAGGGTAAATCCTACTTATTATAATATTACATATAATTAGTACTAACATCTCCATAATGAAAAATTTCCCAATATTTACATCAATCTTATTACATAAATCTCCAGTTAAGCTTAATGATAAAACAGAAAAATTTAAAATTGTAATAGCACACTCTCTTTCTCGCAGCTTGCCATCCTTATAAAGCCTATAAGTAACAAATACACCACATACATTATCTACTAATAAATATACTAAAAAATTTAAAAACACCTTTCCGCTTACTCTAAATAGCTTTTTCATAGTTCTGTGAGTAAAAGCTTCTGTAATTTCCAATAGTCCACAATCTAACAAAAATGGCATAAATAAAGATGCAACAGGAAGAACGATACTTAAGTTTAGTATAAGATCTTTCAAAATAAATATAAAACTATCATCTATAAAAAAAATTTCTTCTTTTCCAACTAGTAAAAAAGTAAGTATTATTAAGCTAAATACTTTAGAAAATACCAAAAATTTATTTATACTTGATTTATTTACATTTATTATATCTTTCAAAATTGATAATGTAACAAAGAACAGAACACTTATATTTATAATTATGGATGCTTTATTTTCTATAAAATAAGATATATGATATAATAATGTTTCATATTGATTATTAATTTTTATAGGTATGAAAAAAATAATTATGCCTATCAATGAAAATATATACATTTTCATTTTTATATATATATCATCATCATTACATGAGTGCTCTTTATTACAAGTACTACTTTTAACACTTTCCATAATCTCACCTCTTTTTCTATGTTTTACATAGCAGGCTAGCTTTCCTTTATATTTTATAAAATTTATTATCAAAATCATTGTCATTGATTATAATTAAATACAAAGGTATAATACTATAAAGATATAATACTATAAAAGGAAACTTTATTTCGAGGTGATATTTTGAATGAAATAGAAAATAAAAAAACTATACTAATATTAACTGCTCAATTCGGTGCTGGTCATATTAGTGCAGCAAAGGCTATAAAAGAATATATTCAAGAAAAAGATGATAATATAAATATTGTAATAGAGAATTTTATTAGTGCAAGTGTTCCTCGTATAAATAAGCCTATGGTTAAAATGTACGAAAATAATACTAAATATGTGCCTGGACTCTATAATTACTACTATTATATAAAAAAATCTTTTGATGCTAAATACGATATATCTTATAAAATATATATGCCAAAGCTTGCTGAATACATAAAAAGCATTAATCCTGATTTAATTATTTCCACATTTCCTTGTGCAGCTGCATGTGTAAATGATTTTAATACAAAAAATCCACATAAAAAAATACCTTCTATAACTGTAATAACTGATGTAGTAGATAGTTTAGAATGGATATTTAAAACAACAGATATGTATTTTGTACCATCCTATGAAATTAAAAATAGGTATGTCCAAAAAGGATTAGATCCTAGTATTTTTAGAGTAACTGGTGTGCCTGTAAGTAAAAGTTTTATTTGCAATAAAAAATTACGTAGTAATAAACTTAGGCTACTTCTTATGGGTGGAGGTAGAGGATTATTTGATTTTGATGAAAGTTTTATGCATTGGCTTGATGACTACCTAAGTAAATATAAAGATATGTTGGATGTTACTATAGTAACAGGCAGTAATAAAAAACTATACGATATTTTAACCCTAAAAAAACCACTGTATAACATAGATGTAAGAGGATTTGTCACTAATATGTCTGACTTATTAAAAAATTACGATTTAATGTTAACTAAATCCGGTGGAGCCACTTTGTTTGAAGCTATTAGTTCAAATACTCCCATAATAGTTAAAAACCCAAAGGTTGGTCAAGAAATTGAAAATGCTAAATTTATTAGAGATAAAGGCATAGGAATTTTGTACGATAACGATGAAGATCTAAAGGATTTAATAAAGGATTTATTAAATAAGAAATTAGATTCAAGAGTTGAGTTTATGGATGAAAATATTACTCACTTCAAAACAACTATACATCCTGATAAAATAGGTGACTATGTTTTTGAACTACTTAAATAATCAAAAAAAATCATGTTTGCATATTCAAACATGATTTTTTAATGCTTTTATAAATAACTACTTAAAAGAGTTAAAGTTAATTACCTTTCCCTTTTTATGATCTTCATGACTTGGACCCTTATTAGTTTTATCAATATCAAGTTTTTTAGATGCACTAATAACCTTAATAATTCTATAAACAATTATTGCTGTGAAAATTACCCCTACACAATTAGTTATAAAATTTAAATATGAATTACTACCTCCACTATAAACCAAAATATTGATAATTCTCAAAAGTGATACTAGTATTAAATTTGTTTCTATCATTGAACATATTCTGCTAATTTCACCCCACACAGATTTTTTCTTCAATAACCTAATCATCGCTAAACTGTTTCTATCTAAAGATTTTAATATATCCCTTATTACTATTGTACTAATATCCTTATTAAAGATCTTTACCCCAGGTATTATCAGTGCTAAAGATAAGAATATACATGTATTATAAAAATATACATTATCTGAATCTGGACTCTTACTTGATAAGAAGTAAGCGACTATTATAAAAAATATAGCTAATCCAGTAGAATTTACTCTACTTTCTTTAACCCTAGTGAAAACAGAATAAACTATTGAAATAGCACACGAAACTTGAAAGGCAATCTCTATGTTACTTATAATAGCAGCATTAAAAATTAATACAGGTACTGCAATATATATTAATACATCTTTTAACAATTTAGATTTCACACAAACCCCCCCCCCATCTCTCCAATAAGCCATTATTTTTTATATTCTTACTAAATTATATTAATATTATCTTCTATACATTAATAAATAAATCCTTTTTATTACACCATAAAATTTTCATTTTATGCTAAATTTTCTAAATTATTTTAAAATTCAAATAATTACACATAAAAAAAGCAAAGATTTAATCTTCGCTTTTTTTATTTTATAAATCATTACTTATCCCATACAAAGGATTTATCCTTTTATCATTTATTTTAACCTCAAAGTGAACATGATTTCCTGTTGAATCTCCTGTTGACCCTACCTTAGCAATAACCTGTCCTCTCTTAACTATTTCACCCACATTTACAACTATACTATTATTGTGAGCATACAAGGTTTTTTTATTATCAAAATGTTTTATCTCTATTACATTTCCATAGCCACTTTTATAACCTGCAAATATTACAATTCCATCATCACTTGCAAGTACTGATGTATTTTTTGGTGCAGGTATATCTATTCCATTGTGAAAACTAAGTTTTTTTGTTATTGGATGTGTTCTATATCCATATCCTGAACTAATATATCTATAGTCCTCTAATGGCCATTTTCCTTTTATATAACTGGCATTACTATTTTCCAAAGCTTCTTTTTTT
Organism: Terrisporobacter othiniensis; assembly: GCF_000808015.1. Taxonomy (GTDB): domain Bacteria; phylum Bacillota; class Clostridia; order Peptostreptococcales; family Peptostreptococcaceae; genus Terrisporobacter; species Terrisporobacter muris. Next base: position 840 of record NZ_JWHR01000069.1, on the reverse strand, counting down.
TCGTTTTTAATTTCTTGTATTAAAAAGCTTTCACTTTTTTCACAATTTATCAATTGTCTCTCAAAATACATCTTAAAAAACTTGATCTGACTATACTTTATGCTGTCTACACTAATTTTTTTTTCTAATAAACTACTTTTCATATCATTATCAAAAGCTATATATTGATTTTTGTTTTTTAATATATAGTCTAAATCATTTATTCTCTTATTTAAGTATTCTTCTTTCTTTGTTATGGATATTAATGTATCTATGTTGTTACTTTGGCTATAGGAAATATTGTTTTGAAAGCTAAATATTAAGCTTACAAATAAAAGAGTATTAATAACTAATACCTTTAAATATTTATTCATTTTATACCTCCTTTTCCTATAAACATTATTATTAACCAAGTTTATTTTTTTTATAATTCTATATATAATTTTCATTTCAATTAAATAAAATATATTAAGGGGGAACAAGGGGGAATTTTTATGAATACAAATTTTAAAAGTTATTTATTTCTAGGTATTTTTTTATTTTCATTATTGTATTGTTTGCTTTACATACTTAGAGATTTCTACTTTTTAACACAAAATTTCCAAATGAAAAAATATATAAATAAAATATTGCCTTTTTTTACAAAGTACAATGGAATTTTTCTTATAGCAACATTTATTTTTTTAATTTTCAACCTTTATAATGTATATATTACAAGATTATTGTTCTCTATTATTATAACTGTTATAATTTTAAGCCTTATATTTATTTATATACCAATAAAAAAATTAACATCTACAAAATACTTGAGATTTTTATCTTATATTTTATTTATAGTTGTATTATTAATACCTATACTAT
>NZ_JWHR01000068.1 GCF_000808015.1 Terrisporobacter othiniensis | reverse complement strand
TATCAATATATCTTTTAGATCATGTACTGTCCTTTTATAATCCTCTGATATTTTAGTTCTAACATTTACTATTACCTTTACATTTTCATGCCTTTTTATTAAGGCTATAACTTTTCTAATTGTCATTCACAAAACCTACCTTATATTTATTTGTAAAGATTAGTCATGATTTAGTTCCCCCTTAGACAATTAAATACCTTATTTCATTATATTTACTTTAAATTACTGGTTAATAACCTAAATCAGCACCTTTAAACCAATAATAATTACTTCCTACTTCTCCACTTCTATTTTTATCTACTATCAGCTCTATAAATTTAGTTTCATTCTCTTTAAATCTTTCTAGAGTAGCCTTCATATCCTCAAGACTTCCTTTTTCTTTAGATACTGCTTTATATGATCTTGAACTAATTCCTTTTATTCTGTAACATTATGTATATAGATAACGATATTTTAATCATGGTAAATCGCACGACTTTCTCTCGTATAGCTTTCACCATGAGGTCTATAGTTTCCAGTTCCTTTCTCTGCTAACTGGATTAACTGTAAAACTATAATTCCATAATCAATAGTTATCTTTTTTAGTTCCCTTGATAGCTCGGCGACTTGTCTCTCTCGGCTATCTTTGAAACTATTTGGAATTAATAACTGAACATAATCAACAATTAATACATCAGGCTTAAAACTTCTTAATTCCTTTTTTATCCCTTGTATGGTTGAAATTTTATCATCAATTTTAATGTCATCTGTTGAAAAAGCCTCCATTGTTTTAACAATTCTTTGCCAATCTTCACTATTAAAGCTTCTATCCTCATATTTCTTTTTAGATATTCCATTATGGCTTAATATTATTCTTTCTGCCACTTGCTCTTTGGTCATCTCTCTAGAAATAATAAGTATTTTTTACCTTTTAAAAATGAATTAATGGCTATTTTAATTGCTAATGCACTTTTTCCAACTCCACTGTTTAAATCATCAAAGATATTTGTCATAATACTTCTTAGTGTGCTATCTGTTTTAATCTCTTCTTTTAACTCTGTAACTATTTCAAATGTATTTAATGATGTATTTTTTATATCCTCTCCCCTTCTGATGTCCTCTATGAGCCTATAAAAAACTTGTACAATATTCCTTTTTTGTTGTAATTCCTCAATTATTTTTATATAATATTGTATGTTGCTTGTAGTTGGTAAACTAGTTAAATATGTTATACCACCGATAGCTTCTAGTTCATTATTAAATTTTAATTTATCTATTAGGGTGATTATATCAATAACCATCCCTTTTTTATGTGGTTCTAACATTCTGTTAAATATAACCTTGTGAGCTTCATTGTAAAAAACATCACTAGGTAAGCTTTCAACTTCATGTATTACATTCTTATCAAGCAATATAGCTCCTAATATTGACTGTTCTGCATGTGTATCATATATATTATTCACTTATAATCACTCTCCACCTATTTTAAAATCTAATACTTTCCCCTTAGGTTCTTCTGCTGGATAATGTGATGCTTCTTTGAAATTTTCATCTAAATAATCCACATATCCACCATTAAAGAATGTACTTCCATGCTGTATGTACTGTTTATTTTTACCTTCTACTTCTTTTGAATATCTTTCTACACTTCTCCTTAATTCTTATAATGAATATTCTTCTAGAAGTTTTAGTATCTTCTTATAAGCCTCTTGTTTTCCTTTTTTATTAGGATAGAGTTTCCATAATTCATCACATTGTGATGTATATATATTATTCTTATCATTCTTGTTAGTTGTTAGTTGCTTGTTAGTCGCCTGTTTATTAGCTTGTTGTTTTTTCTCACTAATTTGATAAAGTTACCAATTTTCAATAGTTATAAGCCTATTTGGGTTTGTTGATTTATTTGTTAAAAATCCATTCTTTTCTAATTTTAACAAGCAAGTTCTAATATTTTAGATTGAAACATCTTTAGCACATTCTTTTTTTATACTCTCCAAGGATGTTATCATTTGCCCCGGCTATTATCTTTTGACATCCAACTAATTCTTCTCCATACATGTTAAGATATTCTTCTCTTTTTTTCTGAATTATATAAATCAATAAAATCATCCAAAATGAAGCTTTGATAACTATTTACTTCTTTACTTACTGAACCATGATATATTTCCTTTAAATAAATTATTAAATTTATTCTCTCAGATCTTATATGTACCTAATGGTAATATACATTCGTCTTGTAAAAACTTTAGAAATTTATGAAAAAAATAATTAATTACTAATTTTTGCTCTTAGTTCTTCCTTGCAAACAACTACTATCCAAAAGTCATGTGAATACAAAATAGAGCTAATATATCTACTTTAATAATTACAATATCAAAATTAAATGAACTATTTTATGTAAATTACTATTTTATATAAAATTTTTTGAAACTGAATTTATAAGCTATACGGTAAAATAAGTTTTAATACAAAATTGATGATGTATAAAAAGCATAAAAATAGGATAGATCAAATTTGATCTATCCTATTTTTATATTTAATGAATTTTGGTTTTCTACAAACATTTGTTTTGATTTTACTTGAGCAAATAAGTTTAATCCATATCCTACTACACCAACAACTATAAATAACATACATGAACCAGTTAATCCTAACTTGTTTGATATAGTTGTGAATAATAATGCTGATATTGAACTACCTAATGCATAAAACATACCTACTTTTGCTAACTTCATTGTTCCATCTTTTTGTCCAAATACATCTGCTGGCATAAATGCTGGTGCTGATGTTATTGTATATACAGTTAATCCTGAACATATAGGTACTAAAAATCCTATTGCACTTCCCTCTGGCATAAACGCCATTATTAATAACGCTATTACTGTAGATATTCCTGATAAAACCATTGGAATAAATGATCCTAATTTATCAAATAATTTACCACCTACTACATTACCTATTAAACATGATACTCCAAATATTGAACCTGCAATTCCTAATTTTCCTGGTTCAAATCCTTTTTGTCCTAATACTGGTATTGCTTGTGTTGATACTGCAACAACTGCGAAACATATTAATGCACATCCTACGCAGAAAGTCCAGAACATTGGATTTTTATCATTTTCTTTGTCTGATAAACCATCAAATTTTGGTCTTGTTGGCTTTACATTTGACTTATTAGATGATGTTTCCATTACAACTTCTTCTTGTTTTGGGTATCTTATAAATAATAATGCTAGTGGTACACCTATTATTATCATAGCTGCCCCTAATGCCATATATGTTCCTCTCCATCCAACGTTAGCTAATAAATTAACTGTTATTGGTTGTAAAAATACATTACCTAATGATCCACCTGCTAATGCTATTCCTAATGCTGTTCCTTTACCTTCACCAGGGAACCAATGACTCATCATTATTGGTAATGATAAACCTGTAAATAATATTGTTCCTACTTGTGTAAAGAATGCACTTCCATTAAACATTATTGCATTTTGAGCCATTCCATATGAGGCGAATGCTATACCTGATATTATTAAACCTGCTACATATATATATTTAATTTTGAATTTATCATATACTTTGGCTATTATTGGATTGAATAATGCCGGAATTGTTCCTGATAAATATAGTAATGTAAATCCTACCTCAGATACTACACCTGATTGAGATACTGGTGTTTGCATCTGACTTTGTAAATTTTGAGATATACAATATGGTATTGCTTGAATTAACATACAAATGAATACTATAAGATATCTTTTATTTTTTTTTGATTTTGCAGCTTGTCCCATTTTATAATTCCTCCTTATAAGCTTTAATATTAATCCGTCAAACAGGGCATAATTTAATATTCTAATTTTTTATAAAATTTATTTATAGAGTATAACTCCTAACTACATTTATTAAGTTTACAGCCATTTAATATATAAGTAAAATTGTTTTTTCTTATTTATATCATTAATTTTTTTAATGGTTTACTGATAAATTTGTTTATTAAGAATTTAGATTTAGTCTATTTTTATTAAAACTTAAAGATTACCTTATTACCTAAGGTACTTATATAATTTCAGAATAAATACCTCAAAATAGCACTTACTTTATCCTTATACCTAGTATCATACTCAAATCCATTACATTCCACTAAATTTCAACTCCAATTTATTGATAAGAATATGAGTCTACAATCAACATTTCAATCAGTCCTTCATATTGTCCCATGTAAACTTTTTTAGTCTTAATTTAAATATCATTCATCCTGGCGGATTTGTTGTAAGTTTTTTTAACTACTGCAAGTGGTTTAACTAATAAAGCTACTAGATGTCCTCCAATCATTTTTGCTAAAACATTTGTTAAAATAGATATTCCAACATTTTTATTATGTTTAATATACTTTGTTATAGATACACATTATATCCATTTGATAATTTTACAACTTTATTTACTCCACTTTGATACCTTGAGAAAAATCCAAATTCCTGTAGTTATTCCTTCATCAAATCTGCCTCTAAAAAATAGGTATAGGTTCGTTATCTAATATTTCTACTGATTCACCTATTCCTAAATAACACCCCATATTATCAATACTATTTATTATAGTAACTTCATTTTCTTTAGTTACTAGATCTTTTTATCCATAGCTGATACTGTATTTAACATTAGCGTGGCTATTGTAACTCCTACTAATCCTATAATTTTTATTGCCCTTTTGCTAAAACTCATTTTTATTCCCTACTTGGTAACTGGCTGGCATAGATATTCATCCTTAGATCCATTAGTTTTCCGTCACTCAATTTCTCAGAATTTGGCTTTTTAAATTTGTTAACTTAATTGTATTTGTAAAATTATATAAATTAAAGTCCTTAGTTATAATAATCTTTATAATATTATTGTCACATATGAGCTTTAATTAAAAATAACTATACCATTCACTAATGGTACAGCTATTATTTTACTACTTTTTATTAACTTGTCTGAAACCGTACTCCTTTACTCGTAGTACGGTTCACTACTATTTATTCTAAACATTATAATTATTTATCTTAGACCATTCTTCTGATTGTGTGCTAAAAGGCAAAATAAAAAGAATTACCAAACTATAAAGTCTAGTAATTCCAATTATTCTACGTTTCCACGTTTATGTATTGGTGGAGATGATTCGCAGGAATAATACCCGCGATTAATTTAATCTACCAAATTTTCTTTTATTTCATTTAAATAACCTTGTCTTACAATTAAGAAGTATATAAGTAAAACTACAAAAAAGCTTCCCATAACTAAAAACGAAGACCCTGCAACATCTACATCGAGGGAGTTTTTAAGAGCTAAAAGTGCAAAGGCTGAATGAATAACTGCAACTACATAAGGAAGTAAAAACAAAGTAGCTATCTCTACTGTCACTGCTTTTCTTATCTCCTTATAGGTCAACCCTATCTTATTAAGGTTTCTATACTTCCTCTTATCATCTTGACAGTCAACATAAAGCTTATTATATAAAAAACTGCTAGAAGTAATGAAAAATATAAGCCCTATAAAAATAGATAAGAATAAAAGAACTGCATAAACTATCCTACCGTGATCCACCATAGATGCTCTAGATAAAAGTTTATACCCTACCTCATCTTTATAGACATCTTCAAAACTCTTAATTGCACCAAGTGTTTTCATATAATTCTTTGTATTGATTGCTATAAATTTATCCTCTATACAATCTAAACTTATACTATTATAAAAATCATCTTTAACAACATATGCACTATAATATGCTGGCATAACAGACTTGTCTGCATACTTTACTTTCATAGATTTATTATCTATAGTCATAACATTATTATTTTTATTATTAATGTTTAATTTTGATACATTTGACTTTGATAATGATATTACTTCATTAGAGTATAAATCAATTGTTTCTAATCTCTTTTCTTTTGATAACTTAATATAATCAGACTCTTTAATTATTTTCACAGTCTTATCTGTATTTTCTGCAACTATAGTTTTAATTTGTCCTTCAACCTTATCATAAGATATTTTATCTTTTTCTAATAGAGATTCTAATAAATCTACTCTTTTGCTATAATCACTCTTATTATAATCCACATCTTTGTAAACATTATCCTCATTTAAATTGCCACTTTCTGTAGCATAAAATATTGCTTGTGGATATGCTGCTTCAACTTGATCTAATCTACTCATCCAATATGAATAAACAGACCCAATTGCTGTAAATGCAATAGCTGAAGTTATTGTTACTAAAAAAAGCATCCTTGTATTATCTTTTATCTTATAATGTAAGTTTGCTATAGACAACATATTAGTATTTTTTTTATAAAATGCTTTCTTCCCTTTAACTTTCTTTATAACAAATACACTAAGTTGTGAAAATAATAAATAAGTTGCCATAATAACCATAAAAGTTACTGGCGCTATTTTATAAAATAAATCTGACATGGTTACACTCACTGCCATGTAGTATGCATATACTAATACCCCAACGCAAAATACAGCTAATATTGGTGACGATTTTGGCTCTGGCTTTGGCGTTTGCGTACCTTTTAATAGTTTTATTACCTTATCTTCTCTAACTACAAAAGATATAAAATAAGAAGTTAGCATTGATAATAATGTAAAGTATAAAATAATTACAGCAATAGATTTTGTTGAAATATAAAACTTTAGTGGCTCTATTCCTATTAATGAAGATATTATAATTAGCACTACCTTAGCGAAAATCAAACCTACTACAATTCCAAAAACTGAGGCTAAAATATTTATTATTAAATTTTCTACGAAAATCATTTTTTTAACTTGTTTCTTTGATATACCTATTGTATATAAAACTCCAAACTCTTTATTTCTACTTTTTAAAAACACACTTGCTGAGTAAAATACAAATAGAGATAAAAATAAATAAATTATAACTTCTGTTACTTGCATTGCTGCTATTATATAATTCTCAAATAATGAAGTATCTAAATCTGGATGATTTATAAACATTCTAAAGGAAAAAAGTAATGTAGAAGATATAAGTATACTGAAAAAATATCCTAGGTAGGATTTAATATTTCGTTTTATATTATTAAGGGCAAACTGTATAAAGCTCATTATTTACTACCTCCTAATAATAAAAGTATATCCATTATCTCTTGATAAAACTTAGTTCTATTATCACCTTTATAAATTTCATTATAAATTACACCATCTTTTATAAAAAGTATTCTATGGCAATAGCTTGCTGCAACTGGATCATGAGTTACCATCATAGTTGTTACTTTCTCTTCATTATTTATTTTTTCTAATAATTCCATAACATTCCTAGCAGCCTTTGAGTCTAAATTTCCTGTTGGTTCATCTGCCAAAACTATAGATGGATTGTTTATTAAAGCTCTTGCAATAGCAGTTCTTTGAGCTTGCCCACCAGATACTTCAAAAGTTCTCTTATCTAATAACTCTTCTATTCCTAGTATTTTTGATACCTTTTTTAATTTTTCATCTTGCTCTTTTACAGGTACATTTTCTAAAGTTAATGGCAGAACTATATTTTCACCTATGGTTAAAGTGTCTAGTAAATTGTAATCTTGAAATACAAATCCAAGTTCTCTCCTTCTAAATAACGCAAGGGCGTCTCCTTTTAACTTATGTGGCTCTTTGTCACCTAAAGTAATCTTTCCTGAGGTTGGTTTATCTATAGTTGAGATTAAATTTAATAGGGTAGTTTTTCCACTACCACTTGGCCCCATTATTCCTACAAATTCTCCATCTTCTATATTAAAACTTATATCCTTTAATGCATTTGATACTACCTTACTTCCGTATACTTTACTTAAATTACTTACTTTTAAAATATCCATGTGGTTCTCCTTCTCTAAATTTATTAAATTTATTTATACTTCAATTTTAATTTAGATGCTAAAATATCACTATCTACAAACCTTACATCTACATTACATCTATGTAAGGTTTACTTATATTTAAAAAGCCAATAGCTTATAACTATTGACTTTCTTTATTTTTTAAATAATATGGATACTTGTGTACCTTTTTCAATTTTCGATTTTAATTCTACCTCATGACCTAAGTTATCACATACTGTCTTTACTATGTATAATCCCATACCCGTTGATTCTCCAAAGTTACGTCCATTTTCACCTGTGAAAAATGGCTCAAATACTCTTTTTATATCTTTTTTAGATATACCAATTCCTTCATCAATTATCTCTATTATTATGTATTTATCATCTTCTCTATTTTTTATAGTCAAATATTTTCCATAATCTTTTGAGTACTTTACTCCATTTATTATTATTTGTTCTATTATAAATCTTAGCCACTTTTTATCACTATAGACCACTAAATCCTTGTCCAATTCTACTTTAGGAATTATTCTATTTTTAATAAATAATCGTCTTTCTTTATTTACTAGTTCTACCACATCATTATATAAATTAACTTTTTCTACTGAGAAATCTTTTTGAAACTGATCTAATCTAGCAAAATACATTGCCATATTAAGTCCTTTATCTATTTTGTCTAACTCTTGCTGTATATTTGATGATATCTCTTCACCTTCATATTCTTGTAGCAAAAGATTGATTACAGATACTGGAGTTTTCATCTGATGAATCCAATGATTAATAAAAGTTAAATGATCGTCATGTATCTTATTTTGTTTTTGTATCTCTAATCTATATTGATTATATTGTTGATTCAGCACATTAGATACATTTTTCCCTATAGGTGATTTTCCTAAATCTAATAGAGATTCATCTAAATTTTCTATGCCTTTTTCAAAAACTTCATAAGCTCTTTTAGTTGTTATGTACTTGTAGATTATAAAGCCACTTACAATAAAAGTATTAAATAATAATATATAGATTATCTCTGATGCTTTTATAAAATTCATAAGTTTACAATACGTAAGAGTTATTATAAGCCCTGCATAATAAGTGAATATATATCCTTTGTATTCATTCATAAATAATTTCATATTATAATCCTACCAATTCTTATTTAATTTGTAGCCAACCCCTCTTACTGTATTTACGGCATCTTCTATTCCTAAATCATTAAGTCTTTTTCTAATTCTACTTACATTAACATTTAATGTATTTTCCTCTACAAATTCAATATCATCCCATATTTTTTCTAATAAATAATCTCTACTAACTACTTTGGGATACTTTTTCATAAGACATTCAAGTAATATCCCTTCTTTTTTAGTTATGATTATATTCTTATCCTCAAATTGTACTTCCAATCTTTCAGGGTAAAATTTAAGTCCATCTAATTCAACTATTCTTTCATTTAACTTTGGAGCATATTCTCCGTAAGACCTTCTCATATGACTTTTTATTTTTGCTATTAATACCTCATATTGAAAAGGCTTAGTTATATAATCATCTCCACCACTTTCTAATGCTCTGATTTGATCCATTCCACTTTCCCTTGCTGATATAAATATTATAGGTATATTTGATTTTTGTCTTATCTTTGTGCACCAATAAAACCCATCAAATTTGGGTAAATTTATATCTAATAATATTAGACTGGGTCTACACACCTCAAATTCCTCTATTATATCATTAAAGTTTGTTGCTACAACTCCCTCAAACCCGTATCTATCTATGTAATCTTTTAACAACGTACTTATAGAAATATCGTCCTCTATAATATAAATCCTATTATTCATATATCCACTCCATATCAACCCTTGGTATTTACCATATTTTAATAATTTGTATCCACAGTTAGTATATCATCTTTTATAGTAAATAAAGCTATAATTATTGCCGTTTTATAAGTTAGCTGATTTATATTTTTGCTATAGAGCTTTTGTCTTTGTCGTAATTCTCTGCTACGATAAGCAAAATTCCAAATACTATAAGAGCTATAGATACTGATTGAAAATTATAGCTTTAAATATTTCTATTAATTCCATTTATTTAATCTTTTTTCTTATATAATTTTTCTTGTATAAGAATTTTACATTAAATACTATAGTATAACTATCTTCAAACCTTACATATGTATTACATCTATGTAAGTTTTGTAAAAAAACACATTGACAAAATTATCAATGTGTTTTCGTGTATTTCAATGGTGGAGATGATTCACAACAATAATACCCACGATTTTATTTTGCACTTTTCTACATATTTCACTGTTCCTATAAAAATAATACATAATCATAGGAACACAAATCCCACCTCTATACTGTTCTCACTGCTACCTATAATCCCTTTGGAACTAATCTTAGAACGTCTATCAACACTAGACCTACACTTAGTTAGACCTATATCTGTTCCTAAAGTTCCTATGTCATATATTGAGTATATATTTATATTAATTAAAGATTTTTGTATGCGTATACATGTGTACGCGCGCGTAAGGAGTTTTTGACTAATTGGAACATCACATTGGAACACCACATGGAAACCCAAATTTTCAGCTATATATTATAGCACATTTTCTTCATATAGCTTAGTAAATTACTTTTTAACTTTAGTTTAAATTTAACATATATGATTATCTTATAAAACGAAAGGGGAGGTAATCATGGAATATAAAATAAATACAGAACAAATAAAATATCAAATGTTACTCAAAGGATATTCTCTGAGTCATCTAGCAAGAGAGTGTAATCTTGCAAAATCTACAGTCTCAAGAATCCTAAATAACGTGGGAAATCATAGACCTGAAACAATATATAAAATAGCAGTAGCACTTGATTTTGAAGTAGAAAAAATAATAACTGAAAAGGGGATAGAGTAAATGAAAATAGGAATTAGTATAGGTAACTCTAGAAAAGATAAAGTTTGGAAGTACAGAAAAATGGAATTAGAAGAATTTATAAAAAGAATATCTTCTACTACTCGTACATCAGAAACTATGGAAGAATATAAACAACTTCCTAAAGCTAAACGAGATGATATCAAGGATGTGGGTGGATTTGTCCTTGGAAAATTAAAAGATAATAGAAGAAAAAAAGATTGTGTCATAAATCGCTGTGCTCTAAGCCTGGATATGGATTATGCCACTGCAAGCACAATAGATGATGTAGAAAAACATTTTAATTTCAAAGGTTATTTTTATTCAACACATAATCATACAAAGGAAAATCCAAGGCTTAGACTAATAATTCCCCTAAGTCGTGATGTTTCACCTGATGAATATAGTGCTGTATCTAGAAAAATATCAGAAGAAATAAACATAGAAATATTTGATGATACTACTTACGAATCCAGTAGACTTATGTATTGGCCTTCCACATCTTATGATGGTGAGTTTATTTTTAAAGAAATAGGAGAAACTTTCTTAAATCCTGATGAAATCCTAGCAAAATACAATGATTGGACAGACCCTAGACAGTGGCCAGTATCTACTAGACAAGAGAAACTTTTACAAACCAAAATCAAAAACCAAGAAGACCCCTTTGAAAAGGATAATTTAATAGGAGCATTTTGCAGAACTTATGATATTTGCAAAGCCATAGACTCCTTCTTATCACACATATACGAAGAAAATGAAATTAATAAAAGATACGATTACATACCTGCCACATCCCAAGGTGGTCTAGTAATTTATGATAACAAATTTGCTTATAGTCATCATGCTAGCGATCCTGCTTGTGGTAAATTACTAAATGCCTTTGATTTGGTGAGAATACACAAATTTTCTCATTTAGATGAAAAGTATGAAGAAAAAGATAATCCTACTAATCTACCTTCTTACAAGGCTATGATTGAGTTTGTATTATCTGATAAAAATGTAAAATTTCAATTAGCCAAGGAACGTGCTAAGCAGATTGATGAAGAGTTCGGTAATATATCTGTCGAAGAAGACGAGAATGAGTGCAACTGGTTATCACATTTAGAACTAGATAAAAAAGGTCGTATAAAAGACACTTTATCTAACATTGCAAATATTATACGCCATGACAAAAACTTAAAATCAATCGTCTACAACCAGTTCAAATCTAGTTTAGATGTTATTGGTAAACTTCCTTGGAACCAAGTAAAGCCAGGCTGGAATGATACTGACTTTTCATGTATAAAAGTGTATTTTGAACAGGTTTATTCTCTGTGGTCACCTTCAAAATTCAAAGATGCTCTATATGCTGTAATCTCTGCAGAAAGAATTTATCATCCAATCAAGGAATATTTAAGCACACTTATTTGGGACGGTACTCCTCGTATAGACACCCTATTAGTAGATTACTTAGGAGCAAAAGATAATGAGTATGTAAGAGCTATAACTCGTAAAACTCTCGTAGCTGCCATAGCCCGCATTTATGAACCAGGAATTAAATTTGACTCAATCCTTGTACTTAATGGTCCCCAAGGAATCGGTAAATCTACTCTATTCTCCATACTAGGTAAGTGCTGGTATTCAGACTCCTTATGTCTAACTGACATGAAAGACAAATCTGCCGCAGAAAAACTTCAAGGATATTGGATTCTAGAGCTTGGTGAGCTGGCTGGTATGAGAAAAATGGACGTGGAAACAGTAAAATCTTTCATCACTCGTACAGATGATAAATTTAGACAATCCTATGGAATAAATGTTGAAAATCATCCTCGAAGTAATATTATCGTTGGTACAACTAACTCAGAAGATGGATTCCTTAGAGATATTACAGGAAACCGTAGATTCTGGCCAGTTTATGTTTCAGGAAATAGCAAATATAAACCTTGGGATTTGAAAGATGTAGTAGATCAAATTTGGGCGGAGGCTATTGTTAGATACAAAGAAAAAGAAGAATTATTTTTAAAAGGCGATGTGCTAATGGCAGCCAATATAGCCCAAACTGAGTCCATTGAATATGATGATAGACAGGGGCTTATTACTGATTATTTAGAAAAATTGCTTCCCCCTAATTGGGCTGAAATGGATTTATATGATAGACGTGCTTTTCTTAATGATACTAATTTTACTGATTCTAAATTCTCTGCTGTAGGTTCAGTAAAAAGATATAAGGTCTGTATTATGGAAATTTGGTGTGAATGCTTTAATAAAGAGCGTCAAGATTTGAAAAGGATGGATTCTTTTGTTATTGAAGGTATTTTGAATCGTATTGGTGGTTGGGAAAAGTTATCTTCTAATAAGTCTGGCAAGGCTAGATATTCTTTGTATGGTACTCAGAGAACTTTTGTTAAGAAATGTAGTTAATATAGATAAGCCTGAAGTTTTTAAGATTTTCTTAATGACTCCAGGCTTTTTTTATTTTGCTAATGTTTTTTTAAGGGTCTTACTTCACCATTTTAAGTTGTTGCTAGTATATCTAATATATTTTTTTCCACTTAGTATTTCTACCTTTTTCAACAGATTCTATCTTATTTTCCTTTTTAAGCTTGTCAAATACTCTATTAATAGTAGCTTCTGCCACATCAGGGCAAAGATTTCTTATCTGCGCTTTTGTGAAATATCCAATAATTCCTTCTATTGATTTTTCAACTCTATCACTTTTACTTCCTTTGCTAGTATTTATAATACCAACTCTTTCTTCAAAATCTTTATAAGACTTAAGTATTATTCCTAAGAAGTACTCTAACCAAATATAAATATTGTGCTTCCCATCATGCCATAACATAGATGATTTGTTTAAAGATTCATAATATGTTTCTTTACTATCTTCTATTATTTTTTCAATTGATATAAATCTTCCTACTTCATATCCACTTCTATATAACAGTAATAATGTAAGTAATCTAGACATTCTTCCATTTCCATCATTGAAAGGATTTATACAAAGAAAATCCAATACAAACACTGCAATAAGTACAAGTGGCTCTACCTGCTCTTTGTTAATTTCATCATTATAAAGTTTACAAAGTTCTTCCATATACGCACTTGTATAAAATACATCTACTGGCTTGAACCTTACATACTTACTTCCATCTGGTAGAGTTTCTTCTATGATATTATTAGATGATTTGTACCTTCCACCTGTTCCTGGGTTAAATTTGTATAAATCTCTATGCAATTGTAAAATCACACTTGAATTAATAGGAATTGCGTCATAAGCACTATGAATAGTATTTAATACATCTCTATAACCTGCAATTTCACTTTCACTTCTGTCTTTAGGCTCAACTTTATTGCTCATTAACTGTGATAATCTTTTATTTGAAGTATAAATTCCTTCGATTCTATTTGATGACTCCGTACTTTGTATTACTGAGATTTCTTTTAAAGTGTTTAAGATTTGAGGAGATTGTTGTTTATATAAATCTTGCTTACCTTTATATTCATTTATAGAAGATATTAATCTTACTATGTACATTGGCATTGCAAGTTCTCTTAATTTATTTTTTTCTATGGATTTCACTTTATCACTTCCTATATTTTATTATTATCATTATATCATAAACCTTATCATTTCTATCCAAACGATAAGATTTAATAGTATTTTTATATCAGACATATTTAATAATGATATTTATACAAAAAAGGTATTAACATAATAAAATATGCTAATACCTTTTTATAGTTTTGAATGGTGGAGATGATTCACGACAATCATACCCACAATTTTATTTTATATTAACTTTACTGCAAGAATCTTTTATTTACAACATACTTTGTTAAAATAAATACCTAACTTAAATTCTCTTAACACTAAAAATTCTCCTTATATTCATCTTTTATACAATCTCTAAAATCACTGAAAAATAGATGAAAATTACTATATCTACCCAATGAGTTCAAATCTTTTTTTAGAAAATTCCAAGTATCATTATAATTTCCACTTACTGCAAAATTACTCTTCGACATAAAATTAATAAATTCTATTTCATTATCATAGAATTCATCTTGAAAATCTTCTGCATAACGTATTTTTAATTCTTCATCTAGATTTGCATCATCATAAAGTACATGATCTAAGTTACAACAAAAATAATAAGCTTTATACTTTATACTTGAAATTTCATTTGTAGACGAGAGTAAATTCATAATAGAAGACTTTTTACTATTTCGATTTATAATTTTCTCTTTACTATACGCATGTATTTCATTAGAATAATATTTAAAACCTTTTAAAATTTCATTATTCTCAATCATAAATTCCTCATTTTTGATATAAGCACCATCAATATCTATTAAATGCACAACACTTAGAATATCTTTTTTCTTAACTTTTGATTCAGTCATATATTCTTTAATCTTTTCATTTATCACTCTCCTAATATTTTGTTGGCTTGAGTTTATATCACTGGTTACATCTCCATACATAATTTGAAAAGCTACTGTATCATTTTTAATGATGTTTGATATCAATGCGGACAAAGCTTCATCTTCAGATATTCCTTCTACAAGAAATAATATTACTTTTTTCTTAATTCCCACAATATCTATCCCCTCCATGCCTTTCTAAATGCACGAGAAATATGAGATTTATTAGTTCCATTATAAATTTCTTCACTTTGGCCACCTAACAATATACCTCTCAAATAAAAATCTCTTAAATTATTAGTGTTTTTTACACTGGTAAATTTAATGTATCTATTATCTGGATTTGTTGTTGTAAATACAATTGAATCTTTATCTAATTTTTCAAGTACTCTAAGATTATGAGAAGTAAATATAAACTGTCCTTTACACTTATCCTTAATCACATCTAAAATTTCGCCTAATAAATATTCAAAAACGCCTGCATCAAGTTCATCTACAGCCAACAATATTTTATCATTGTTATACATTGCAATTAACGCACTTAATATAGATATTATTTTTTTTATTCCATCTGATTCATATTTCAATGGTATTTCAATTTTATCTCTGTGTGAAACTAATTCAACTTTATATCCCTCTTGTCCATCCTTTAACATTTCTATTCCATAATTTTTTAATTCCACATTTAAATTAGGGATGATATTTTCTATAACTATATTAATTTGATTTATTATTTTATTTAATACATCTAGTTTATGCTTATCAATCGTAGTAACATCAAAAAGCTTCATAGCTACAATACCTGTTGACATTCCTTCATCATCTTCTATTCTAAAACTAAACGGCATTACTCCAAAAGTATTTATTGCTCCTAACTCATCATTCTTGATTATAAATAAATTAAATTTTGCAAAATACTGTAAACTTTTAATAATATTTACTATCTCAGACTTCTCTGTAAGACTTTTTTCAAATAATGTTATATTATCTTTATTAAATATATATGATTTGCAAAGACGCTTAGAAAACTCTTTTTGAAATTTTAAATCCAATTCATTTTCTTTATCTATACTTATCATTTCTAAATAGCTTTTTTTAGGACTAAAAGGTATATCTGTATTTTCATATTCATAATTTAGTATATCTGATTTTTTTTTCCATTTTTCATCAACTAATTTAGAGTAACTTAGTCTTTCTCTAGTTATTTTTATAAATGGATTATTTTCATCTAACTCATCATCTTGTTTAGTATATTTATATACACTCTCTTCAATCTTACTCAACTCAACTTGATAGAATATTTTATAATTTTCTTCTCTACAAGTCATAAAAAACTCAAAATCTAAAAACATATTTTTCTTATCAGCCGAAATTAAATATAGAAAATTACGGGACAATGGTTTGCCTAACATTAAATCTCTAAGTAGCAATAAGGAATCTACAATAGATGTTTTCCCCGATCCATTTTGGCCATATATTCCTGTTACATGTTTTAATGATTCTCTATCTGATTTTTTATTAAAACTTATAGAACCATTATATACATTTTTCAAATTTTTTATATTTATTTTATTTAAACATATAATAGAATCTTTCATAATTATATCCTCCTTACTCTATATTATTATATCACATATTATTTTGATTATTTCTTATTTTGAAATAAAATATTCCATTTTATAAAATAAAGTTCCGAAATATCGTATATAAATTTAATTTTAATATTTTTTTATTCTATTTATATATTATATTTAAATTTCCAGTAATATTATTAATATAAAAAGAACTACTAAGATATAAAACTTAGTAGTTCTTCATCCTCTCTCTCGAGGGTTTGAATGGTGGAGATGAATCGCTACAATCAAACCCACAATTTATATTATTTTTAAATACATAAATTATTATTCTTCGTTGCAAATATCTAATAAATAATTAGTTGTTGCGTATTCAGTTCCAAACACATTACACCATTTACGTATGATACTATACTTATCAATATCCCCTTCTATATATTCTAAAATTTCTACTGTCAATTCATCTATACTATTATGCTTTTGTATAAACTCTGATAATGATCCTTCTTTTGGTTGTTTCTCATACATTCTATATTTTAAAATATATTTTATATGTTCAATACTCACTTTATTTCTACAATTTATATAATACTCATTAGTAATTTTTGAAGTAATCTTAAATATTATCCAGGATTGTGTTTTTATTTTATCTAAGTCTAAATTTTTTCTTTTTCTATTTATAGATTTATCTAGTGGTTTTATGTATTTTTCATGGTATTTTACAATATCTTCATGTATTTTTTCTTTATATTCACTTTCTTTTATTATCTCATTACTAACACCATTACTTAATGCTGCTAATTGATGAAATGAATGTATTACATTATATCCATTATTAATTGAATTTAGTTTGCTAATCCACGATTTCTCTCTACATCTTGAGATATAACCACCATCACATGACTCAATTACTCTAAATAAGAAATTATTTATGCCATTCATTTTCATAGATACATAAAGTCCTTTTTTAGCTATATAATGCGTATTATTCTCATAACCTCTTGCTCCAAATCTTTTATGTTCACGCCATCTATGATTAATATTTCTACTTTTCCCTACATAATATTTTTATATATGTAATCATAAATATAATATATATATTCTTTTTCTTCATCTTCTAATATGCTCGTATTTTGGGTAGGTATATTATTTTTAAAAATATATTCATGTAATCTACTTTGATTATCATCACTTTTCACAATATTATAATAATGATTATTGTCACAAATTAATTTGTTAAATTTATTTATCAAATCAAGATTATCTATATAAAATAAAATTTCACTTATATCCTTATAGCAATAAAATGTAATTTTACAAGGTTCTTTTAAAATAGATACAGCTTTACACATAGCTTCTAAAATCGCCCTGTCTTCTATACTTTTTCTACGTTTAACATAATTATTACATTCTATCTCATCATATATTAATCTCTCTGTTTCTTTGTATTTAAGTATTAAACTATATATTCCTTTAAAGCTTACCAAATCAGCTATTCCTCTAATAAAGACCTCCACTTGCTTCATATATACTCCTTTATTTATAATCATATATTTTGTTAATACATAAAATACTCATACCAATTAGATATGAGTATTTTATAATATAACCATATATTTAATTTTTTTAGTTGTGTAAGTAATTTACTTTAATTTTCAAATATACTATCTATTTGTGATATATTATTATAAATTCTTTCTTTTATCTTATTCTTAGACATATTATAATCTAACTGATTAGAAATATAACTTGATAATTTATGTATTTTTATGCCTAATGAATCAAGTAAAAAATCTGGAACTATACTATTTAAATCATCCATTATATATATATCTTTGTCATCACTATAATTCATATATAGGTTATAAAGTCTGTCCTCATATAAAGATATTAATCCTTCATCTACATCGAGATTATTACTCCTCACTAATCTATCTAGCCTTATTATAAATACACCTATATTATCAATTTTAGAACTACGATATTCAAACCATTTCTTAAACGTATCATTAATATTTTTCTTTAAATGTGCGTATTCATAATTAACAATATTACTAATTAATTTATTTTTTATAGCATTAAATGGTTGTATTATTAACTTTAATAAATTAAAATTACTATCATTACCATTCATATCAATTACATATTCATCTAATCCTAAGTTTAAAAATATAGAATATATAATTAATGCCTGAACTGCTATCTTAAATATGTTAACCCAGCTAGTTAAATCATATGATGTAGATGTCAAAAAAACAATTGCAAATATTATTAAAGATAAGAATATAGATGCTAACCACAATTTTATATAAATCTTTATGAAACAATATTTACCGAATACACATTTATCTATTATACAAGGATAATCTGAATCAGAATTATCTATCAATCCTTTTTTAGCCCTTTGTTTTTGCCATTGGTCTTTCACATATACTTTATGTAAAAATATAGTATATAAAAAATATATACTCCCCCATATTAAAGTGTTATATATTTTTCAGTTCCTCTGCTCTTTCTATATCAATAACTTCTTTTATATGATCTTCTGACCAAAGTGATTCATTGTGGGAGTACTCAGATATTTGAGCTGATGTAAATTTATCAAATTTTTTAAGAACACTATATAATATATCTAGCTCTTTTTCTTCATATGATTCATCATTTAAAACAACTTCTGGCATTATAATATTTCCAAATTGGCTATGTAATAATCTAATAAATTTCTTACTCTCAAATTCTATCAAGTAACTATCTATGTTTTCTATAGCTGGACCATAAAAATCACATATAAAGTCATCTATCAATAATCTTTCCTTATACTTCTTATAATATATAAATTGCGTATAAAATAATAACTTATTTAATTTAGTTTTATATAGATTTTTCTTAGATTTATTAGCAAAGAATAATATGTATTTAAGTAAATTTAATTTACTCTTTCTTCACTCATAATAATCCCCTTCTTCTTATAGTTATTTAAATATATAACTTTATTCATAATTACACCACCCTATATCGGTAGTATAGTTTAGATATAGTTATTAATTATACCTAAATTATACTACAATAAATATTTACTATCAATTTACATTTATTTATGTATATTAATTATGTTGATAGTCATATTACTACGAATTATTAACTTGCTATCTTTATCTAATCATTTTCAATTAATTTTATTAATTTCTTATACTTATAATTCTTAAATCATGACTTATTTCATTATCTACGAAAGAAAAGACCACGTTGAATATCACTTCAACGTGGTCTTTATATACTAATACTTCTTTCACATAATCTCCTATGAATTTCTTACACTCTGGTAAATTTCTAGTTAGTACAAACTCTTTAAACCTACCAAACATATTTCTAATTTGTTCTTCTGTTATAAGTACCTCTTCACCATCTGCTCTTTCTATAGATAACTCATTTATCTTAAGATCTAAGTTCAACTTAACTTGTTCTAGTTCATCTAACTTATCCTTCAACATATTATTTACTATTCCACTCATAATAGCATTTAATATATTTTCTATTTCCTTATTAACTTTTGTAAGTTTATTCTTAAGACTATCTAGCATTTCTTCATTACTTTTATTCTTATCTTGTAACTTCTTATTTAATTCCTTACTTAAAGCTGGTATTGCATCATCATTTAATACATGTTTTTCTAGTTCTGTTAACACAAACTCTTCTAACTCATCTCTTCTTATCTCTTTATTATCACAGCCTCTCTTTTGCTTCCTACATCCACATCTATATGATATGTATACATTTTTATAAGAATCATACCTCTTATTACCTTGATACATATGTCCACATTCTCCACAACGTACTAAACCAGTTAATAGATAGAATGTACTTGCTTTATTTGCTCCTGGAGCTCTCTTTCTTTTTTTCATCATTTCTTGTGCTTGTTCAAATACTTCCTTATCTATGATTTGTGGCATACCCCCTTCAACTTTAATTATTTCTTCCTCACTCTTTTGTTTGTGACCATTTCTTTTTCCATTCACACCTTTTCTTTGTGTCTTATTGAATATATAAACTCCAGTATATTTTTCATTACTTAATATGCTATATAAACTATTCTTACTAAATTTTCGATTTTCTCTTTTGGTACGATAACCAAGTTCATTTAACTCATCTATTATTTGACTATAAGAATATCCATTTACATATCTATTAAATATTATTTTTACTGCTTCTGCTTCCTCTTCATTTATAATATAAGTCTTATCTGGTGCAACATCATATCCTAGTGGTGGTGTTCCTCCTAAATGTGTCTGATTTTTAAGTGCAGATTCTTTTAAACCTTTCATAACTTCCCTTGCTAAATTAGCTGAATAATATTGAGCCATACCTTCAATAACTGATTCTAATATAAGACTCTCAGGACTATCATCAAGATTTTCTAGTACACTTACTACCCTTATTCCTTTTATCTTTAATTTCTGTTTATACATTGCTGAATCATACTTATCTCTAGAAAATCTATCTAATTTATGTACAATAACCATAGATATCCCTGTTGTATCATTCTCACAAAATTTAATCATATCTTGAAACTCTGGTCTATTGGCAGATGTAGCTGATTTAGCCCTATCTGCAAATATTTTGACTATTTGTATATTATTTTTCTCACAATATTCTTTAATAGCTCTCACTTGTGCATCAATTGATTCATCTCTCTGATTTTCTGAACTGAATCTTGCATATACTACCGCTTTTTTCATATTAATATCCTCCAATATCTTACTTAGTTACTAATTTTATTCTTATTTATTAATCATCTTAGAAAACACTTCTACTAAACTACCTTTAATATGTATTCTCTGATTGCTATTCCCCTTATATTTTTTATTCTCATACTTTCTTACATATAAATCTTTTCTATCTATTTTTACTGTAAATGTATTCTCCATATATAATTCTCCTCAATAATATAATATCTATCTATAAAATCTATAAATTCAAAATTGGATTAGGATAAATTCATCAACTAAATTGAATCTATCCTAATTTATCTGATTAAATTCCTATTAATTGTTCACTCCAATCATAAATATCACACTCTGACCAATTAAATAATTCTTCAGTAAAGCTATTATTACTATCATTATTATGTATATTCGATATCAACTGATGATTTTCTAAATTCCAACCTATAAACTTAATTCCAAGATCTTTATATTCACTTATATAATCTATAAAACTGAACACTAAATCTATATAATCATTATTTGATTTGAGATTTATCACTTGATTAGGCTGGAAGAATAAATCTATATCATTCCCATTTATTGATATTAATTTAGGCTTTATTCTTAATTTAGATATAATATTATCTACTTGAGCTAAATCTTTAAGAGTACCCTTCTCTAATTTAAAATTAGCTCTTAATCCCATAAATTTACTTCCTACTATATTTACTATGTCTGATTTTATGTGTCCTTGATCACATAGCATTCTTACAAATTTCTTTGCTATAGGATTAAGATATTTAATTAATTCTTTATAATCATTCGAACTTAACTTTATATTCTTTCCTTCTCTTAGTGCATTTTCTAATATTCCATTTATTTTATTTTTCATTTTTATATACCATCCTTTATATCTTTTATCATTTAAGTATCAATTGATAATCAATTGATACTATATAGCTGTACTTATACTTAACTTAAATACCTGTATTTATCATCATTAACTAAAACTATTTAATTTTTATACTCCATAGTGGCAATAGTGGCTAGTGTGGCATGTATAATAAAAAATTATTATTAATCAAATTAATTAAAACTTTTATAGTAGCTGCCCCTATTGCCATTTATACCACCCATCCTAGATGTCTAATAAACCTACAATTCCTAGATTTCACTTCTTCTATTTTAATTCCCTCTAACAATGACACTCGTTTTAACTCTTTCCAAAATTTAGATGTACTCTCAGTACCATTCGAATCAATACTATTCTCCTTAATCCACTCTATATATGTACTTATTAAATCTTTCTTATCAATCTTATTATTTATTTCATGTTTAAGCTTTTCTTTAAAAAACAAATATACTGGGTCTTGATTTTCTCTATAGGATAATAGTAAAGACTTAGTAGCTTCTGATTCAGTGAATTTATAATTATTTTCAATTAATCTATGTAATCCTTCTAATGCCCATACTATAATACCTTCAATTTCATCTGCTAGTTTATCAAATAAATAAACATCTTTTTCACTATCATTAATAACTCTATTAAATGGTATTATTAATAATCTTCTATAAAATCCATGTGTATTATCTAATGTATTAGGTAGAGTATTACTTGCAAATATTAATTTGCAAGTAGATCTATACTCATAAGGATCCTTATATTTAACATCAATTGTAATAGTATCTCCACTAGATATAGCCTTGAGTTTTTCTGTTTCAAAATTAGCTTCATTTTCTGATGATATATTTGCTTTCTTACCAACAATGCATGATGCTGTAAAATCTTTCTTAAATTGATTAAGAGATATTGATGATGTGTTATCTCTACCTAACATATGTATGATTAAATCACATAATACACTTTTACCATTACTTCCTATACCATAGAATAAAAATAACTTTTGTGCTTTACTTGTATCTACTAATGTATAACCCATTATTTCTTGAATACACTTGATAAGTTCCTCATCTCCACACATACATTCATTAATAAACTTCAAAAATAAAGGACATTCAGCATTTTTATTATAGTTATTAGATATATTATTAGTTACAACTAACCTAGGATTATAGTCTTCTAATTCTTTAGTAGATATATTATAAACACCATTCTTAAAGAATACGTATTTAGGATAATGTGGTAACTCTTTCAATATATCGTAATCTCTATCTATTAATGCTAATATCTTACACTCATCCTTAATTGACCAAAAACTTATATCTATAGTATCTAAGATATACTTTATTAATCTTATTAACTCTTGTCTTGATAATTTATCAAATAAACCTGTTTTATAGTTGTATACTAAGTAATCTTCTTTATAACATATTATGGTACAAGTAAACTTAAGTATTTTAACAAACTTTTTAGGGCTAAAAAATACAACTCCTTCCTTATCCTCTGAAAGTAATTTTTCTTTATATTTACTTTCTTTTAGGTTATACTTTGAATTAATATAAGATAATGCAAATTCATTAATAGTTAATTTCATATTAAATTCTCCTTATTTATATTGCGATTATTCTATCTATATTTGTGTATATCTTGTCAGCAACTTTATTATTCTTTATTATTACTTCTACCTTCATATTAAGCAATTCATCTACATCAAACACATCTAACTGTCTATCTATTTTCATATCATCTAGGAATTTAGAAAACCTTGTTCCCTCTTTATCAGATATATAATAAGAAGTATTTTTTGTAATTTCTGTTACACCAGTATCTACTTCTACTTCAAGTTGTAATATATCTTTAAATCCATATTGGGTAGGTTGATCTACTTTTATATCTACACCTATAATCCTTCCATGATAATTTCCTTCTTTCACCTCTATACTATTATTTTTTATACTTACCATAAGATTATCTTTTTTAAATAACATATCTATCTTCTCCTATTTATCCCATACTTTACTTATATTTATATCGACTTTACATGGTACAGATTTAACAAATTTACCCATACCACTTTCCATACTAAATTTTAATGTATCTAAAGCTTCCTTAACTTCACATTCTGGTACTTCAATTACTATTTCGTCATGTACAACTGCACATAGCATCCAATGTTCATTCCTATTTCTTAAAAACTCTATCAAAGACTCTTTTAATATATCTGCTCCTGTACCTTGAATACAGTAGTTTAATTTTTGATTTGCTTTTAATTCATTAAGCCATCTTCTTCCTCCTAAACTTTTTATTTTCTGTGACCTCAACAATATATCTTGTAATATGTATACATCTCTATAAGCTTCAAAAAAATTTAATCTATATGCCGAAGCATCTTGTATACTTATTTCCTCACCAGTAGTTTTTCTTATTTGATTTCGAATACCATTCTCAGTTATTCCATATATGATTCCAAAATTTAAAGATTTCCCCACTCGCCTTTCTAAATCATTCACCTCATTGATTGGTTTATTAAAAACTTTAGATGCAGTAATTGAATGTAGATCTTTATCATTATTAAATGCTTCTATCATAGTTCTATCTTTAGATACCTCTGCCAATACCCTTAATTCAACTTGACTGTAATCAGCAATAATAAATGTTTTTCCTTCTCTAGCTTTAAAATATGGTTTCATCACTCTAGGAACACCTTGCAATGCAGGTTTAGAACAAGACATTCTACCACTTATAGCTCCTATTTGCTTCCAATCAGGTCTTATGACTCCATAATTATCTAAATATTCAGATATTTTATAACCGAAAGTAGATATATTCTTTTGAAGTTTTCTATATTTACGTAATAATTTGACCTCATCGTAATCATCTTCAAATTGAGCTAAAACTTCATCAGCAGTGCTTTTTATAGGTATTCCATTTTTCTGGAAAGCTTCTATTATTTGTTTTGGTGATTCTAAATTTATATTATCATCTCCAATTTTATCTTTAAAAGCTTTACCAACATCATTAGCTTTTGATTCTAAATTTTTAACCTCATTAGCCCACCCTTTCATATCTAGTCTTATACCATTTAATTTTAATTCAACCATAGCTGGTATAGTGTCCATCTCTCTATCAAAAACATCTTGTAAATCCTCAGCTACTATTTCATCCATAAGTACTTCATATAAGTAATATGTATGCTTTGAATCTTCTAAACAGTATTGTTTATGAGCCTCTGTTAATTCTTCTGATTGCCAATTCTCACAACTTTGAAGATTTTTATCTAAGTCTACATTAAATAACTCTTTAGTAAGGTATTTTAGACTAACATCTTCATATTGTAATATTTGAGCCATTAACATTGTATCTACATAATTTCTTACATTAATACCATTATGTTTTAACCAAACAACATCAAATATTGCATTATGAAATATTTTAATGATATTATCATTCTCTAAAATATCCTTTATGACTAAAATATCTTCATACGTATCTGAGTACCCTCCATCACTATAAATTGAGATTAACTTAATATCACCTTTTCTAAAATTTAAATGATTAGTTTCAATATCAACTGCTACATACTTCATAGTAATCTCCTTCTATATTTAATTTTCAATGTTCTAAAATTTCACCTATATTGATTTAGCTTTATAGGTTTTCATTCTTTATAGAATGTGTATAATTTGCTTTTTCTTAACTTTCTATAATCATTGTACTTTCTTTCAGTTTTCAAATCACGTACAAAAAAAGGTACTTTTTTGTCCATAAAAAAATAACCAATGGCTATTGGTTATTTCTATTTTTTATGAAATTGTCCCTTAAATTAAGATACGTTACATTTTTTAAATCTCTATATTTATTAAAATCAACATCTTCTACATATTGTCCTTTACAATCTATCTGGACTATAATTTCATCATTATTCTCATATAATTTCATCATTATTCTCATAATCTATTATTTTTTGTACTATTTTTTATTATTTTTCGTCGTTTTTTATAGTTATATGTCGAATTAAATAGTTTTATTATATAATATATATATTCCATAATTTGAGATTTTCATAACTTTATATAAGCTCCTCATTCTTAAAAGTTATTTTAAATTTCATACCATTTTCCATAGAATCAAATGAATAATTTATATCTAATGAATTTAATATCTGTTTGACAATATAAAGACCTAATCCATTTCCACCACTATTTTTATTTCTATCAAATTCAGCTCTATAAAAAGCATCAAATATGTGTTCTAAGTGATTTTTTGAAATCGGCTCACATTCATTTTCTATAATTAATGAATTATTTTCAAAATATATATTTATATATTTACCCTCATCTGTGTAATTTACTGCATTTGATATAATATTTGATAAAACCTTATTTAATAAAATTTTATCAGTATTTATAATTAACGAGTTAGAGTAATCTATATTCATATTAATATGTTTTGATTTCGCTATAATTTTATAAGGTTCAATCATATTTTCTAATAAATTTTTTAAATTTACAACTTCATATTCTTTATTATTATTCCATGTGTTCAATCTAGATGTATCAAGTATTTCTTGTACCATATTGCTAAGATCAAGTACAGACTCTTTACATTTAGGCAAATATATATCATGATTTTTATACTTCCCTATATTTAAAATCATATTTTCCAACATTATATGAATACTCATAAGAGGAGTTTTTAGTTCATGAGATGCACTTCTTAAAAAATCAACCTTACTTTTTTCTGATTTACTTACATTTTCAATTTCTGTTTTTAAAGAATCAATTGTATCTAATAGTGTATTATATAAACTATTTATATTATGAGATAAAAGTTCTATTTCATCTCCCGTATTTATGTCACAGTAAGCATCTTCTTTTAAAATTTTCATATCTTTTGTCACATTACATATTTCTTTTATTGGCTTCGTAATTTTTTTTGCATATATATACGATGCAAAAAGAGAAATAATTAAACTTATGCCTATAGAATATGGTAGTAGCATGAACACAACACTTCTAGCTTCTTTAAAAGATTGTAAATCCATCACAATTTTTACTGAACCACTTGTTCCATCTAAAGTCTTAATATTTTTTTTATAGAATAAAGAAGAATTTTTAACTTTAAAATAACCTTCTTTATTTTCTATTGATTCAGAAGAATTTTCACTATCTTTAAATTCAACATTGTTATTGATTATTAGTGATTCACTGTCTAAGGATTCTGGTTTTATATAAATATCATATTGCTTAATTCCTTCAAATACATAATTTTTATTTTTTATATTCAAAGCTATATTAATGCCATATTTATTAGAAAAATCTTTGGCTATTTTACTGCTCATATCTTTATTATTTGACTCTAATTGTTGTATTAATTGAGTACTAATGTCGCTTAAATCTTGTTGTTTTTTATTAATGTAAAAAGTAGGTAAAAGCATGTATAACAAAGTATGGGAGATAATAATCATTACTCCCATCAATGCCATAGTAAATAAATAAGTTTTTTGAAATAACTTTAGCTTCTTCATAGCTTTTCCTCAAACTTATAGCCGATACCTTTTACAGTTATAATACAGTCTATACCTAATTTTTTTCTAATATTTTTAATATATACATCAATCACCCGATCAAGTGGGGTTTCCTCAACATCCCATAAATTATCTAGCATTTGACTTCTAGTTAGTACTTGATTTTTATATTTTAGCAACAATTCTAATAATTTAATTTCCTTAGGTTTCAGATCAACAGTTTTTCCTTGTTTTTTTGCTGAAAATCCTAAAAAATCTACCTCTACATCTTTATAAAGCCATTTATTTGTATTTTCTTTACCTTGAATTCTTCTCAATAATGCTTCTATTCTTTTGTGAAGTATTACTACAGAAAAAGGTTTAGTTATGTAATCATCAGCTTTTTCATTAAAACTCATAATCTGACTATAATCATCATTCATTGCAGTTAACATAATTACAGGTACATTACTAGTTTCTCTTATTTGACTTAAGACTCCAAAACCATTTATTTTTGGAAGCATTATATCTAATAACACTAAATCAAATTTATTTTGCCTAAATAAATCAATCCCTTCTTGTCCATCAGATGCTACCTTAACTTCATACCCAACTTCTGATAAATACTCACTTATGCCTTCTCTTATATCTACTTCATCTTCTATAATTAATATATTTATACTCACTTTTACCGACCTCTTTATTTTTATATTTTTTCTTAGTATACTATAATTTATCAATTATATTAAATATTTTTATTTGCATCCAGAACAATTTAATTTACAATTTGAATTACAATTAGGTTTTTGTGATTTAGAAAATGTAGTACTTATAGCTTTTTTAGGACATACTTCTATACATTTTCCACATCTTATACATTCAGCACTATTGGGTGTTTTATATGCAGCCACATTCATATCGCACTTTTTCTCACATAAACCACATTTTGTGCATTTGTCATAGTCCACTTCATATTTATAAAGTGAGTAATTATTGAATAATCCATATATACCACCTAAAGGACATAAATATTTACAAAATGGCCTGTATATTTTTATTGATAAAATAACAGTTGAAACTAATATAAATACTTTCCAAGTAAATAATGGACCTATTATTCTTCTAAGTGAACTATTCATTGATACAAGAGGAATACCCGCAAAAAATGTTCCAGAAGGACATATTAATTTACAAAACCATGGATTTCCATCTCCTGCATAATTAGTTAACGTTAATGGCATTATAATTACAAATACTACTAATATAATATATTTAAGATATCTCAATTGCTTGTCAAAAATCACTTTTTTGATTTTTTTAATTCCAGGAATTTTATAAAGTAAGTCTTGTACTAATCCAAACGGACATAACCACCCACATACAAATCTTCCTATAAAAGCACCAATCATCATAAGAAAACCAATTATATAAAATGAAAATTTAAAATTTCTACTTCCTAATACAGCTTGTAAAGATCCTATCGGACAAGAACCTACAGCTCCTGGGCATGAATAACAATTCAGCCCAGGTACACATAGTTGCTTACTATCCCCTTGATATATCTTTCCCTTTGCAAAGCCTAAAAAATATCCATTAGTTAAGGCTGTAAATACAATTTGAACAGTCAATCTTAAGTTAGATTTTATCTTTTTTACTAAATCCATATAAATCACCTAACCAATTCCAATGCATTCAAGACATATAATATTAGACTTTTTAGCTACAGTTTTATGTTCTTGTCTGAAAACTCCAACAGACATAGATAATAGCCCTATAGCCATTAAAGTTATTCCAACTTTGTTTTTCATAAATTTATTCATTAGTCATCACCTTTTCTAAAACTTCATCTATTTTTGCCTTCCATCCATCATAATCATTAGAGCCTTCTATGCTATCAACTATATTTCCATCTTTATCTACAAAGAATGTTGTAGGGAAAGATTGTAAAATTAAAGTTTTATCTTGTAACATATCTTCTGATACAGTCAGTTGTTGATAAGTTGATTTTGCTTTCTTTAATATATCTTCAACTGTTTTTTTCTCTTCATCATTTAATCCAACTCCTGATTCTAATAATAGACCTTTTATTGAAACACCTTTTTTCTCATATTCTTTATTTAGCTTGTCTAAAGTTGGTATTTCGCCAACACATGGAGTACAACCTGTATTCCATACATTAACTACTGTAAGTTTATATTTTGAGAATATAGAACTATCTACCTTATTTCCATTAATGTCTTCTGTTTTCATTTCTTTAAATAACTTACTATTCGAGTTTGCTGTATTTGTACTCCCTTCCTTTGAACTTGTACATCCTACTGCTAATGAAGCTATTGCCACCATTGTTAGTGCTACTACAGTTAATTTTTTTACTAATTTACTCCTTTTCATAATCAATCTCCTTAATATCAATATTTTATCTATAAAAATACTAATATTTTAATATGAAACCCATATGAAATTAAATATCTATCTTTATAAAATGAAATTTATTTTGTTTATAATAAAAAACATAGAGTTATACAAATTCCTATAAAAGAATTGTTCTCTATGTTTTTAAATAAAATCTTTACTTCAATTATCTTTCTCTAGTATCAACTATAAATGTAATATTTGTTGTATAGTTATCAACTTTATCTTCATATGTAAGATAAACAGTATGTATTCCTGAGTAAAAGTTTTCTGTACTAAATGATATTTTTCCATCTTCATCTATACAGTCTTTAACATTTAAATTTGTATATTCCCAAGTTCTGTTATCCTTTATAGATATAGATGTTGGAGTTAATTTGTCTCCGTTTCTATTTAAGATGTTATAATCAACAGATACATTTTTATCTTTTGCTAAGACCAAATCTTCGTATATCATTTGAGGATTGGCTTTTAAATTTGTAAGTTTCTTTAGGTTCTTTAATGGTGATAAATCTTTAATTTCATTATTTTCTATATTTAATGACTTCAAATTAATAGCATATTGTAGTCCGTCTAAACTTTTAACATTTTTAACACTTAATGAAACAAGATCTTTCATATCTCCTAATCTTATCTCTCCTGGTAAACCAAGTTCTTGCTGTATACTTAGTTTAAGATTTTTATCTTTTATTTCAACTAAAGTATTTTCTAATTCTGTTGAATCAAATTTTGAAAATGTTCTAAATTTAGCATCTGCCCAATCAGCATGGTCCCAAGTATCTCCGTTGTCAGCTTCTTCCACTACCAATTTTACTTTCTTAGAATTTCTAACATCTACTATTAAGCGTTCTTTTGGTGAATTTGATTTCATCACATCTGTTTGTGCTTTAAGTTCGCCATCTACATAAACTTTAAATATAACACTCGATGCATTTTGATTTGATACAAATTTATCAAGTCCAACCCAAGTATCAAATACATCATATCCGCTTGAGTCATAAACTATTTCTGAATAAGCATGAGTTCCTATACCTTTTTTAAATTTTTCATATGTTCCATTTTCATTTAAAAGTTGTATAGTTTCTTCTCTTACAGATTTATCTTTTCCTATATATCCTGAACCAATCGTTCCGTATTCCCAGTTTAAGTCAGATAAATATGTCTCTTTTTCAGAAACTACTACTGTTCTTGTAAATGTTGATTTATTTTTATCTTTATCTATTACAGAGCAATTTACATTAAATATTCCTGTACTTCCTTCAATATAATCTGTTTCCATTTTTATATTTGAGGTTAAGTCACCATCTTCAGCATCTGTTACACTTATTCCTTTAAGTAAGTCTATTTTGTCATTTATATTAAATGCTATTTTATCATCACCTTTAAATTTAGGCTTACCATTATTTGTTGTTAACTTAGGATTAACTATTATACTGTGATCACATGTATTTCCATTGCCACCATCATTAACTTCAATTACTAATTCTTTAACTCCAGCTACATCCACATTTATATAAGCTAAATTATCTTCATAATTCATCATATTTGTAGATGCGATAGTTTTTCCATCTGCTAATATTTTAAATTTTAAACTTGAATGTTCATTTTGACCTATAGATGTATCTATACCAACTAAAGCCTCAAATTTATCATAATCTTTGTCAGATAAGTCATACGTTATTTTTCCATTAGCATGTATTCCTATACCCTTTTTAAACTTAGTGACTTGCCCATGAGTCATACCTTGAATATTTCCGTTTTTTCTTGGAGTTCCCCAATCTGTTTTTATACTTTCCCATGAAAGATCTGATAAGTAGTCATAATCACTTACCACTTCAACTTCCATACTTTTTTGTTTAGTAGTATTTTCATTAGTTAATGTATATTTTACTGTATAAGTTCCACATTCGTTAGTATTTACATTACTATCAACTTCTATTTTTGAAGTAATATCATCACCAAAATAAGTAAAGCCTTTTACATAATCTTTGGCATTAAAATCTTCTCCAATTTTTAAAGTTACTTTTTCTTGTTGTAAACTTATATTTGGTGTTGATGAACTTATTTCAACATTTCTTCCCGTTGTTAAATTTTTTGCATAAGGAACTACTTCATATTTACTATTATCATTTGCTTCATTATCTGTATAAGAGCTTTCTGTTGTAAACCCAATTACTTTTCCATCTTTTATTATTTCATAACCAAGTAAATCATTTTTAATAGATTTATTTATATTCATAGTTAGCTTTATATTAGATTTTGATTTTGATAATGTTACATCTAAGTTTGTATCTACGTTATCAAATCCTTGCCCTTCATAATTCATTACACTACTATTTAAATACCATAATTTTTCATTTGATGTTGGATATTTTTTTAATTTTTCTTTACATTCATCTGATAAATCAAATCCGTATTTTTCAAAGTAATAAGTTAAATTAATATTTAATACTTCTGAAGAATAAGTTGCAAGTATATCTTTTTTCTGTTGATAATTATTTGGACTAGGTTTTCTTTTTCTATATAAAGATTCTAATTCAGCCCAATAAGTATCTTTTTTTAATTGTAATTGCCAAAACATCCCTAACTTTTGGAAGTAGTCCATTTCTTCAAATCCTCTTAGAGATTTTTCTGGAGCTAAATATTTATATATGTAAGTATAATTAACTCTATCATCAAAACCTTGTTTTATATGAGCATTGTTTGCCCACATATTATTTGTTATCTCTGGCCATGCTCTAGCATCTATGTCCATTTGGTGACCAACTTCATGAACAGTCGCCCATAGTACAGACCCAAGACTTGATTTATCTGTTTTAAGCATCGATGTTTCATAATCTCTTTGTATACCCACATGATCAACATAAGCATATGCTAATCCATATGGTTGCATAAGTCTTATTGTTGTTTTTATATTTGTAGAGTCATTTGATGGGTCTGATATATCATCTTTTAATCCCGAAAAATCAAAAGCTTCTTGAATTTGGCTATTTAAATTATTTGTACTTTTCTCTATATCCACCCCTTCTTCTACATATACTTTATATGCTGATGATGTTGTTCCTGTGTAAAGTATTCTATTTGTATTAAACTCAAATAAATCTACTGTATTTTCTGGGTCTTCATCTAATTTTTTCTTATATTCTTTTAATTCTTTTAAGAATTGTTCTTTATCGTCACCTTCATTATATAAAGGAAAAGTTTCTCCACCTTCAATAGTTACAACTGGAGCTTTGCCTTGTTCTTCTTTTGTATATCTATTTAGCAGATATACAGCTCCACCTTTTGCTGTTTTCTTTTCCCATGAGTTGCTATAAATTTCTGGTACTGTTATAACATTTTTACCTGGCTTTAATTGATACCATCTCACCCAATTTGAATAAAATCCTTCATGTTGACTAAATGCAATTGTTGGTAGTGGTACATTTTCCTCAGCTTGCACATACACAACAAATTCTTCTCCTGGCTTTGCAACTATTCCTGTAGATTGATAATCTGTACCAAAATAAGTCATTTTTAAATTATCTCTTGCCTTTGCATGGGTATTTCCATTTTGAGCTACAGTAATAACTTTTTTAGCTTTACTTGTTTTTTTATTTTTCGAACTATCTTTTTTAATTACTTCAGTTGATGCAATTTTTTTTGAATTTTCTTTTATTTCATATGCTAAAACATTTGTTGTAAACAATGAAAAATTTGAAATAATTGATACTAAACTTAATAATGCTATTTTTTTCTTAAACATACCCTTCTCCTAATTAGTTTTAATCAAAAGGGCTAATCACCAATTGCGATAGCCCTTTTATATAAATATTATATATTATCAAGCATAAACATAAATTGTGACGTATAGTTGTCAACCTTATCTTCATATACTAAATAAATTGTATATATATATGAATCAAAACCTGTTGTATCTATTGTTACTACTCCATTTTTGTCCATACAATCATTTATATCTAAAGTAGTGTATTCATGGGTTTTATTATGTTTTACTACTACAGATGTTGGCAGTAATTTTTCACCATTTCTATTTATAACATCTAAACTTACTTTTGCTTTATTATCTTCAGCATAAACACGCCCAGAAATTAAGCCTCCTAGAGGATTTGCCTTTAAATCAGTTAATTTTTTAAGATTTTTTAGTGGTGATAAATCCCTTATTTCATTATATGATATATCTAAAGATTCTAAGTTTATAGCATATTGTAATCCTTCTAAACTTTCAGCATTTGATACTTTTAGTGAAACAAGTTGTCTCATTTGACCAATTGTTATTTCACCTGATGTATTAAGCTCTTTTTGTATACTTTGTTTTAAATATTCATCTTTTATATTTACTACTTTATTTAAGTTTAATTCTACTAGTGAATCTATAGCAGAGTTTAAACTTTCAACTGCACTATCTATTACTTCTTGATTAGTTGAATTTAAAGCATCTTCACCAAATTTTATGGCATTTTCTAAAACTTCTATAGATTGTTCAGTGTAATTATTTAAATCTAATTTTTTTGCTTCTTTTAGAGCTTTTTCCAATTGAACTGTACTAAATTGTGGCACATTTCTAAATCTTGCATCTGCCCAATTGGCATGGTCCCAATTATTTCCGTTAGTTGCCACATCTACTACTAATTTTATTTCACTAGAATTTCTAACATCTACTACTAAACGTTCTTTTGGTGTATTAGCTTTCATAACACCTGTTTGAGCTTTTAATTTTCCATCAACAAATATTTTAAATTGAACACTTGCATCATCTCTTTCTGATACATATTGGTCCATACCAACCCAAGTATCAAATATATCATATCCACTTGAATTATAAACTATTTCTGAATAAGCATGAGTTCCTATACCTTTTGTGAAAGTTTCATAATAACCATCTTCATTTAAAATCTTTATTGCTTGTTGTCTTACTGATTTATCTATACCTATGGCTCCCGAACCTATAGTTGCAGATTTCCACTTTAAGTCAGATATATAAGTTTCTTCTTCTGTAATTGCTACTTTTCTAGTGAACTTAGTTGTTAAATTATCACTATCTGTTACAGAATATACAACATCAAATACACCAAATTTGCCATAACTATAATCCGTATTTACTTTAACTTTTGAAGTTATATCTCCATCTTCATAATCTGTTGCAACTATACCTTGAAGTAAGTCAACTTTTTCTTTTGTATTAAATACTATTACATCATCACCCTTTATTACAGGTTTTGAATAATTTTGATATAATTTAGTATCAGCCCAAGATGCAAAATCACCTACTAAATTTCCATCCACATCATCTGCTATTAAGACAAGTCTTTTAACTCCCTTAATATCTAAACTAACAAATTCTGCTGGTGTATCTTTTCTAATCACATCTGATTTATATACTTCTTTTCCATCAGCAAGAATTCTAAATTTTATAGTTGTGCTATCCATATCAAAGTTTTTATCAGTTCCCACATATGTAGTGAAATAATCATATTGACCTTCTAAGTCATATACTATTTCTGCATTTGTTGCTGCACCAAAACCTTTATCAAAAGTTTTAACACTTCCATCAATATTAAGTTTTATCTTATCATTTGTACCAACTGCTTTATCTTTTATAACACTTCTCCATCCTGATTGTGCTGATATCCAGTTCATATCTGATAAATATTCACTTTTTCCATAAACTATTATTTTTCTTTCTTTTGTAACTGAATTTAAATCTTTATCAATTACTTTATATACTACAGTGTATTCACCTACTTTATCTGAAGAGAAACCACCATCATCTAATATAGTAACTTTTGATGTTATATTACCATCTTCTTGGTCATTAGCTGTAACGCCATCTTTTAAGTTAAAATCACTTTTTCTCTTAACATATGTTACATCTTCAACTTTTATAGTTGGGTATTTTGCTTTTATTATCTTTTCAGCATTATCTAATTCAACTTTAAATAATTCATATGCTGGATGATTTTCAACTTCTTTTCTTAATTCTTCTACCTTTTCTAAAGTATTGTAATTTTCTGATACATCTGTTTTATTTTCATCTTTGAATAAAGTTGACATTTTATCAGCTAGTTTATCTTCTTTATAGAATGATACTTCACTTAAACTTGCCCAATTTTCACGAGCTTCTACAAATTTAAGTTTTACTCTTCTTGCACTTACTTTGCTCATGTCGAACTGTACAATGTCATTAGGTGATCCAGAATATGATCCACTTCCTGCTAAATAAAAATCATCCCCTGATTCATTTTCAGATACATATATTTCAAATTTTGTTGCAAAACCTTTATTATACGCATCTCTTCTTGCACCATATGCCATTTTACTTATTTCTTGAACTTCTCCCAAGTCAAATATAACTTCATTTTTAAATGTGTCGCTATTTTGATTACCAGTTTCCCAATGAGTATTTATATTTCCATCTATTGCATTAGTTATTTTACTATTTCCATAATGACCTGCGTTATTTGTTACAGATGCTATAGGTAATTTAAATTCATCATTATACGATGATAAATTATTAAATTTACCAAATTTAGATTTTTTAACTACATAATCTTCCGATACTGTTACATATCCTTTTTGTATTTCAACATTATCATTTGAATCTTTTACTTTGTATACAATTTCATATCTACCAATTTTATTTGGAACAAAGTTGTTTGATTCAATTGTAATATTTTTTGTTAAATCTCCATCTTCTTGGTCATATGCTTTAATATCTTTCATCTCATCTAATGTGTCACCAAGTTTTAAGAACTTTTCATTTGCAGTTATCTTTGGTTTACCATTGTTTGTAGTTAATTTAGGATTAACTATTATACAGTGGTCTGCTGTATTTCCATTTCCACCATCATTTGCTTCTATTATTAATTCTTTAACACCCGATATTGGTACACTTATATAAGCTAAATTATCATAATATCCTATAACATTTGTAGTTGCTAATGTTTTTCCATCTGCTATTATCTTAAATGTTACACTTGAATTATTATTTGGTTGTATAGCTGAAGAATCAATACCTACTAACGCCTCAAATTTATCATATTCTTTATCAGATAAATCATAAGTTATTTTTCCATTTGCATGAATTCCAAAACCTTTTTCAAATTTTTTAGTTGTTGAATTTATTCTACCTTGTATATTAGAATTTCTTCTTGGTGTTCCCCATGAAGTTGTAGCTGATTTCCATTCAAAATCTGATAAATAATCGTAATCACTTACCACTTCAACTTTCATTATTTTTTCTATATTTGTATTGTTTTCAGTTATTATATATTTTACTTCGTAATTTCCACCTCTCGTAGTATCAACATTGCTCTCAACTTTTAATGACTCTGTTATATCTTCGCCTTCATTTGTAAATGCTTTTGCATAACTTTTAGCATCAAATTTTTCATTTAATTTCAATGTCAATTTCTTTTGTTGAACACTTATACTTGGTTTTAATGAGTTTAGCTGAACTTTATCTCCCGTTGATAAGTTTAATGCATATGGAACAACTTCATATTCGATGTTTTCATTTGTGTCTTTAGCTTTAGTATCTGTATAAGTACCTGATGTAGTAAATGCAATTACTTTTCCATTTTTGATAATTTCAAATCCAAGTAAGTCATTTTTCATATCTTGGTTTATATCCATATTAAGCCTTATACCTGCATCAGTTTTTGATAAAGAAACATCTAAACCTGTATTTTTATTTTCAAATCCATTCCCTTTATAACTTAATGCATTTCCATTTAAGTACCAGATTTTTTCACAATCATTAGAGAATTGTTTTAATTTTTCTTTGCAACTATCAGATATTTTAAATCCGTATTTTTCAAAATATTTAGTTAAATCCATATTTAAAATTTCTGATGAATACAATGCTATTGTATCTCTTTTTTCCTGCTCATTTCTAACACTTGGCTTTCTTTTTCTATAAAGCGATTCTAGTTCTGGCCAATATGTATCTTTCTTTAATTGTAGTTGCCAAAACATCCCTAATCTTTGGCTATAACTAATATCATCAAAATTTTGTGATGAATCATCTGGAGCTAATAAATTGTATAACTCATTATATGGAACTCTATCACCTGCATTATTTTTCATATATGCATTATTTGAAAACATGTTATTTGTTATTTCACCAAGTTCTCTAGATGATATATCCATTTGGTGACCAACTTCGTGAATCATCCCCCAAAGTATACTATTAATACTATCTTGGTCTGTTCTTAATGCTATTTCCTGGATATGTCTTTGAATACCAACATGGTCTCCCGCAGCATATGCAGCTCCATATGGTTGCATTAATCTTACTGTTGTTCTAACATTTGTAGAATCATTTGTCGGATCACTTTTATCATCTTTTAATCCAGCAAAATCAAAAGCATCTTGTATTTGTTTATTCCAAACATCAACACTTTCATCAACATCAACACCTTCATTTACATATACTTGATATGCAGCTTTTGTTGTTCCTGTATACATAAATCTTTTTGTATTAAATTCATATATATCAACTGTATTTTCAGGGTCTTTTTCTAATTTTACTTTATAAGCTTTTAGTTTTTCTAAAAAAGCTTCTTTATCATCTCCTACATTAAATAAAGGAAATTCTTCTCCACCTTCAATACGAACTATTGGAGCTTTTCCTTGCTCACTTGATGTGTATTTATTTATTAAATAAACAGCACCACCTTTTACAGGTTTGTTTGTCCATGAATTATTATAAATTTCAGGAACTGTTATAACATTAAGCCCTCTTTTTAATTGATACTCTCTTTTCCAATTATTATAATGTCCTTCTTGTTGGGTAAATGCTATTTTAGGAAGGGGTGCACCTTCTTGAGCCTCAACATAAATTTTGAATACTTCTCCTGGTTTCGCTACTATACCAGTAGATTGTAAATCTGTTCCAAATCTAGACATTCCTAATGTATTTCTTGCTTTTGCATGAGTATCTCCATATTGTGTCAACGTAAAAGTTCTATCTGAATAATCTTTGTCTCCTTGTAATATCTCTTTTGCTAGATTTATTGCATATTCTAAATCATCTTTTAGTGGATGTTTATTTACTTCATCTTCCAATTTATCTATTACATCTATACTGTTGTATTTATCTTTTAATTTAGTCATAGTACCATCTGTAAATAAATCATTTATAGTTTCAGATAGTGTATCTTTTTTATAAAGCATAAATTCTGAAGCTGATGCCCAATTTTGATTAGCTTTTTTAAATTTAAATTTTATTCTTTTAAATTTAGTTTCTTCAAATTTTATTTCTACGATATCTCCAGTAGAACCTGAGTATCCACCTTGGCTTACTAAAGTAAAGTCATCTTGGTCATCTGTTAGTGAAGCATATATTTCAAATTTCTCAGCAAAACCTTTACCTTTTGCTCCATCTTGTCTTGCTCCATATACTATTCTATCTAAACTTGTAACCTCATCTAATGTAAGTGTCACTTCATTTTCAAAGTCTTCTCTATTGTATCTTCCTGTTTCCCAATGAGTGCTAAAATTATTATCAATAGCTTTATATAGCTCTGATGCTGGATAATTACCACCATTGTTGTTTATTGCGATTATTTTAGATTTGTCTAATTTAAAAACTTTATTGTATTTTTCTAAATTTTTGTTGTTAAGTAAATCAAATTTACTAACTTTAGCTTGATTTGATTGTACATCCTTTTTACTTGATATACCTTGTTTCGGCTTAATTTGTTCTACTTCATGAGCCAAAACTCCTACAGTGTTTGATGAAAAGTTAAAAATTATTGCTGCCAATGTTAAGGCTGCTATTCTTTTTTTATGCATTTTTCTCCTCCCGAATGATTTATAATCTCCTCAGAAGTACATTAATAAAAAAAGTTACTCAAAAAGAGTAACTTAAATCTAGCCTAATAATTTAATGTTTCGTGTAAAAGTATACACTTGACATTAATACTAAGTTTAAAACAAAAAGTATTGTAATGTACCCTTTGGCAACTGGCTGACATAGTTAATAACCTTAGTCCCTATAGCTTTGTGTCCCTAGATTTCCCTAGGTTTACCTATTTAATTTATACATTATTCTACCATTTATATCATTTTTTAGCAATTAAATTATACATTTTTTGATAAATTTATTTTTTAATCTATAACGTATTCTTTATATTCTAAATTTCACCATAAATTTAGTAGATATTAGCTATAATTAAACACAATATTTTTAACCATTTTTTTCCTAATAAAAAATTATTGATATGAGTATTTGTGTATATTATACTGTAAAAAACAAAAGATTTAGAAAGGATTAAATTTATGATAAAAACAATAAAACTTGAAAAGAAGGGACTAGATAATATAAAATTGCTATCTGGTGCACAATTAAAATATATCGCCTTCTTATCTATGTTAATTGACCATGTAAACAAAGCTTTAATATATCCTATTTTAGATGGAGGATTACTTTTAGAAATAAGTGATTTTTTTGATGTTATTGGAAGAATTGCATTTCCTTTATTCGCATTTTTCATTGTTGAAGGATTTTTCAAAACAAAAAGTCGAAAAAAATATCTTGCAAACTTATTAATATTTGCAGTTATATCAGAAATACCATTTGATATGTTTTTCTCCCGCACATTTTTTAATACAAGAGCAAACAATGTTTTATTTACTTTAGCATTATCTCTTATAACAATATGGATTATAGACATACTAAAAAGTAAATTAAAAAATAAACCTAGTATTTTATGGTATTTCTCATCAGTAGTATTAATTCTTATTTCATCATTTATATCTATGCAATTTGGATTAGACTACGAGCATTACTCAATAATAATCGTCTACTTATTTTATATTTTCTATAATAATCTTGTTATAGGTTGTGCTCTTGGATACCTTACTTTAATTAAAACACTTTGGTCTATACTAGGGTTTGGTCTTGTTCTTACATATAACGGAAAACGTGGTAATCAAAATAAAATTATAAATTATTGGTTTTATCCTGTTCACCTTCTTATATTAGGAATATTAAGAATGTATTTTAAAATCTAAAAAAAGAGATTAGGCAAAACCTAATCTCTTTTTTTAGTATGTCAATTTCTTATCTTTTAATTCAAGTATGACATCTGATTTTT
This sequence comes from Terrisporobacter othiniensis, assembly GCF_000808015.1. GTDB lineage: Bacteria > Bacillota > Clostridia > Peptostreptococcales > Peptostreptococcaceae > Terrisporobacter > Terrisporobacter muris. Next base: position 106,807 of record NZ_JWHR01000068.1, on the reverse strand, counting down.
TTGCTAATTCCTTGCTATGAGTGACAACAATTACACATTTTCCCTGTTGATGAGCATTCTTTTTTAATATTTCTATAATCTCATCTTCTGTATCGCTATCTAAATTTCCCGTTGGCTCATCTGCTAGTATTACTGGTGAATTTGCTGCAAGAGTCCTTGCAATTGCAACTCTTTGTTGTTGTCCACCTGATAATTTTAATACATTTCTATTAATTTCATCATCCTTTAATCCCAAGTCATTCAATATTCTTTTATCAGCCTTTGAATTAACGATTCTTATATTTTCTAAAGGTGTCATATAATCAATTAAATTATAGTTTTGGAAAATCAATGAAATATTATTTTTTCTATGATTTTCATATCCCTTTGCTTTTATATCTTCATTATTATATAATATTTGTCCGCTACTAGGTTCATCTAGACCTGCTAATAAAGATAGTAGGGTTGTTTTTCCTGAGCCTGAAACTCCTAAAATAGTGTAAAACTTTCCTTTTTCAAATTCTATACTTACATCATTTAAAACTTTTTTTCCATTTTTATATGAATAGTTAACCTTATTTAATGCTAAAATTGACATTTGTCTTCCTCCTAGCTCATTTTTGACAATATTTCTTTTGGTTTTAATTTAATTATCGATCTTGAAGATATCATTACTGAAGTTATAATTATAGCTGTTCCTATTAAATAAACATATGCAACTTCTTTCAATTCTACATCTACATCAATTTCATCTGCAGTTTGAGTTGCTAAAGAACTATTTGCATCAGCTCCTAAAGAGAATCCCCCAAATCCTTGTTGAACTTCTTGTATAGCTTGTTTGCTGGCTTGGCTAACTATTGCATTGCCCATACTTTGTGAGATTGCTTTGCTTGAGAAGAAAGAAGCTCCAAAAGCTATAGTAGCTATAAGCAGTAATTCTATGATATATTGTGAAATAATTTTGAACTTTGGAACTCCTACAGAAAGTAATATTCCTGTTTCATGCACTCTTCCTTGAATCCAAAATGCTAAAACTAGTGAAAGTATTATTATACCAACTACAATCGCTCCTATTAAAATTATATTTATAATTTTTTCCATAGCATCAAATGATTTTGATAATGCTAAAAAAGTATCTTCACTTTTTAATATTGTATATAAACTCCAGTCTTCTGAAATTTTATTAAGACTTGAAATTACGTCATCTACATTTTTGCTAGTGTTATATACAGCGCTTGTATATTGAATTTGACCATCTGAATATCCATATAAAGTTTTTAAAGTGTTTATATCTGATATTATAAGATTTTCTGGAATTTCTAACTGACTTCCTTCTCTTTTTGTGTTTTCACTTTCAAAGATACCTACAATTTCAAGGTCATATTCATTTGGTGAATCACTAGTTGCTCTGTAATCTACAGTATTTTTTGTTCCTTTTATTTTATCTCCAACTTTTAATTTATTTTTTTCAGCTAAAGCCTTGTGTATCAATACTTTATTTTTATCTGTTGCTACAAGGTGTCTTCCTTCTACTAGTCTTAGTGATTTGCTTGTAAATTTAGTATCGTATTGTGTTGATGTATGTCCTTCTACTGAAAAAAGATGTTTGTATTCTTCTTCATTGTATTGAATCATATTATTTGCAGGGTCAACACTGCTTATGTTCTTAAAGTCCATTCCTGAACCGCCAATTATACCATCATAATTTTTTATTCCATCCACTTTAGATATTTTATTAACTAAGCTTTCTGGAATTAGTCCATCAAAGTTTGTAGCGAGATTTGTTTGAAGTTCAAATATGTTTGAAATACCTTTATTTGAATCTTGTCTTGCTACTGTTGCTGCTTTTTTGATAGAAATTCCACTTAAAACAGCTGTTGCTATACCAAATAATATAAATAACATTATAAGACTTTTCTTTTTCTTTCTTGTTATATATAAAATTGATCTTTTAAATGCATTCATTGTTTTCCTCCTCTGTTTGATTTTCTAAAAATATTATAATTTGCTTATGTGAAATATTTATGAAACTTTAAAATAAAAATTACTAAGTTTCTAAAGTGGATCCTATACAGTGGACACGATAAAAAAACGTGTCTACTTGTATAAGATTTATTTTTATATAAAATATTTATAAAGGAGTTGATTTTTTATAAGTAAAAAATATCTTCAAGTAAAGAAATTAAGGAATTATCTATAATCATATGAAATATGAGATTGATTGTAAAAATTGTAATACATTTGAAGAGTTGCAGATTTTAGTAGATGACTATATAGATTATTATAATAATTTCAGATAACAATGGAATTTAAAAAAGCTGACTCCTATTCAATTTAGAAATCAGCTTTTGATGGCGTCTTAGCCATGTGTTTTTTCTTTTGTCCTTGACAAGGGGGCCACTTTATTCAAACTTAGTAGTTTCTTATTATTTGGGTATACACATAGGTCTTTGCGTAATTGGATCAGAAATTACTATACTATCTACTCCAAAAACATCTCTTAACATGTCTTCATTAAATACATCCTCTACTTCTCCTTGAGAATATATATTTCCTTGTTTCATACAAACAAGATTATGAGCATATCTAGCCGCATGATTTAACTCATGTATAACTATAACTATTGTTTTCTTAGTTTTATTATTTAAATCCTTTAATAATTCTAAAATCTCTATTTGATGAGCCAAATCCAAATATGTTGTAGGCTCATCAAGCAAAAGAACATCTGTATCTTGAGTTAAAGCCATGGCAATCCACGCACGTTGCCTTTGTCCCCCTGATAAAGAATCTAACTGTCTATTTTCAAAATCTTCAAGACCAGTTGCTCTAATTGCCCAATTAACCATTTCTTCATCTTTTTGAGACCTTGTGCCAAATATGCTTTTATATGGATTTCTACCAAAATAGCAAAGTTCTTTTACTGTTATCCCTTCTGGTGCTATTGGGCCTTGTGGCAATATAGCCAGCCTTTTAGCTAATTCCTTTGGTTTATACTCATGTATAGATACATTATCTAATAATACACTTCCTTCTTTAGGTGTTAATAATCTACTCATACCACTAAGTAACGTTGACTTACCGCAACCATTTGCACCAATTAAGATAGTAATTTTACCTTTTGGTATAGATAAATTTATATTGTTAACTATTTTTTTGTCTTCATATCCTAAAACTAAATCTTTTATATCTAAACTCATTATTATCACTACCTTTCTAATTAGCTTTTTTTCTTAATAATAAATATAAGAAATATGGTGCTCCTATAATAGCTGTTACTATTCCTACTGGTATTTCCATTGGAGATATTATAGTTCTACCTATAATATCTGAAATTACTAAAAGATTTGCACCTATAAGTCCACTTAGTGGAATAACTAACCTGTGTTTATATCCTACTAAAGTTTTTGCTATATGTGGCGCTATAAGTCCCACAAAACCTATAGTTCCACTTACACTTACGCTGCTAGCTGTAAGTATTATTCCTATTAATAAAAGTCCAACTCTTAATAAAAGTATATTTTCTCCTAAGTTTATGGCTACTTTATCACCTAAAGATAAAATATCTATTTTATTAGCTAAAATTATAGCTAATGGTACAAAGATTGCTACATAAGGAATTAATATTTGAACCTCATCCCAATATCTTCCCCATACACTACCTGTTAACCAAAGAAGTATTGTTTGCACATTGGCTGAATTACTTATATTCAAATATTGAATACCTGCATCAAATAATGCACTCATAGCTATACCCATTATAACTATACTTGTATTTTTAAAATTAGTCTTTTTAGTTAGTAAATAAATAATAATACCTACCATAAGTCCGCCAATCATAGCTGCTATAGATATACTACTTTTTAAGTTAAGACTTATGACAAGACATGCAAAAAAACCTGCTCCTTTTCCTATTCCTAAAACATCAGTTGAAGCTAGAGGATTTCTAAGAACACCTTGAAAAATAGCTCCTGCTATAGCCAAACTCATTCCCACTATCATAGCTATTAGCAATCTAGGAATTCTATATTCAAACACAATAAAAGAATATCTAGAACTGGAGTAATTAAAAATTGCATCAAATACATTACTTATATTTAAAGATTTACTTCCAAAGAGTAAACTTATGAAAGATATTACTAATAGCATTACTATGCTTATTGTAAATATCAATGTATTTTTATTTTTCACTTACTCCACCTCTTTTCATTTCTTTATTAGCTAGGAATATATAAAATACTGCTCCTATAAATGATGTTACTGTTCCTACAGGTGACTCATAAGGATATTTTAAAAGCTTAGATATTATATCCGATAGTAAAAGTAAATTTGCACCATATATTCCACATAATATAAAGTTTTGTCTGAAGTTTCGACCTCCAAGTTTACTAATTATATGAGGTGTTATCAATCCAATAAAAGATATCGGGCCTGCTATTGCAACAGATGAACTTGATAATAAAATTACCACTATTGTAGCCACAGTCTTTGTTAACTTAACATTCTCACCTAAGCTAATAGCTACACTATCTCCCATTTTTAAAGTATCCATAGAATTAGATATTAATATCGTTAAAATTATAGATAAAATAAACCATGGTAATATAGCCATTATATGTATGAATTGTGCATGATGGACTCCTCCAATCATCCAAAATACTAAATCAGATGTTTTACTTTCATTAAATAACATTATAGACTTTGTTATAGAACTTAAAAATAGTTGTATACTTATCCCCACTAGTGTTATTTTTAGTGGAGATAAATTCTTAACGGTTCCAATTACATGAACAAATAATCCTATAACTCCAGCCCCTAAAAATGCACCTAATATTTTAGCCTTATATCCTAATAAAGGGAAAAATACCATTATTACAACTACCGATAATGTTGCTCCTGAATTTATCCCTAAAATTTGCGGTGATGCAAGGGGATTTCTAGTTAAATTTTGCATAATTAATCCTGAAATAGCCATAGATGCTCCTATTAATATGCAAAGTAATACACGTGGTAGTCTAACAGTTCTTATTATTAAATCTTGCTTGCTACCACTATAATTTATAATAGAATCAATAATTTCTTTTATTCCTATATGGCTCATTCCAATTAAAATATCTATTAATAATAACATTGCCACTGCAAATATACCTGCAAATGCAAATCCTATAAATTTACTCTTTTTTACACTATCCATATGAATAACCTTCTAGTTGTCTATTTATTTTCTAGTTATTTAATAACCAGCCTGACATTTCTTTTGTTAATGTATTTACAGAAATAAATCCTCTATATTGAGTCCATGGACCTCTTGCTACAGTTGTATATACTTTGTTATTTTTAACTGCATCTAATGATTTATATAACTGAGTATTTTTCCACTGTGTATATATAGTTGTATCTATATCATCTCTCATATAAACAATTATGTCTGGATTTATTTCAACTAATTGTTCTAAAGATAAAGATGCTTCTCTATCATCACTTTGAATTGCATTTTTAAAACCAGCTTTTTCTAAAACTTGTCCTACAAATGAACTTGAAGTATGTGCTGTATATTCATCGTTCTTTGGTGATACAGTTAATACCTCTTCATCGGATACTTTATCTTTCGCTTTATCTTTAACATCTGATAATACTTTTTCAGCTTCTTCTATTTTAGCTTTTGCTACATCTTCTTTACCAACAATTTCTGCAATAGTTTCAAAATTTTCTATGTATTCATCATATGAAGAATCAATACTATCTAATACTATTGTTGGTTCTATTTTGTTTAAATCTTCATATATTTCACTATGTCTGCTAGTATCTGCTATTATTAAATCTAAATCCATTGAACTTAATTCTTCTAAATTTGGTTCTTTACGATCACCTACTGATACATAATCTATTTTTTCACCATTTGTAACATCTGTTACTTTGTTAGATTCTCCATCATCAGCTATAGCCACTGGGTCTATATCTAAATTATGAAGAGAATCTAAAAATGATAATTCAAGTACTGCTATTTTTTTAGACTTGCTATTTAATTTTGTAGTTCCTAATTTATGTTGTACAGTAATTTGATTATCACTGCTATTATTTTCTTTATTTGTACTATTATTTGTAGTACATCCAACAAGAGCTATACTGCTTAGTATTACACTTGTTATTAATATTTTTTACTTAACTTACCTAATTTCATTTTTAATATAATCCTCCTACATATATTGATAATCATTATCAATTAACTCATGTTATCATATATTTCTTTTACAGTCAATATTCATATATAATTTTATTTTTATAGTACTAAATTTAGTAAACATTATAAAAGCTCCTTTATTAGTAATGATAAAATTATCAAAACGTTAAGGAGCTTTTTTAATAAGTTACATTCTTTGATGTATTTGATTATCTCTACATATTTTATCTATATATATATCTTTTTCTACATCTATGAATACTTTTGCTATTACTTCATAAGCCTCTGCCCATGCATTTAATACTTCTTCTGTTGCCACGTCCCCTAGTACTTCTTTTATTGCTAATAGTAAATTTTTACCTACTATTGGATAATGTTCTGCTTTTACATTAGAATTTACATGAATGCTGCCTATTTTTTTTACTGCTGGTAATAATATTTCTAAATTATCTATATTTTGAGCTGCTGCTAATATTGTCATTGCTAATGCTTTTGGTTGTTCTCCAGATTCTTGTTTATCCATATTGAACATTTCTTTTACTTCTGGGTTATTTGTAAACATTGTTTTGTAGAAAGTTTTTGTTATTTCTAGTCCATGCTCTTTTAACACAGGTACTGTACTTTTTACGATTTCTATTGTTTTTTGATTTAACATACTTACTCTCTCCTATAATGCGTATTTTGTATAGATTTTTTATATACTAAAAATATACCCTGCTATGTTATATATAAATATTTTTATATCCTTTTTCAATTTTAAATTGTGTTAGCACAATTTTCACTATTCCAACCATGATAAGAATAATAAACATAATCCAGTAAATCCAGCGATTAAGCCATGTTGTTTCAGTGTGTGAGAAAAGATTTACCGAAAAAATATATCCATTAATTGGCTTTGGGTAAAGTGATAAAACTATAAGTATAAAGGAAAATAAATCTACCATTCCAAATAGCAAGTCATCAATTGTTACACCAAAATAATTTGATATTTCCTTTAATGAGTCAATACTTAGATATCCCCTTCCTGATTCCCATTTTGAAATGGCAGTTCTGGACACATATAAAACCTGTGCTAATTCTTCCTTCGTAAATCCTCTATTTTTTCTCAACTCCTGAAACCAGTCTTCCTATTACCATAAATATAGAAAATAAAATTGCTGAAATACTAATAATTTTTTTAAGTGCATCGTTTTTTAATCTATAATTAACCTAATAAATAAGTGTTGGCATTGCACTTAATACAAGAAGTGTTGTCGATGATGGGTACGAAGCTTCCATAAATCCTTCGATTAGTATTGGTCTATAATTGATAGGAATCATCTCAAAAATAAGATAATACCCAATTACTATAATGTAATATATCCCCAATAATATAATATCACAGTCCACTTTAAAAAGACTTTTTCTCTTAATTAATTGAACAAATCCAATTCCACCGAATATGATACAGATAAATATTGGTACAAGTCCCAACCAATCAGTGATTGTATAGATTGTCATATGCACACCTGTTAATTTATGAAACCAACAGTTAAATGTTGCAAAACCTATATCAGTTCCATTTTGTCCAAGGGGCTCAACATCTACCGTCTTTATTAATAATGTCCAAATAGTAAATGCTATCACTAACATAATTCCTAAAATTAATAATCTCTTTTCATTCTTTTTCATTTTCCCACGTCCTTTCTTATTCTCTTTTGCCATTATGCTAATTCAAAAGTAACAAAAGGCGTGAAAAATATAAAGAATCGCAACGTCACATGCATGACACCAATGGTATCATCCGCATAAACACTGATGTTTCAAAATAAAATTTGATACATCCATCTAATTTGAATTTTCTCTTACATTCATATTAACCCAAAACATATTTCTGTACACAATAATATGATGTACAGATTTATACTTCAACTGTTGGTTTTAAGCTTATTTAAGATATATATAGTTAAATAAAAATATTGTATTTATTGCTTTTTGTATTCTAATAGATTTCTTTTATAATAAAATTTCATATTGTCGTTTTATGCAGTTTTTTATCAAATAAAATCACAAATACTAAAATCCCTACATATTATATATCAAATAGAAGTTTACCAAAATTTAACTTAAAATACTACTTTTTAGTAAATATATAAAAAATTTAATTAAGGAGAATGATTATGGATAACTATAAAGACATCATACAAATTTCTGGCTGTGAATTAGCTAGACCATATATAAACCGTCAAGTTTATAACAAATACTATGATTTAGATATAGCTTTGCTAAGAGGAACTTTATTCCCAGAACTAGATTTAGTAGAGTCAAATAATTACAACGAATGGCTATATAAAAATCCTAAAAATAGGGTTATGGCCAAAAAGGAGTGTAAAAAATAGTCATGAAATCAAATAAAAAAGAACTTTTAAATAGACTTTTAGAGTATCAATTTGCTTGTATAGAATTAAATTTATATTTAGATAATAACCCACATGATGAAAATGCTCTAGATTCATATAACACATACTTACGTAAATTTATGCAAACTAAGGAAGCCTATGAATGTGAATATGGACCATTGACTAACTTTGGCTATGTGCCAGGCTCAAGCCCTTGGCAATGGGTATGTAATCCTTGGCCATGGGACAATGAATTCTATAATTAGATTTATACAATATAAAGATTAATTTAATTTTTTAACACTTAAAGGAGGTCAAGTTAATATGTGGATTTACCAAAAAACATTGGAATACCCCGTTAACATAAAAAATTCAGATCCAAGGATGGCTAAACTTATACTTGCTCAGCTAGGAGGACCTAATGGAGAACTTGCAGCTGCAATTAGATATCTTCAACAAAGATATACTATGCCAACTGGAAAATCTCGTGGACTTTTAACTGACATAGGTACAGAAGAGATGGCTCACGTTGAAATAATATCTTCTATTTTATATCAATTAACTCGTAAATGTACTCCTGAAGAGCTTAAGGCTGCTGGATTTGGACCAAACTATGCAACTTTTGGACATGGACTACAACCAGTAGATGCTAATGGCGTAAATTTTACAACATCTTATATTAATGCCTTTGGAGATGCTGTAACTAATTTGCATGAAGATATGGCTGCTGAACAAAAAGCATTGGCAACTTATTACCAATTGCTAAATTTAACTGATGATTGTGATTTAAAAGATGTATTACGTTTTTTAGGCCAAAGAGAAATAGTGCATTATCAAAGATTTGGTGAGGCATTGATGGATATTTATGAATTTACTGAATGTAAGAAACAATTTTAGTAAGTACTAATAAAATATTTATAAAAAGTAAAATAAAGTGGCTGTCTCAAAATAAAAAGATAGTTCCACAAAAAGGAAGGGATGAACTCACATAAAGTTCATCCCTTTTGTGTACACTTAAAGTATTCAAAACTTCACTTTATATAAAAATTATTCCCAAATCTCAGAAAATTATCAATTAAAATTACCTATAGATTTGGATGTATTAATACCAGAGGATGATTCAGTGAGATTGCTAAGCCTAATGATGGAGGAATTAGATTATAAAAAATTATACGAGGCGTACTCCCAAAATGGGAGAAATCCTGCAGTTCCACCTAAAATCCTATTCAAAATATTAATTTATGCATACATGAATGATATTTGGTCAAGTAGAAAAATCGAACTTGCCTGTAAAAGAGATGTAAATTTTATGTGGCTATTAGAAGGTTTTAAAGCTCCTGATCATAATAATATTGTAAGATTTAGAACGGGAAGATTAGAGATTATACTTGATGATTTATTTAATCAATTTATTATAAAGTTATATGAAAATAATGAACTTGAATTAAAAAATCTATTTATAGATGGTACAAAAATTGAGGCTAACGCCAATAAATACACTTTTGTGTGGAAAAAAACAGTAAGCAAAAATGAAATAAAATTAGGCGAAGCCATAAAATTATTTATTAAAAATATAAATGATAAATTCAATAAAAACTTTTCAATTGTTGAAAATACACTTAAATGTAAATTACTCAATGAAATTTTAGAATTTTTAAACTCTATAAAATTATCATCAAATATAGAATTTGTTTATGGCAAAGGCAAGAGAAAAACAGAACTTCAAAAATTAATAGAGGAAGCCAATAAATACTTAGAAAGACAGTCTAAATATGATTTATATAATTCTATTTTTAATGGAAGAAATAGTTTTTCTAAGACAGATATAGATGCTACATTTATGCATATGAAAGATGATCACATGAAAAATGCTCAATTAAAACCTGGATATAATATTCAGATAGGAGTTGAGGGTGAATATATAGTTGGAGTTGATATTTCTAGTGAAAGATCAGATCAACTTACATTTATTCCATTTTTAGATAAATTAGGCGAAAGCCTTCCGGCTAAATATGAAAATATAATAGCTGATGCTGGTTATGAAAGTGAAGAAAATTATGTTTATTTAGAAGAAAATAATCAAAAATCATTTATAAAACCACAAAATTATGAAAATACAAAGAGTAAAAAGTTTAAGAATAATATTGGTAAAAGAGAAAATATGATTTATAACAAAATAGCTGATACTTATACTTGTGCTAATAATAAAGAATTAAAATTTATAGCTACAACTACGAGAAAATCAAAATCTGGATATATTTCGAAAGCTAAAATATATGAATGTGAAAATTGTAATGACTGTCCTATTAAATTAAAATATACAAAAGCAAAGGGTAATAAAAGGATACAAGTATCTCCTGTATTTATAACAAAAAGAAAACAATCACAAGATAATATAACAAGTGAGTTTGGTATTTTAACTAGAATGAATAGATCTATACAAGTTGAAGGTGCATTTGCGGTAATAAAAGAAAATCATAATTTTAGAAGATTTTTAACTAGAGGTAAGAAAAATGTAAAAGTAGAATTTACACTTTTAGCACTTGCTTACAATTTAAATAAACTTCATAATAAAATTCAACAAAATAGATTAGGTGTAACTTTTTATACAAAAGCGATAGCTTAAATATTTACATTATATGGGATATTTATAGATATCCTATTTTGTCATGTCCAAATATAATCTAATTTAACAAATAACGTAAAATATATTAAATTATCCTAGGTATAAAGTCATAAAAAAGAGTTGCCTCTTTTATGATTTTAAAATCATTTTGAGACAACCCCTCTTTTCCTCGTTTTCGAGGGTTTGAATGGTGGAGATGAGGGGATACTCTAACATATATTTTTTTAGTAAATTTTATTTTTTATTATACATTCTATTTGTGTATATTGCTTAATTACGTCAGTTCCATTTTTCATATAGCTTTTTTATTTTTCTTCAAACTTAATTATAATTGTGTGCTAAATGTGTGCTAATACATGTAATACTATAATTTTATATAATCCTCCATGTAAAACTTTAATATAATGGACTTAATAAAAAACATTAAGCTTTCTATCAAGTCCGTCGATTTTAATATATATATCATGCTTAGTATATAATAAACAATATTATTTTTAATCACCAATTGACACTATTCCAGTTTCCATTGATAAGGCTTGTTGTGCCATATTAATCAATTCATTCAACATAATAGTCCATATTTCTGATTCTCTAGCATCTTTTAATATTGTTGAAACTAGTATACTCTTACATGTATTAATTATTAATTGAATATCATCTGCTAAAATTACTACATCATCATACGGATCAATATCATACAGTTTGCTCATGTCAAATAAAACTTTGTCCCTTGAATTGTAAATATATTCAATTAATTCATCACTAAATTCAATATTTTTATTATTTAAATTAATATCTTTAACAGAATTACCAATATAAAAATTCATATAGTCCCTCCTAATTTTTAGGAAATGCTGTGATTACATTTCCTTTACTATCAATCACTACTTTTAGTATATTACTGTTTTTCCTTTACTATTTGTTCCTAAAACTTACTTTTTCGTTCTATACGTATTATACACAAATACGTTAACATAGAGATAACTAACTAATTTAGTGAGTTATCTCTATGTAAGTAGTTATTTTTCAATCTTTTAGGAGTACTTCGTATTAATAAATAACTATTGAAAACAATTAACATAATGTACAATATCTAATTTTAGATACTTTTAATGTATAATATTACTACTATATTTGAGTATGAGTTATAAGTAATTTTAATACGCTTATGCTATTTGAACTATCCTAGCACATTTACACAATGGATATGTATTAACAAATTCAAAAATATCTCTTTTCATATTATCAAAAGATTCCCCATAAAAATATATAGCTGTTTCTGTATCACCTTCCCAAAATCTTATAATATCATCATTGCAACCTGTTAATCTAAATATTTCAGAAACAACATAATTAGAATCACATTCTTTATATACATTTTCAGGAAGATTTACACCATCCAAATAAATAGCTAATCCTTCTCTTTTACCAAATGATATTTTTTCTTCTTTACCTTCAATTTCTATAAAGGAACCTTTTGCTGCTCCTAAACTTTCCAGTTTCATCTTTATCTCATCTACAATTTTCATAGTGTAATTGCTATCATAAATTAATACCTGAATATCAAAAAATTCTATTTCACCTGTTGGTGATTGCATAGTACCTCCACCAACAATTTCACCATAACCATTTTCATTCAAAAATTCTTCTAACGGTTCCTCATAATAGTCCTCCACATCAATTGGGTCAAGCTTCTCATTAAATTGAATAAGCACTTCAATTTCTTTTGCTTCATTATTTTTCAATATATTACTCATTGTAAATTCCTCCTATTTTCTTAATTAATCTATAGAATATCAATCTGGATTCCATATATCAATCCCCATAATTCTATCTACCACATGATGTCTATCCCAAGCTGCAGCACGTTCCAAATCCTTACATACTTCCTCAGTAGATGGTATTATCTCACCTTTAATATATAAAGAATATCCTCCACTAATACAGTCCTTTATAGATTGAGGTGGTGGCCAAGCGTCTTCATCTGTACTAAACGGACGATTATCAACAATCTTCCAAATACCATCTTGTAATAAATCTGTATAAACTCCTACAAAAAACTTATATTTTTCATTTTGAGATAATTCATCTACATTTGAGCATATCTTCTCATATATTGCTAATGTTGATTCTTTATAAAGACGTCCATAAGCATTCATTCCATTTGGTAAAGATATCTCGTAGATATCTCCCAGTTTTAATCTTTTTTTTCTCATTTTAACCAAATTCCTTTCTTTCTGCACGAAGGTATTTTTGTCTATTTTTATTCTTTTTACTTATACCATTAACAGCATTTCCTGAAGTCCCCCCATTGATTTAGCTCCACCATGCATATCAATTAATTGTTGTTCTCTTCCTCGTATAGCATTTTTATTCTTTGAACTTTTATCAAGTACTGCTGGACCAAATCCTTTTTTATTCATATGATGGTTAGCATCACGCTTTTTAACATTATCAAGGGGATTTCCTTTTCCACTTGTTCTACCAGAGTATACTTCACCTGTTTTTAGATTAGTTTTTGTATAAGTCTGATATGTTTTTTCTGCACATGATGCAGTATTATGTACCAACACACTAGCATCAGATACAAAATAAGTATGGAAATCTTCAACCTCAAAGTTATATACAGTTATCAGTTCATTGTGAACTACTTCATCTATCTTCTCAACTGTAGACTTATCACCTGACCGAAGAACTACTACATCTCCCTCTTCAATCATGCTTGCTGGTATCCAGCCTACGTTATCTATATAAAATACATGTTGCTCCGTAGCCTCTATAACTTCTCCAGCTACTTTAATATAAAGTATTGTATCTGTTTCTTTTACAAAAGTTTGTACTACTCTTTTAAAGGCTACTTCTCATGTTTCTGGATATTATGCCCATACCAGGTTTCCTTCTTTAATGTTACTTATACCAACCTTTGTAAATGTGGTTTGCTACATCGTAAGCAATCACTTCCATTATCAATGTAAGTAATTATTAAGACTAATACAAAAATGAGTCTTCATTTATTTTATTTATCACTATCATTATCATGTCTACATATTCTGATATCTTATCTAAGTATTTTATATTAAAACTCAACTACTGCATTATGATATCATGCCTTTTTAATTATAAAATAGAGAATATACAAACTATAAATCAATTATGCATATTCTCTATCTTTACTCACTTGAAAATGTTTTTGTTAAATATTTTTCTATTTTTAAATAGTTAATATAAATTTAAATTATAGTTTATTAAACTATTCAATCTCTTCTATATATTCTAGAAATATATCTTGTAATTCCCCATCCGTATCAATATCATTTAATAATAGTTTAGGTTGAATGTTACATTCATTAAGTGTACTACTACCATCAATTATTCCAAATATATTTGATACAGTATCAATCATTATTTGTTCTATAACACTAATAAATACTACTCTTTTATCTTCTGATAAGTCATTATATAATTGTAATGATTGTTTCCAGTATGTGTCACTTACCTCGCTTATATTTGTATTATTAAATAAATCTTTATATAATTCTTTATTTTCTTCAACTATAGTTTTGTAAATACTTTTAATAAAATCTTCATTCATTTTATTTTTTCCTCATTTCTGGATATAATTTTTTATTCATACTAATCAATTCTCTTAATTTTGAATTTGGAATATCAGGATAAACTCGTCTTAATTCTTTTATATCTCTTGCCAATAGTTGTCTTGAACTAGTTATACCCTTTGTCTTTCTTGATACAATACCTTTATCTCCTTTTAATCGTATGTCCTACCTTAGGAACATTTATTGCAGGAGCAGTCATTTCATCATAATTTTTAGCTAATTTTTTCATCACTGCTTTCTGTCCTGCATGATATGCATCTAATCCTTTTGATCCCTTTATATCTTTATAGGCTCCAACCTGATATTTGCAACCTTCTGTATTATGCACCAATACACTAGCATCAGATACAAAATACGTATGGAAATCTTCAACCTCAAAGTCATATACCCTTATCAGTTCGTTGTGAACTACTTTATCTATCTTCTCAACTGTAGTATTATTTAGGTTTGTTTTTATACGTTGGTATAGCTAATAAAACATATCTTTATTTTTCTATATCGTAAATTAAATTATTAAAAAAATCTATTTTTTCCTCCAATATTTAGAACCTTTTGCATATGTTATAATTACTTTTCCAGGTTGATTTAATAGAATAGTAGCTTATTTACTAACATATTTATATAAATACAATATAGATATTATAGCATTTAAAGCTAATTATTAATTATATATTACTTTTATAGTCGTATAGTATTTGTAGGATTTATTAGGATATTAAAAGTTTTACACAATATACAATAGTGAGGTTTTGTGAGGTTTTCATAACCTTAGCATTACTTAGCTTTTTAAGTTCAAGTTTTTTCAGGTCCTAATGTTAGCAATTGTTAGCACGATATCTCCTTATAATTACCACATTTCCCAATAGTAACACTCTATTGAATGTAAGCATTTGTAAGTGTTCAAATAGATTCTTATACAAGAGTTCACAAGGGTATTATATCAGCCTAATACTAAGTTTTACTAAGTTGATACTTTAACTTAGTACTCCATAAAATCAATAGTAACGTTCCTATTGTTTATTGGTAATGTTCTTTTTTAAGACTGCCGAAAGTGCCGAGTAATAACCGAGTATCTTTTTTAGGGAGTCGGAAAACTCGGAATGCTTCTTTTTAAAGATTCAGAATGAGCAGAATAAATAATAATATCTAAATTCTTTTATGTATTATTCTTAAATGAAACAAACTTCTCTGCATTTTTATTTTTTAGTTTAATATCTTTATTACTTCTTTTATATTTGAATTTCGAACTAAAAAATACCGTATGTTCCCTTTTGAAAAATACAGTATTTTTATAAATTTAATATTTAATTTTATATTTACAATACTCTATATATTTTAGAGAAAATTTATAAATAAATTAAAAAAAGATCTTCATAGTGATTTATTCATTAATACCCCACTAACAATTAAAATCACTGCAAGCAACGCTATTAAATATCTAATTAAACCACTTAAATTAAGCATAATAGCAGGTATAAGTAACAATATCCCGAAAAATAAACTTAAATAAGAAATCAAGTTCATTTATAAACCCCCCTAAATATTAAAAGTCACATTATACTTATTTATTTTTTCACATAAGCCAGTAAATATTAAGAAATAAAAAAGTTTATTTTGACTATAAAATATGATATATATAACGATTCGACATTGCTATAAATTTTACCTCTAAATTCTATTATTTTTTTAAACTTCCTATAACTCAATTTATTTAATATAAAGTTTTATAAAATAATCTTAGTATTACTTAGATTTTCTCGGACGCCATAATTTAAGGCATAATAAAAGTGAGTAGCATTTTGATGTATACTTTAGGTTTATCACTTTTTATGAAATAAATATAAGGCTGGCTCTTTGTCTACTCTAAGCTCAAAATTTAGCTCAGCGTTACCAAAAGTGGAAACGCTCCATATAACTACCTTAATTTATACTGGATAAGAAGCTTTATTGTTTAATTTTCGGATATGCATATAATGATCATCTAAATTTTTAACATCGGTTTCAGAAGTTTTCCCTTTTAAAAGGATAAAGTCCACTTTCATTTATTAGCCAACTACCTCTTTGACCTAACTCAACGGCAAAACACCCCTGAGTTTTACTGTTAACCCTATCTTCCTCATCAACATTATCCAATTGCTTTTTGTGTATCGTTATTACCGATAACAGAAAACTTATAACTGAACTTTCGG
Source organism: Terrisporobacter othiniensis (assembly GCF_000808015.1). Classification (GTDB taxonomy): domain Bacteria; phylum Bacillota; class Clostridia; order Peptostreptococcales; family Peptostreptococcaceae; genus Terrisporobacter; species Terrisporobacter muris. Next base: position 89,843 of record NZ_JWHR01000068.1, on the reverse strand, counting down.
CATAAGTAAAAATTTACTTTTGTTGAAATTTCAAGGACGCCCCAAAACAAGTCCCCCCAATTTATATAGCTCTAAAGTGCATAGTATGCATATTAGAAATATAGCTTCTTATATAATTTTCTAAAGTGGCTATTAGTCACATCTGAACTTTCACAAAAAGTTGAAACTTAATTAGCCGAGAGAAAAATTTCCCCCGGTAGATGATCTCTTTATTTATGATTTATGACTGTACAATTTTGTCCACTCGATACCGTTTTGGTATTGAGTGGAAGGGCGAAATATTTCTCCATTGCCTAAATTTAACTTAGGGAGCATTTTGCCTATTCGTTTGTTTTGGAAGTACTCCAAAAAAGGTGCAACCCAAAGACTAAGGTTTCAAAAATATAATAATTACAATCGTTGATATTTCAATATTTATCCCTCTTAAACTATTGGAGTACTACGTTTATTCGTCGTTTTGGAACGTTCCAAAAAAATTCACGCCTAAATATTAATAAAACGTCATCATTTCAGTATTTAGCACGCTTAAATCTATTTGTAGTACTCCATTTATTCGTTTTGGAAATTTATATTAATAGGGTGCAAATTTGTACTCTATAAGTTAAAATCTTTATCCTTATTTCGTTCGCATTCGTTTCAGAAATTATTTGAGGTGTATATTGCATTTTTTATTGAAGTTTTTTGAAGCTACTGGTAGCCTATTTCTAATTTTATGTTAGCGTTTGTTAGCATGCTACTTCTAACTTTATGGCAACATTTTGCAATAGTGACCGCGTTTTTTATACTAGGTTTTACAAGGGTGTACATTCACCTTAATAGTAAGTATTTTTAAACATTCAAACAGTCTCCTATACTAGCATTTACTAGCATTCCAACAGGCTATATTACAAGGATTTATTAGGCTAAATCATTAACAGAGTACTCCATTGCAACGTTGCATTAAATCAATAGTAACGTTCCTTTACCTTATTGGTAATGTTACTTTATTTTATAGTAAAAAGAGTGCACCTATAAAATAGGCACACCCTAATATTCTAATAATCATAAACCTCGATAATATAATATTTATCTGATTATAATATAATTTTTACTGAAACTTTTTATTTATTAAATTTTATGTCTACTATCTGATGATACCTTAAGATTATTTATCTAATCTACTCAATAAATTAGGTTTTTACAGTATCTAAGTCATATTATAACTACATAATAGGTTATACTATGATGTATACCATAATAAATCTATCTAGGAAATTTTTTAGCTAAATATTCTTCTTCTTTTTGCCAACGTTTTTCTACTTCTTTAAGATATTGTTGCTTTTCATATGAATAAGTGCCACGCATAAAAGAAATATCATCATAAATTCCTTGTCCCCATGTTACATCAATTAGTTTCTCAAAATGATATGTTATTTCACTTGTACATCTTGATAGGGTATTATGTCCTTGGCTATTTAGAATAGTGTATGGATACTGATATTTTAATATCACATTATTCTCTTTTAATTCTTCATCAGAAATATTCTTATCCCAACAGATTAACAAAAATTGTACACTATTAAATCTAAATACATAAGAAAGTCTCATTTTTTTAAATTCTTGATTAGGATTTTCATCTCTACGATAAATTTCTCCTGTATTATAATCAATATACTTAATAATGCTATTTGAAAGAAAAACAGGGTCTTTACCCCATCGAATTTTATTATTCCCGAACATAAAATCATGTGCAGGAGACGTATTAACCGCAAGGCCTGCTAATACTGTAACATTTCTTAATGGCTCAATTATATCTTTGCTCATCAAAAAATCTAATATGTTTGATTTAAAAAATGATATATCATCTTTGTGGGAACGTAAATCATTAAACGCATATTTCAATAGCATTTTTTGAACTAAGGTATAATTATAAACAAAATCCAGTGTATCATCTTTTTCATATTTTTTTATAAAATAATTAGAAATAATATCTTTTGCATACGAATCAATATAAGAAATTTTATTGTTATTACATTCTACGCATACATCTTTCACTACAGGATCTCCCCTATGGACTACCTCTCTAATATTATCTATTGTAACAAAGCACTCTGGAAAAATATCTAATATTCCACAAGAAATAATATGTTCTCTTGTTCCTTTCGCTTCTTGACCACAGTAAGCACAAATCACTATTACTTCACTTCCTATTCTTTATAAACTCGTAATCAAAATCATCTCATAAAAGCCAGCTATAATACTTTTAGTTATTATTTATATTATAATCTTATTTATTTCTCTTAAATCTACTTGTACAATTATTATTTCTTAAATAATAATTAAAGTATAATTTAACTTTTTCTGCTATATATGAGAATCGTATTTTAAATATAATTAATATTACGATTATTAGGAACTAAAAACATGTAACTGTTACCTTACATGCTTTCCATTAACGCTAATTAGATGAGCATGTTTTTCTGCAGCTTTTTATAATTAAACACTAATTTTATAACACTGCACTAATCTAAATTCCTATAAATTTCAATATCAACTTTAGGTTGATTATTAAATCTATAATATAATCCCATAATATTATCATACTAAGCCCCTATTTAATTATATGATATAAATTATTTATCTCTCATTCATATAATAATCATAAGACTTAGTTATATTATACATATAAGTTAATCACCAAGTCAGCTAAAAGCTTAAATTCAAAATAAATATGTATAATCTATTTTATTTAATCCTAGTATTTTAGTTATAAACTTAAACCCAATATTTTTTCCGAATTTGTTGCTACCAAAATATTAAAATCTATTTAAAATAGCTTCTACACTAAAATAAATAGCTCTCATGCATATCCCTTATACACTTAGGATATATTATTTCACTAATTTTAAATATTAGCTTCTTTTTTAAATCATAATATGTACTTTTAGATATATTCATTTTGCACATTATATTAATAGGTCTTTCTTTGTTTATATATAGACTTTCAAATAATACATACTCATCATCACTCATATTATTAATAGCTATATTTATTTTTTTAATAATTATCTCATTCTTATTCTTGATATATTTCAGTTTATCTACATGATCTATATTAGTTTCTTCTTCTAATTCTAAATTAATAAGCTCTATTACATGCAACATATAATTATAATCTTTTAATATTTCTTCGGTCATCTTGTAATATTTATCTTTTTTCATTCTATTACCTCTTAAGTTTAGTACTACTTTCTTCCTTTAAAGGTAAAAAGTCTATTCTTTTAATAGCAGCTATAATAGCTCATAAACTCTCTATCTCTTTTTATTTGCTCCTCTTCTAATCTCTTAATTAGTTCTAGCCTAGAATTATAATAACCACTATCAGCTTCTATAATAGAAGGATTAGTATATATATTTTCACTCTTTTTCCTTTGTTCTATATATTTTTCATATTCTTTCCTTATTCTGAATGACTTTCTCATTAACTCACTTCTACACTGTCTTAGTATGCTATTAATTGCACTGTCCATTTTATTATACTTGGCAGATATATCTTTTATTTGAAGCTCATTCACATATCTATCAATAAAAATGTTGGCTTTTGTAGGTGGTAATATATTTTTAAACTCTTGTATATACTCTTGTAGTGTCATATCTTCTAGCACTTCACTCTCTACATTAACACTACTATTTGGAATAATATCATACATATTTGTATCTTCATCTATTTCATGATCTAGTGATGTAATAGCATATTGGCCATGTATTCTTTTAAGATTATGAAACTCTCTTTTTATACTCCAACTAATACAGCTATACATATAAGTATCAAAACTCATTCCTTTTCCTTCTTTATACGTTTCAAAGGCTCTAATCATTCCTAAACTACCTATTTGCATAATATCCTCTATATCAATTCCATAAGGATTATTTTTAAATTTATTAGCTATTTTAATAAGCATTGACTTATATTGTAAGTACTCTTTATCTGTCATTGTTACCCCCTATATACCCCATTGCTCTTTCAGTTTATTTATTAATATCATCATTTCAGTACATTCTTTATTATTTGTATTTCTATCTGGATGGTATTGCATGGCCATTCTTTTATATAACTTTTTTAGTAGTTTCTTTTCACTATCATTCATTTCAAGTTTTTTGTCACTACTCCGATTAAAAAATTTATCCTCTACTTTTATTCCATCCAATAATCCTCTGTCATATCCTTCCTGGTACTTTTCCATGAGTTCTTTATAGTGTAATGAGCTATATTCATTTTTAAAGTTTTCATATTCAAGAAGCTTATTTTCTTCTTCTTTTTTAATATCATCTCTTATCTTTAACATCATAGCTTTATATGTAGGGTAATACTCTTTTTTAACTTTAATTAATTTCTCCACTACATCATCAAAGTCTAAATTTAAATCTTCATCCCTTATACATTTACCTGTTATACTTCTCATTAAAATCACTGGTATATCATCTATTAAACCGTTTATTTCTTCGTTATCTTCATAAAGTGAGTGCCATGCATATGAATCCACCTTTATATCATTTGACACTACTTTCCCATTTACCCTCTTTCTATCACAAGCATAAATACTATATCCCCATTTACCTTTTCTTATTTTGCAAAACATTTGAAATACTCCTTTATAGTGTTATGATTTTACTTTTTTATCATTTTATTTGTCACTACATTTATTAATTAAAATAGTTACTAGAAGCTTAATTCTAGTAACTTAATATTAGTTGCATTTAGTTGCATTATTATTAGCTATTTAAATAACTATTTTTCTAATTTATTAAACCTTTTAACTCATTATAATTATCAAAAACAAATGTAAATATATTCTTAACTTTTTCAGAACCTCCGTCTTTGTCTATACATCCTAAAACATATTTTCTTAATTCTTTTAATTCTTCTATATCAAATTCACAACCAAGTGATTCTATAGCTTTATATACCTCTAGTGTAGCTTGGCCAACTGTCATATTCTTAGATTTTTGTACTTCCATTATAAAAATCCCCCTATAGTTGTTAATCTTCATGTGTAAAAACTATCACACAATTCTCTTTATAAAATACTGTTGCCATTAATCCAGTATCAAATTTTAATTCTTTTACTGATATTTCAATTATTCTATCATTTAATTTTATTTCCACATTATCTGAATCATTTATCAATATATCTTTTAGATCATGTACTGTCCTTTTATAATCCTCTGATATTTTAGTTCTAGCATTTACTATTACCTTTACATTTTCATGCCTTTTTATTAATGCTATAACTTTTCTAATACTCATATTTACACCTATATCTCCACATTCTCAAAAATACTGTAATTCTTTACAATAGCTTCTATTTCTGACGTTTCTTTTATGATTTGCTCTAGTGCCATATATTCTTTTGTTTCATATACATTCTTTTTCTCTTCTTCAGGCAATTCATTAAAATATTTTTCTGCATTGCTTAGTCTTTCTAACAAGTATTGGTAATAAGCTCTCATAGCTTCTATCATCTTATTTTTCATATGTCCTTTATCTCCCTATGCTGTATTTTGATTTGTAAAGAATAATAGAGCTTTATTTCTATCCAAAACATTATTTCAACAGATTCATCTTATCCATTAAATTTATTTGATTTTTTTGTAGTTGCTCAACATCTTTTCTAAGCTTAGTTGGAGTTACTCCTACTTCTTCTATAATCCTAGTACAAGCATTTACAGAAATAATCATTATTTCCCTTAAACCCTTTCCATATAACCCCAGCTCTTTAATTTTGTCTATTACTTCTTTTGGGTATCCCTCATACATTTACATCACCTCTTTAAAATGGCAATTCATTGCAAGATACTTGTACAAATTTCTTGTTTGTATCATATCCGTAATTTCTATTTAATTCCTCTTGGCTTGTGTAAAATCTCTTCCTATAGCTATCAAATGATATATTGAAAACTTTATTGGTTATGCCTCCCCATCTATTCTTTAACACTATGATCTTTGGCTCTTCCTCTTCCACTTCATCCTTATTATCTTTTTTTATTTTAAATCTTTCTATCCTTAGCACTGTATCCGCTGAACCAACTATCTCACTAGCTCCTGATACATCATACATATTAGGCTTTTCTCCCTTGGCTGGTTTCTTAGGATGTGCAACTAATAATATTACTAGCTTGTACTTTTTGGCCAACTGCTTTAATGCTAAACATAACTGTTTTTGTTGTTGATATTGCTTGTCACTTTCTCCTATATCAAAGGTCATTAGGTTATCCAAAACAAAGAAGCTAATACCTTGATTTATAGCTAAATATTCAATAACACTTAGTATATTCTCTTTGTTTGCCCTCGAATTACTTCCGTATATTTTAAACTTACCTTTTATCCATTTGCTTATTAATTCCCAGCTATAATCAGTTATATCTGTATATGTCTTTCCTTTTTTACTTGTTTTCTCTTCAATGTGGTAATCATTTGCTATCGTCCTATTAAACCAAAACATTAAATCTTCTTCTGGTAACTCGCCACTATACAAAAAAGCTTTATTCCCTTGAGCTATAGCTCCAGCTATTATTTGATTTATTATTGTACTCTTACCACTTCCAGGTACTCCAGTTATTATGTTTAATGATGTTCCTCTAAATCCACCACCTAGTAAATGGTCTAATGGTTCAAAACCAGTAGGTATATAAAAATTATTATTTTTACCTCTCTTTATGTCTGAAGCATCTACATATAACTGTTCGATACTCTTATTATTAGTAAATATACTTCTAATCGACTCTATTCCTGTTTTAACGACCTCTATTTTTTCATTGAATAATTTATCATTTAAGTCATTTAAAAGGCTCATAGCCACCCTTCTGTTGCTCTTATCAATAAGTAAATCTATATAGTAATTTATATTTGAAGAATTTGGAACTATTGTTTGTAAACTTGTAATATAACTAATACCTCCAACAGCTTCTAATAAATTATTTCCTTTAAGCTCTTCTATAAGCATAATTAAATCAATAGGTTTGCCTTGTATATGAATACTTAGCATGCTCTTAAATATAATTCGATGCACTTCTTTATAGAAAGTATTTACATCAATTCTTTTAGAAGCTATACTTATATTACTTGGATTTAGCAGTATAGACCCTAATACTGTTTGTTCTGCCTCCACACTATGTGGAGGTATCTTTTTGTTACTTTCCATTTTTATACCTCCTATTTTCTTAAATACTTTCATACTCATAACCATCTATGATTACTGATTTGCTTTTTTCTTCTACTGGATCCTTTGCCTTTGATTTATATTCCAAATATCTTTTATAAGACACTCCTTCTTTTAAATGTAACTCTAGTTGTCTTTCATTAGTTTTATCTTGAGTTCTAGTTAAAAATTCTATTAATGTCCACTTGTAGCTACAATATTTATAATCACTTTTATACATTTCTGAATAATTATCTATAGCTTCTTTTATTTGTTCTAATGTGTAATCTTTTAATGTCCTTTCAATGGCATTTTCCATATTTTTAGTAAGTTCTCTATGTTTATATACTCCTTTACTTATCCAGTAATCAAAAATCTCTGTATATATATTTTTAGTAATTCTTTTTATTAATTCTTTTTTAGAGTGGGTGTTTGCTTGGTCTTTAACCTGGTCTTTGCTTGGTCTTTCTTCATCTTTAGTGCATTGATTTTCCAATGTTTTACTTGGTCTTCGCTCGGTTTCTAACTTGGCTTCTAACTTGGTCTTTTCTTTTTCTAATATTTCAACCCTCTCCAATACTGATAAATACACATATATAGACTTTTTACTTGAGCTATTACCACGTTTTTTTAATTTAATTATTTCGTCATCAACAAATCTTTTGATTAAATTTTTAGCTTTGGTTTCTTTAATACCAAACGTATCCATTACAATACTTCTGCTCATTTCAAACTGACCTCTTGAAATATTATCATTTAATCTATTGTAATTTTCTTTCTGTGAAATCCAATGATTAAATAAAATATCCAGTAGGTCGGGGTATTTATTAAAATCTATCGTTTCTGCTCCGTTAATGCTTTTAGATAATATTTTGTTATTTGTTTGATAGAAGCTCAATTTAATACACCTACTCCACTAAGCTTTTAGAGAAACCTATATCCACGCTTAACTCTAAAAATTTAATGAGCTTCTTTAATGCAAATATTACATCAACTAATTCATATTGATTTTCACCCAATCCTGTATATGCTTTCTCATGTTGTTCACTCTCTAAATGGCTTGTAAATATTTCAAATTCTTTATTTCCTATTTTTATACTTACACAAGTGCCTTCTATACTATTACCAAAACAGTCTTTTGCAAATTCTATATGATTGTCAAAACTTATATATTTTAAATCTTCCATATTCTCCACCCCCTATTAAAACTGTTGTCCTATAGCTGTATTCTCTATCCATTCATCAACCTTACTAGTAATAACAAGTATCTTTTTTCCCACCTTAAACATTGGAAATCCTTTAGATCTTGTTAACTCATAAGCCTTTATGTACCCTATCCCTAGATATTCAGCAAACTCCTTCACTGTCATTGTTCTTTTCTTTTGTTCACTCATAATATTCAACTCCTATCTGTTAATTAGATTTAAAAATTCAACAATTGTCATATTTGGAAGTATGCTACTTAATAGCTTCAACTGTTCCCCAGTCATCTTTATACTCATACTAATCCCCCTCTTTCTATTCTTCTTCACTGAAAAATAATTCTACTACTGAAACATCTAATGCTTTTGAAAGCTTCTTCATAATATCTAAACTTGGATTTTTTGTAATACCTCTTTCAAGTGATGATATATAATCCCTTGAAAGTCCTGTATTTTCAGCTAATTCAACTTGAGTTAATCCTTTTTTATTCTTGTGATTTTTAAATTTAATCCCATGTTTTCACCTCATATAACTCAATTATTCATTACACTTTTCGTGTGATTCAACTTCAAAAAAAAGTTTATCTATATTTACATCTTCAAAAGTAGATTTAAATCTAGCTAGAAAATTGTAGCTAGGATTTCTCTTACCTACTTCTATTTTTGAATAAAAACTCAATGTAGTTCCCAGTTTTTTAGCCATCTGCTTTTGAGTTAAATCCTTTGAATTTCTAAAATCAACTAAACTATTCATTTTGTCACCTACCTTTTTAATTTCACACGTTTTGTGTGTTTATACTTATTATAGTATTCCACACACTTTGTGTTGTCAATATTTTTTACACATTTTGTGTTTTTTTGTGTTTGAATTACACATTTTGTGTTAAAATATTAAAGGAAAGGAGAGTTTTTATGTTCCCTAAAAGATTAAAAGAATTAAGATTAGAAGAAGATATGAAACAATTGGATTTAGGCAAAATATTAGAAGTTTCTGCTAGTACCATCGGTATGTACGAACAGGGTAGAAGATTTCCTGATCAAGAGACATTATTAAAAATAGCAAACTTTTTTGATGTTACCACAGATTATCTTCTTGGCCGTACTGACGAAAGAAATCCTAAAAAAGAAATTAACAATGCGACAACTATAGCTGCTCATAGACTTGGAGATATTGAACAGCTTCCAGACGATGCAATTGATGAAATAAATAATTATATTGATTTAATGAGGTTGAAATATTTAAAAGATAAAAATAATGAGTAGGTGATAATATGGCCAAAAGAAGAAGTAACGGCGAAGGCTCTATTGTTAAGAATATGAGAAATGGCATACAAATAGGCTGGAGAGCTTCTATCACCATAGGAACTGACGACAGAGGTAAATTAGTACGTAAACAATTTACTGGGAAAACTCAACAAGATGTTAAAAATAAACTTCAAGAATATAAAAAACAAATGCTTATGGGTGTATTAAATGAGGACAAACTAACTGTTTCAGATTGGTTTTATTCATGGTTATTTGACTATAGGAAACAAGATTTAAAGCCTAAAAGTTTTCAAAGGTATCATGGAATTTATAAAAACTATATAGAAAATACTGACTTTGGAAATATAAAGCTTAATGATCTAAGAACAACACACCTGCAAAGGCACTATAAAAAATTATTAGATAATGGAGTTACTCCTACAACAATAAAACAAATTAATACTAACTTAAAAACTTGTTTGAATGAAGCTGAAAGACAAGGATATATACAAAAGAATTGGTGTAAACTTGTTACTCTCCCTAAGAAAGAAGATAATAAAGAAGTCAAAGTATTGACTAAGCAAGAGCAAGAAAAGTTCCTGGAAGCTATTAAAGGACATGAGCTTGAATTATTATATATAGTTGCTCTTGGAACTGGTTTAAGAATTGGCGAAATATTAGGTTTAAAATGGTCTGATATAGATTTTAAAAATAATGAGCTCCATGTTAATAGAAGCTTACAGAAAGCTGCTATATATGAAAATGATAAAATAGTAAGGTATGAAGTTCAAGAAACTACTCCTAAAACTAAAAATTCATTAAGAACTATACCAGTACCTCAAAATATAATTAAAAAACTTATAGCTCATAAGAAAGAACAGAATGAGCTTATATTATTATTACAAGAAGAATACGATAATAAGAACTATGTATTTTGTAATAAATTAGGCAAATCTATAGAAGATAAAAGGCCAGGACGAAATTTAAAGACTATATTAACATCAATAGGAATTGAACCTATTAAATTTCATGCTCTAAGACATACTTATGCTACTAGATTATTTGAAGCTGGTATTCCACCTAAAACAGTACAACATTTAATGGGACATGCTGACATAGAAACTACCATGAATATTTATACTCATGTAATGAAAGAACAAAAACTTGAAGCTGTTGATAAGATAAATAGTATATTTGGATAAGAGCTATATAAAATATAGCTCTTTTTTATTTATTTAATATTGTCATTCTTCAATTATGTTCTTATGTATTTATATCAAATTTTAAGTTACTCATTTCTATTAAAATCTTACCTTAACATAAAATATCATTATCTATAATGTATACTATTTCTTTCTTATTAATATAAGAATCCTAAGATATTATAACTTTTATGTGGTTGTTTTTTATATAATTTATTCAACATTAAGCATATTATATTTAAACACTCAACTTAAACGGTAAAATTATATTTTATTTTTCGATATCATGAGTATATTCTTGAATATTATATGCACTATCAATTTGTTTTATCTTTTTAACAGTCTTTTTTCTAACTTCGGCAGCGTCAAATCCCATTAAAATCAATAAATGATATTCTAAAAGAGCTAAAAGATGAGCATTTATAAAAGGAAGCTCTGCTTTTGTAAATGCTCGATTAAGCTTCGCTGGATTATAGTGCGTATAATAATTCCGTGTATCTACAACCTTACGTACGTATTCAACAGGCGAATATCTATTTGGCCAGAATGGCAATACACCATTTGCAAAAACTAAATCAGCAAGACGACTCTTTAAATAAATTTTATAGGTATTTTTCTTTTGTCCATTGTCAAGCAAGAAACTTTTCCAACGTCCTGTATTACCAGAAGATTCAAATAAATTATCTACTCTAGCTGAATATTCCTTAGCATCGTCGGTGATAAAACGTGCATGATATGTTTCCAAAGCTTGTGTGATATTTAAGAACAACATTTCAGGCGTTCCAGAGGTCTGAGAAAAAGCCATAAAATACAAATCCAAAACTGGCTTAAGCATAGAATAATTCTCCTGCCATCTGATGAAAATATTACTTTCTTTTATATCACTCAATGTATACAAATAATTGTATGGATTCGTGTCTTTTGTTGGTTCTATCTTTCCAGTTCCTAAAATCATATCAACTGGACTATATACCTTTTCTGAAATCCCATCTTCTTCAGATAATTCAATATAAATTGATGAATGGCAGTATTGAGCACTATCAATTTCTACTTTCCGATTAATTCCTAGGCCAATTAAATATTGCATATATAGTGCATCTTCCATAATTAATTCCCATGTTACAGGATTATTATATGTAAACTCAATTAAAATATGTTGATTGGCTTTAATCTCTTTTTTGAACATATCTCCCCCTATGTTTCCTTGGCTAGGCGAAAATATTACTTCAAGATTTTCATTTAGTTTAAATTTTACAGGTTCTTTTTGGTTCCATATTAGATTAGATCCCCCATTCTCAGCAAATTCCCATTTGTAATTGCACAATTCAGACCAAGCGATGATATCTCCGAAATCAAATATTGCCTTATTAAATTTTATTTCTTCTATAGAGTTTACAGAAAGCCCCCAAAAAGCGTATTTAGCATATATGATTTGCTTCGTATATTGCATTAAACTAGTATACTCTTTATCAGTAAAACAATCATATAGAAGAATTTTGGCACCAGAGAAAAGTGTTCCACATATATATGGGATTTTCCCCTTGTATGGTACTCGTGGGAGCGGGCTTTCTTCACTTGCAGGAAGAAGTATTTCGAGCGCAATTAAACGATTATCATAATCTATATGAAGCTCTCCCTGATATAGTGTTTCCTTTTCAAAAATCCTCCAAGTACCACCAAATTTCTGAATATCTAACACTTATTTCACCTCCTGGTATTCTTTTAATTCATTTATTCCTCCATTAAAACAAAAGATTTGACAAATATATATAATAGATTATAAATGTACTAACTTTTTCTATTATTTCCTTATATTAATTTAAGATATATTACTTTAATTAATTTTTTCTATCTCTGAATATATATAATTTAGACTCCCTATAGACTCTTTTTGATATAGCAGTAAATGTATTTTTAAACAATATGCAAATGCATTATAATCTTCAGGAGTCACTCTTATATGTTCTTTTTCACTATGAATATACCATGATATATCTATGATAGGATACTCCTTTAATTTTTTATACTCTAATTTGAGATATCCTATTTCATTTTGATTATCATCATAAATCTTAAAACATTGTTCTTCATTTAATGATAGTAATGTTCCAGCCATCTGTAATGACCTTATTAATGCTTCAACAAGCTCAAAGTATATTTCAATATCTAGTAAATCAGGGACTCTATACTCATGCTCCATCTTATTTCTTACCCTATTTAACTTTTCTAATGATTTAGAGCTGAATAAACCTATAGATTCTATAAATTTTAGCTTCTTTTCAACCTTAAGATTTTTCTTTTTAAAGCAATTATGTAAATCTATTATAAATAAAAATGTATCAAGTTCACAATCCATAGCTCTTTTTAAATTTGATACACAATTTATTAATCCATCATCTCCTCCTTGATCAAAAGATTTTTGAGCAAATCTTAAGTAATCTCTAGAGTATAAGTCAAAGTTTGGAATTGAGGATGATGATCCACCCCCTCCATCACATTCTAAGTATTTGTAGTACTTTTTAATAAAGTGCTTAAACTTTTTTATATAATTATCAGTCATTTCTCTTTATCATCCTTCTATATTAAGTTAATCATTTCATACTTCTATATACTTAATCTGTTATATAGAAATAAAAAATCTTCGCCCTTTACTTATTTTAGGGTTAACTAATATTCATTATAAGTATTATTATTTTTTATATTTAAATCTGCATTTGTCTTATTTATGTTATTATATTTTTCTGATTGTGTGCTAAATGTGTGCTAAATGCCAAAATAAAAGGAACTACTAAACTTTAAAGTCTAGCAATTCCAACTATTATGTGTTTCCACGTGTATGTATTGGTGGAGATGAGGGGAATCGAACCCCTGTCCGCAAGCTTTTTCCTCGTTGCGTCTACGTGTGTAGTCAGCTGTTTTAGTATCTCGCCTCAACTAGCGTCCAGTGACAAACTCTAGTCTTGGCCAGCCCCAATTAGTCCACTAATAGTCGAGACACCCTAAAAGTAGTTCCCTGCATAAATGATGTCCAGGCCTAGCCGGCAGGAGGGCTCAGGCGGGACAAGCAGCATTATGCTGCTAAAGCGTAATTATCGTTTGCGTTTATTTTAAATTCCCCAGTTTTTACGTGACCCAGAGTAACACGACACGCTGCCCCAAGTTCCGAACCCACGTCGAAACCAGTACACCCCCATAGGATGTTCAAAGTCATTGAGACTGCTTAATTTGCAAACTTTTTTATTTTCACCAATTCAATATTTAATTTTATATGAAAGTATACACAAAATTGTTATACCCCTTAGTATTATCACTAATAACTTAGCTTGACTGTATATATAATATATTACTTTTTCAGATAAAAATCAACTAGAATTAATTTACTAATCTTCTTAGTATTTACCAGTCATTTCTCTTTCTATTCTTCTTTGTGCATCTTTCTTAGCAAGGTCTTGACGTTTATCGTAAAGTTTTTTACCTTTTGCTAAACCTAATTCCAGTTTAACTCTACCATTTTTCAGATACATTCTAATAGGAACTAAAGAATAACCTTTTATAGTAGTAGCCCCTATCAGTTTTCTAATTTCATGTTTATGAAGTAATAATTTTCTAACACGAAGAGGATCTATCTTGTAAAAAGAGTTTCCTTGGTCGTATGGGCTTATATGAACTTGTTTTAGGAAAACTTCAGAATTATCTACAGATGCGAAACCTTCTTTTAAATTGACTCTACCTGCTCTGATTGATTTAACTTCTGTTCCTTTTAATTCTATTCCACATTCGTAAGTTTCTTCTATGAAATATTCATGTCTAGCTTTTTTGTTTGTAGCTAATGTTTTTTCTCCTACCGCCATACTCTCACCTTCTTTGTTATTAATTAATTAATTCATTTATTTTATTAACTTTATACTTATATATAAACTTAATTTTAATAAACATTAGTATACCATATCCACAATAAAATCTCAATATTATTGCTAAATGTTTCTATTTATCACATTTCGTATAGTAAAAAGATAAAACAAACATCAACGTCTGCAATGAATAGATAACTAGTCTTTCTGTTAATCCCAATATATTCAGTCCCATTACTATGGAAATTGGACTGATTATTCCACATAACGTTATTATTATTGCCATTATTAGAATAAACTTACCAAGATTCTTCATTTTCTCCTGCACTAAATATCCATAAGCTAGAGTAAACCCTGATACTATGGTAGTTACAACTACTGCAACTGTAACTGTTATATGCATCATATTTTGGAAATTCATTACAGTCTTATCTCCCACAAGTGGAAATGCAGTATATCCAAATAAAGAAATTACCTCCATTCCCAAAAGAACCACATATCCTGTACGAGCTCCTAAATGATATTTTCTATCTGATTTTATAATCATTCCTATTATAAATAAAACCATACATATTCCATAAATCATGGTGAAAACTCTAAGTATGCCTTGGTTTGGGGCTCCATCTGCAGTTAATGAGCTAATATCCATGGTTATAGGATTATACTCTGGCCATAATATATTCCCCAAAATAGTATGCACCAAATAAAATATAACTCCTACCATTCCCAGTGGCATAAAAAATCTCTCTAATTTTTCTTTTCTGCTAAGTACCTTATTATCTTCCATTGAAAATCCCCCCTTTTCAAAAACTGTATCTATTTTATAAAAGTTAATCTTATAAAAATCTATTCTTCATCTTTATAATATAATACTGAAGATACAAGTATTGTAAGACATAATATGCTAATCAGTGAAATTATATTTATCAAAACCTTCAACGTTAAAATATAACTAATTGCTACTCCAACCAATCCTATCTTTCAGTTTTCGTCAAATTGCTTGGGAAATATTATCAATATTGTCATATACATGCTTATTATCAAATAACTTATTAATAAATCTGTTTTTATGTTCTAAACATTCGGCATCGCCCAAATTGTTTTTTCTTTCTTAAATTGTAACACAACACCTTCTTTTTCAATATATTGTTAATACAAAGTAAAATTCGCGTCATTATTGTCGCTAAAATATTTATACTTTGCTTCTTTAATAAGTTTTTTACAATATGTAAGTTGGGGAGGTATCTATGTTCAACTCACTAAATTCCTTATCTTCACTAGATGCAATTTTACTTGTTTCCGCACTTTCAATGGATGCATTTGTAGCTAGTTTTGCCTATGGAACAAGTAAAATAAAAATTCCCTTTAAATCAGCTATGACAATTAACTTAGTCTGCACTACTATTTTAGCTATTGCTCTTTTTCTAGGTAGTATTATAAGCAAATATATACCCAGTGTTTTTACTACAAGTATTTGTTTTACTGTGCTATTAATGTTAGGCATGGCTAAATTATTTGATAGTACTTTGAAAGCTATTCTAAATAAAAGTGGCACTTTAAGTCGCGATTTATCATTTAAATTATTTGATTTTAAGTTTTTTCTTAGAGTTTGCTTAGATGGTACAGAGGCAGACGTAGATCATTCTTATGAACTTTCTCCTAAGGAGTCTTTCTCTTTAGCAGTGGCTCTTTCTCTCGATGGTCTGGCAGCTGGTTTTAGTACAGGGCTTATGGTAACAAACTATGTTCAAATTATTTTATTTTCACTTGTGATAAATATAGTTGCTGTATTATTAGGTTGCTTTATAGGCAATAAAGTTGCACAAAAAAGTGAACTTAACCTTTCATGGTTGAGTGGAGCAACTCTTATTTTACTAGCTTTTTTGAAATTAAAATAATAATAGAGATTTCATAAATAAATGGAGTATGTTTTTCATACTCCATTTATTTACATATTTAATTGGCACAAACTTCCTATTTCATTGTATAATTTACATATATTTACTTTTGGGGATAATTTTATACAATACAAAAAAGGGGGAATTATATGATAAAAAGAGATAAATCACTTTTAGCTATGTCATTAGGTATTCTTATTTCATCTCAAGGTATGACCACTATATCAGATGCAGATTCTCTTAGCTCTAATATAGACTCAGACCCTATACTAAATAATAATCATAATATGGGCGGAAATTCGTCTAAAACCTATACAGTTGGAGATGATGTATTCAATTCAAGAAAAATAACATTATCTAACCCTAAGGCCATAGGAAGTGGAACTGTAACAGAAAGTTATTTAAATGTAAGAAGTACTCCTTCTACATCAAGTGAGTTAGTTGGTACCTTATCATATAACGAAAGAGTTGAAATTCTTGAAAAAAGCAATGGTTGGTACAAAATTGATTTTCGTGGCACACAAGGATATGTATATTCATCTTGTTTAAAACTAAGTCCTATTGAAAAGGGTATTGACGTAAGTAAATGGAATGGATCTATTGACTGGAATAAAGTAAAAAGTTCTGGTATAGATTACGTAATAATAAGAGGTGGATTTGGTACATCTACTGTAGATTCCAAATTCAAAACTTATATTGAAGGTGCTTCAAATGCAGGATTAAAAGTAGGAGTTTACTGGTTTAGTTATGCTACAACTGCTGAAAAAGCAGCCCAAGAGGCCAGAAAATGTGTAGAAACTATAGCACCTTACAAAAATAGTATTACATACCCTGTTTTCTTTGACTATGAATACGATAGTGTAAAATACGCAAACAGCAACGGCGTAATTATAACAAAAAATTCTGCTACTCAAATAGCTAATTCATTTATTAATACAATAAAATCCTATGGATATGACACTGGTATCTATACAAATAAGAATTTTAGTAACACTTATTTTACTAATGAACTTATTAACTCTACTAATTTATGGGTTGCTCAATACAACACTACAAACACATTTAATAATGATTATTCTATGTGGCAGTACTCAGAAAAAGGGCTTGTTCCTGGTATAAGTAACTATGTTGATTTAAATTATACTTATTTAAAAACACCTAAAAATAATATCAGCACATATTCTAGTTCATCTGTCCAAACACAGACTAGTGTTGATAATTCATCTGATGCGAAAAAAGGTGTTACTACTGTAAACCTTAATCTTAGAAAAGATTTATCTGCATCTTCTTCTATTATAAATACTATTCCTACTAATACTACTATCGAAGTTTTAGAACAGATATCATCAGGATGGTACAAGGTTAAGTACAAACATTTCATTGGATATGTTTCTGGCAATTATGTAAATATGTAAAAATTAATTTTGCTTAAATGCACAAAAATCTCAATCAATTTTAAATTAGTTGAGATTTTTATAGTTATATAAAAAATATTAAAGTTATCTACTATTTTTAATATGTTAAATTCTCTATTTGTGGAAAAATTACAGTAACTTTTGTCCCTTTATTTTCTTCTGATTCAATATTTAATCCTAAGCCCATTTTTTTACATAGTTTTTTACATAAGTACAAACCTATCCCCGTACTTTTGCCAAATCTTCTGCCGTTTTCTCCTGTAAATCCTTTTTCAAATACTCTATTTAAATCTCTCTCAATTATTCCCACACCATTATCTTCTATTATTAAAATTACTGAGTTTGCCAATTTTTTTGACTCAATCTTTATTTTATCTCCTTTACCTTTTGAATACTTAATAGCATTTCCCACTATTTGATTCAGTATAAATTCAATCCATTTTGCATCACTATAAATGACTTCATCAAGCTCTCCTAGTTGCAAGCTTATTCTCTTTCCAATAAAGTCCCTTTGATTTTTCTTAACTACACATTTCACAATTTGAGATAATTCTATCTTCTTTATAATATAATCTTTTCCTACTTCATCACTTCTTGAGTAGTACAAAACTTGCTCCACAAAGTTCTCGATTTTATCCATTTGTGTGTCTATTTTTCTTGTTATTTCATTAGTATTGTTTTCTATTAATAATTTAGTGGATGCAATAGGCGTTTTAATTTCATGAACCCACATTTCAATATATTCTCTGTATTCTCCCTGGATGTTCTTATAATATTTTACATTCTCATGCATATCTCTGCTTAACGTTTGGATAATATAATTTATCTCTTCACCTTCTATAAAATTAGGTTCTTTTAATATTTCAGGAAGTAAATACTTTTTATCTAGATTTTCTAATATATTTTCAACAGTGTTAAAATACTTTCTAAACGTTATATACTCTATTAACATATAGATAAGCAGTGGTAAAAACCATACACAAAATATAAGAAAAATTATAACTGAAGCCACATTTGCGGAATACATAAAAAATGAAATCACCATAAAAACCATTAAATTTATAGCTATAAAAAGCCCCTTATCTTTTATATAATCACTTATTTTCATGGCATTATATACCCCAGTCCTCTTCTTGTTTCTATCACATTTTCTATGCCTATTTCTTCTAGCTTTTTACGCAATCTTGTTACATTTACAGTCAATGTACTGTCATCCACAAAATAATCAGTGCTCCACAAATACTCCATAAGCGATTCTCGTGATACTATTTCGCCCTTGTGATTTATTAAATAAGAAAGTATTTTTACTTCGTTTTTAGTTAGTTCTACTTCTCTTTCCTTATATAAAATAGTTGCATTTGATAAATTTAACTGAAAATCTTTATAAGTTAAAATACTACTAGTGGTTGTGCTTGATCCACTTCTTTTTAGCAATGCTGTTATTCTTGCAAGCAGTATTTGTGTATTATAAGGCTTCGTAACAAAATCATCTGCCCCTAAATTCATACTCATCAGCTCATCCATATCACTATCTCTACTTGTGACAATTATGATAGGAACATCTGACTGCTTTCTTACTTCTCTACATATGTAATATCCATCGAAAATTGGAAGATTTATATCTAATAACACTAAATTAGCATTTTCCTTTAAAATAAATCCAACCACATTATCAAAAGTTGTTGGTGCTATTATTTCATATCCATATTTACTTAAAAAGTTTTTTAGCTCTTCTCTAATTATTTCATCATCTTCAATAATTATAATTTTAGCCATCTATTTTATCACTCCCATTATTTCAGTTTTATTTTTATAAATATTCTCTTACTTTATTATCGCTCTTATTATACCAAAAAAATCTATTTAAAATAGATTTTGCTACTTTAAATAGATTCTTTCTGTTTTATATATTATTTTTTACTATATTTTTATATCCACTATAAGTTATATAGAAATAAATCATATATACAATCATAAATATTCCTGCTGTTATAAGAGATGTTCTTCCTATATCTGGTTGACTAAACATTGCTATAAATTCATTTGCAACTTTTATTCCCACAACTGAGTGAACTACAGCTAGTGCTACTGGTATACTGAAGTAAGCTAAAGTTTGTACAAAAATTGTTTTATTTATGCTTTTTGTACTTGCTCCCAGTCTTTTTAATGATTTGTATCTTTCTATACTATCACTTGCTTCACTTAATTGTTGAAGTGCAAGAACTGCCATACTACTTATTAAGAATACTATTCCTATATATATTCCTATAAATAATATAATAGTCGTTAATCCCTTATTTTCTTCATAAACTTCATTTCTATTAGCTGATATAACAAATCCTAGTTTATCATAATCTGTATCTTCAGTTTTGTATGAATATATTTTATCACTAAAATCTTTTTCTCGTTTATCCTTATCATTTCCTACAAAATTAACATTTACATTACTTGAATACAACTCTTTATCTTTACATAAATCATCACTTACTATAACTGTTAAGATATTACTTTGCATATAATCTGTTTTTAAGTTGTCTTCTATCACTTCTTTATTTTTTATATTATATATTTTTCCATCAAGGTTTATTGTATCATTATTTTTCATATGCTTTTCCATTAATGGTAATAGGTCTGAGAAGTTTGATGTTATCAATACTTCATTTTCTTTTAAATCTATTGGTTCTTTATTACTTATTTCTCTTAACTTATTATAGTCTGAGATTTTTACATATGAAATTTGAGCATCAATATTATTCTTCTCTGACTCATCTTTTAAAGATATAATATCTTGTACTCTTGTTCCATCAGTATACTCATTGTAGTAAGCTACTTTATCATTCTTATTAAATTTTACCCCTATATGCTCAAGTGATTTTTCTATTTCTCTTGCTTTATCTTCTGGACTTATATACATATACGCACTAGCATCATATGGTGTTGATTGCTCTAATCCTGATTCCAAAGCATTTTTAAAACTAAATCCAGTAGATAATATTCCTATTGTTAAGAATAACATTAAGCAAATTACTGACATAGATATAAAGTTTGTATTAACTTTGCTGTTTATTTGTTTTACTATAAATATATTTAAACCTTTAAAGTAAACTTTTTTATTCTTTTTCACCACATATAAAATAAACCCTGTTAAAGAGAAGAAAAATAAAACTGTTCCAAGTATTCCAAGTCCTATAGATATCATAAATCTAGGATCGTCTATACCTTCTAGCCCTACTTCTAAAACAAATTTATATGCTACTGCCAAAGAAATCACACATAGTATAAATGTAACTAAATATACTATAGGGTTTTTAAACTTCATTTCTTCTGTTTTTCTTGCAGCTGTTAGTAAGTCTATTATTTTATATTTTGAAATTACAAAAGAGTTAAATATCATAACAAGTATAAACATTATTCCAAAATATAAAATAGTCTTTCCTATAGCTGGTGTAGATATTGCAAATGTATATCCTGACATTTTAAAGTCAAATAATTTTGCAACAAGTACTGATAATCCTTGAGATACTAGAAGTCCTAAAATCAATCCACTTATCAATGAAAACACACCAACAATTAATGTTTCTAATATTAATATTCTAGAGATTCTATTTTTTGACATCCCAAGAGTCATATAAATACCCATTTCTTTATTTCTCTTTTTAATTAAAAAGTTATTTGCGTAGAGAATAAGGCTTCCTAAAATAAATGCTACAAAAACAGATACGTAAGATATTATAGTTGAAAGACCTTCAACATATTCTAAGCTAGAATAATTCATCTCCATCATTGCTTTTTGTGATTCTATAGAATTAAAACTATAAAATATGCAAACTGCCAGTGTTAAAGTTAAAAAGTATATTGTGTAATCTTTAAAACTTTTCTTAACATTTTTAAACGCTATCTTAGAGTACATTGTTGTCATCGCCTCCTATTAGAGTAATAACTTCCATTATTCTATTGAAAAACTCTTTTCTCGAATTCTTACCTCTCACTAACTCTGTGAATATTTTTCCATCTTTAATAAACAGAATTCTATGAGCATAACTTGCTGTGAAAGCATCATGAGTAACCATAAGTATAGTTGCATTTAAATCTTGATTTAGACTTTCAAATCTTTCAAGTAATAATCTTGCTGATTTTGAATCAAGAGCACCTGTTGGCTCATCAGCAAGTATTAGTGATGGATCTGTAACTATGGCTCTAACAGATGCCACCCTTTGTTTTTGCCCACCTGACATTTGATATGGATATTTATTTAGTACTTTCTCTATTTCTAAATATTTTGCTACTTCTTTTATTTTCCCATCTATTTCAGAGGATTTTTCACCTTTTATAGTTAATGCCAATGCTATATTTTCATAAGCAGTTAATGTATCTAATAAGTTAAAATCTTGGAATATAAATCCTAGCTCACTTTGTCTAAATTTATCTAGTTTTTTTGATTTTAATCTTGTAATATCTTTATCATTTATTATTATGTTTCCTGTTGTAACAGTATCTATTGTTGAAATACAGTTAAGAAGAGTAGTTTTACCACTTCCACTAGGCCCCATTATCCCAACAAATTCTCCTTCATCAACCTTAAAGCTTATATTATCTATGGCTTTTGTTACATTATCTTTATTTCCATAGTATTTTTCTATTTTTTCAACACTTAATATATTTTTCATTCTTCTAATATACCTCCTCAGTTTATCTAACTTACTTTTTATTATAAACACCTTTTGCTTTTTTAAATATGTATGTATATTTCATTATCATTACGTTTTTGTAATGTAAAAAATATTATCACGACAGTAAAATTATATTTTTTTATCAAATTAATACTTTTTATTCCTATTAATTAAATCATTCCGAAAATATAAACTATATTATAAATTAATACGACAAATTCTTATCCATTTATTGTATAATTTATATATATTTTCTATTTTTATGTATTAAAGATGCACATTAACGATAATAAGATTGGGGGAAATATTATGAACAAAAGAGATAAATATTTTTTTGCTGTATCTTTAGGCATTGCTATATCATCTCAAAATGTAATATCTATATCCAATGCAGAGTCGCTTAACTCAAGCTCTGATAGTGATATATCTATTGCTAGTGATGATAATTACAATGTAAAAGTCACTGCGAACTCAAATAATTATAAATCAAATACTTTAAACAAAAAACAGCCAGATCCCGAAGAATATGGTACTTATAATATGGGTGGAAATGCATCTAAAGCTTATAGATTTAGTGATAATGTTTCTTCTATTAAAAAAATAAATTTATCTAATCCTAAAGCAATCGGTAGCGGAACTGTAACATCGAACTCTTTAAATGTAAGAAGTGGACCGTCTACTTCAGATAAAGTAATCGGAATCTTAAATATTAATGAAACTATTGAAATTTTAGGTAAAAGTGGTACTTGGTTCAAGGTTGATTTTAATGGTAAACAAGGATATGTATCTTCAAGTTATTTAAAGTTAAACCCTGTGGAAAAGGGTATAGATGTAAGTAAATGGAATGGAAATATAGATTGGAAAAGTGTAAAAAACTCTGGTGTTGACTATGTAATAATCAGAGCTGGTTATGGTACCTCAACTGTAGATCCAAAATTCAAAACTTACATTGAAGGTGCAAAAAGTGCTGGACTTAAAATAGGTATATATTGGTTTAGTTATGCTACTAGCACTGAAAAAGCTGTTCAAGAAGCACAAAAATGCTTAGAAACTCTATCACCTTATAAAAGTAGCATTACATATCCAGTGTTTTTCGATTTTGAATACGATAGTGTAAGATACGCAAAAGAAAATGGAGTTACTATAACAAAAACTTCTGCCACAAACATGGCAAATGCTTTTATAGACACAGTAAAAGCTAAAGGATACGCTACAGGTATATATACTAATAAAGATTTTAGTAGTACTTATTATACGGATAATCTTATTGATTCCAATACTTTATGGGTTGCTCAATACGCATCTACCAATACATTTGGAAGGCCATATTCTATGTGGCAATACTCTGAGAAAGGCTCTGTACCTGGTATAAGTGGATATGTTGATTTGAATTACACTTATTTGAAAAATTTTGGTAGTAATTCAAATATTGAAAATCCAAGTACCCCTTCTACAGAAAAAGGCGTTACTACTGATAATGTTAACTTTAGGAACAGTGCTTCTACTTCTTCTAGTATTATAACTACTATTCCTAAAAATACTACTATTGAGATTATAGATAAATCTATTTCTGGATGGTATAAGGTTGAGTACAAAGGTGTTACTGGTTATGTTTCTAGCAAATATGTTAATTTAAATGGTAATAATTCAGATGAGAATACCAATGATAAACCTTCTACTTCTACAGAAAAAGGTATCACTACTGCTAATGTTAATTTTAGGAAAAGTGCTTCTACTTCTTCTAGTATTATAACTACTATTCCTAAAAATACTACTATTGAGATTATAGATAAATCTACTTCTGGATGGTATAAAATTAAGTACAAAGGCAATACAGGATATGTTTCTAGTAAATATGTTACTCTAAATGGCAATAATAATAAACCTTCTACTTCTACACAAAAAGGTGTTACTAATGCTAATCTTAATCTTAGAAAAAGTGCCTCTACTTCTTCTAGTATTTTAGCTACTATTCCTAAAAATACTACTATTGAGATTACTAGTAAATTGTCTTCCGGATGGTATAAAGTTAAGTACAAAGGTCTTACAGGATATGTTTCGGGGCAATATGTAAAAATATAAAGGAGTATTTCTACTCCTTTTTCTTTATTCTAAAATTATTGGACAAACACGATCTACTGGTGTTTTGGCACCCTCTTTATTATCTCTGCCATTTCTATAAAAATCAGCAGCTGACTCAAATAAAACATATAGTAAGTTATCACTTCCAATAAATATATTCTCACTGGCTGGCGGTGCTATTACCGTTTTTATTGGGTCATATAATTTAGCACAATACACATTTTCTTTTACAGTATATTTAGGCATATCATATACATATATTTTTGAATCATTATTTCTACCACCAGACTGTGATAATATTACTCTGCTTGATTTATCAAATACCATTCCTTGTATTTTTTCAGGTATTTCAATTCTATACTTTGCTGTAAGTTCCAAATTTAAAGAGTTTACCTCTGATATATCATATCCATAAACATAGGTGTTATCTTTCTTTTTATATTGTCCTACCCATAGTATCTCCTTTGAATATGTGGCAAAGGATGCTACAACATTACCTCCTTCTGCTGTCTTAACTTCGTATTTATCACATTGTATAAATGCGCCATCTTTTGCATAAGTTATTGAACTTAATAATATCTTTGATACTGTTGACTGATTTCCGTTTGCTACCCATACATTTTTTCCATCATAAGCTAATCCACCAACATGAGATTTACTATCGTATAAATATATGGTTTTTACAAGATTTCCTGTGGATTTGTTTATGACATAAATACATGAGTTTTTTTCCTTTTCCTTGTCATAAGCCGATATCAAGATATAGCTTCCTGTATCACACATTCCCTGCGGTACCATGGAACTATTTAGTCCTGGTATTATAAAGTTTTTATTTGGTGTATAATCAACTTTTGTAAAAAAGTCTGAATATGTGTTGTACGCATTTGATTTCTTTATGTCTCCCACAACACTTTCCTGATTGTATATCAGTGATGTTGTTGAGTCTATTAATCCATAAGATGATTGAGCTTTATAAGTTAATATAATTGTAACTATTATAGTCATGATTATTGTGATTTTCTTTTTTGTCACTGATCTTATTCATCTCCAACTTGTCTTTAGTAGTTTATAATTTTTAAGTTCCGCAATAAGTTCTATATGGTAAATCTGATGGTTCAGCCAACTCTGTGTACTCATCCATCTCTTCTTTGTATTCATAAGGATTACTAAGTATAGAAAGTAATTTTTCCATAACTGTGAAATCTCCATTATCTGCTGATTTTAATGCTTCTTCCACTCTATGATTTCTTGGTATAACTACTGGATTTGATTTTTTCATAAGTTCATAAGCTTCATCTATAGATTCTTCTTGTCTTTCCAATCTTTCTTGCCAGTTTTTATGCCAATTAGTAAATTCAGATGTTGCAAACATTCCACTATTCATGTTTTTTCTATAAGTTAAAGATACAAAAGTATTTGTATAATCTTCTTTGTATTTTTCCATCATACTTAGTAAGTCTTCTATTATAGCCTTATCCATAGGCTCTTCATTGAAAAATCCTAACTTATTTCTCATTTGTGAAAACCAGTATTTAAAATGTAAATCAGAAAACTTAAATATCTCTTTTTGTGCCAAATCTATGGCAACATCAACATCTTCGTTTATTAATGGAAGCAATGCTTCTGCAAGTCTACAAATATTCCAAGATGCCATACTAGGCTGATTTTTATAAGCATATCTTCCCTGTACATCAATAGAGCTAAATACAGTATCTGGATCATAAGTATTCATAAATGCACATGGTCCATAGTCTATACTTTCTCCACTAATAGTCATATTATCCGTATTCATAACACCATGAATAAATCCGACACATAACCATTTAGATACTAAACTTGCATGAGCTTTTATTACCTCTTTTAGAAAACTCAGATATTTATTTTCATCATTTCTCACATAAGGATAATGTGTCTCTATGGCATAGTCAGCCAATTTTTTCACTTCTTCTTTTCCCAAGTAGTTGGATGCATATTCAAAAGTTCCAAATCTAAGATGACTGGAAGCAACCCTAGTAAGTATTGCCCCTTCTTTAACATATTCTCTGTAAACTTTTTCTCCTGTTTTCACCACTGCCAAACTACGAGTTGTTGGTATTTTCAGATTATACATGGCTTCGCTTATTATATACTCACGAAGCATAGGTCCAAGCACTGCCCTTCCATCCCCTCCACGAGAATAAGGTGTTCTTCCACTTCCTTTTAGTTGGATATCAAACTTTTTATAACTTTCTCCCGTAATGTTTATGCCAGTATCTACTTTTTGTTCACCAATTAGAACTGCTCTTCCATCTCCTAGCATGGTGAAATGTCCAAATTGATGACCACTATAAGCTTGAGCAATGCAAGCTCCGCCTTCAGCTTTCTTATTTCCTGCTAAAATCTCTACACCTTCTTTGCTTTTCAGTGCTTCCACGTTTAAATTCAAAGCCTTTGCTAAGGGTTCGTTAAGAATAATGAGCTCTGGTTTTCTCACAGGACTTAACTTTATTTCACTATAAAAAGGCTTTGGTAAATCCTTATAAGTGTTATGAAAGTTCCAACCTATATTATTTATTTGCTTTCCCTCCGACATTTTTCTACCTCCTTCTATTTATATTCTCTATGCAAAACTTGTCTTTTCCTTAGATTATGTAATTAGTTATAAATTATTTATACCCAAAATAAAATAAAGAACTCTCTAAGCCAAGATTACTCAATCGACTTAAAGAGTTCCTCTTCATTTATATATGGTATTTTAACTTCAAAAATAGTACTTTCATTATCACTAGTAGCGCAAATAATTCCATCATGAGCTTCTATGATATTTTTAGTAATAGCAAGTCCCAAACCTGAACCACCTTGGAATGTATTTCTGGATTTTTCAACTCTATAAAATCTATCAAATATATGAGGTAAATCAACTACAAGAATTTTACTTGACATAACTTCCTCCTTACTTTTACATTACACTATGTTAATGTATCTATCATAGAATCCACCTATAATAATAACAATATACGGAACTAATATGCAAATAGATAATATCTGTTCTTTTTTCATAAATTTTAATTCTATATTGATTTTCTTGTCAACTTCAGGAATCAAATTTTTAAACGCAAGTAATACTAAATAAGCTAGCATAGCTCCACTAGTATTAAGTATCAAATCATCAATATCTTCTATATCAATATAAAAACCACTCATAGGAGAAACCCCTGTTAGCGAAAATATAATAACCATGGTTATGGAAAATATGATAATACCTATATTATATAGGTAGGCTCCCATTTCATTTTTACATTTAACATGCATAAATATTATAATACTAATAAAAATTAAGCTTATTAAAATATCACGTCCTAATATTTGCACTATTATCTCATCCAAATTATCCTATCTTATTTAAGTACTCTTCTAAGGTAATATTTTTTTCATAAATTTTTTTTGCTACATCTTTGCCAACATACCTAATATGCCATGGCTCATAATTATACCCTGTAATATCTTCTTTTCCTTCTGGATAACGTAATATAAATCCAAACCTGTGAGCGTTATTTGCTAACCACTGTGCCTCTGGACTAGTTTTGTCAAAACATCTAGCTTCATTTGTCACATCAATTGATAATCCGCTTTGGTGCTCACTTTTTCCTGGCTTAGCCACATATTTATTAGCATAGTCTACACCTTTTGAACTAATCTCATCCTTAAGAACCCTAACCTGACTTTTGTATGATCTATATGCTGAAGAACCTATAAGGTTTATATTTTCTGACTTAGCTACTTGGAATAATTCTTCTAAAGCTTTTGCTGCAGTTTCATCCATATATCTTGATTCATCGCTAGTATCTCTTAAGAACTTAACATTGGGCTTAACCAAATTATCAGGTTCATAATCTAATCCCAACGGATTTTTTTTATTTACTAACATAAGGTATTTACTGCTGTTTGCACTAGCATTTGTACTTGTTTCACTTAGATAAGTATCTTTATGATTTGATAATCCTACTAAAGGATTTTTTCCTCCTATAAATGTAATCACACCTAAAACAACTATAATTCCTATAAATTTATTTTTTAATTTCATAATTTATCATCTCCTTTTCTATTACATAATAAAAAAGAATTATTAAGTAGTTTATAAGTAATTCTTAACTTTTGTTAAGAATTACATACACTTACAAAATTAACATCAAAAAATAAGAACCACCAATTACATTTATCTTGGTGATTCTTCTTTTATATATTTAACAAGCATTACAATAACTTCTATTATGATATTTATTGTCCTTAGTTTTCTGTTTTTTAGCTTCTATTAGCTCTTCTAAAATTTGTTTATATTTACTATCATTCGTAACCCTTATATGACTTTCTATTAAATAAATATTATTAGTTTTGGGTCTTTTCTTTTTTATACTATTGTCAATAATAGTCTTTGACATTTCAAAACTTTGAAGATGGGTATGACCATTTTCAAATTCTTTTTTTGTGTTATATACTATGTAGCCTTTCTTAACCTTTAAAATAATATACTCTTTCTTTTCATAAACCTTTTCTGCTCCTGCTGTTTTATTACACCTGCTTTCACATTTTCCATTACTACCTTCAACATCATTTCTAATAGAATTAATAACTTTAAGCATAACAACAACACTCCAATTATTTTAAATTTTGAAATATCTTAAGATAATTGTATATTAAATTACTACATAATATGTTACATAAAAGTTAAATAGTATAATTTATCCTTAGTTTTTATAATAAAAAATTCGCTTCGCCTGAGCGACGTGTCGGCGAAACACTTCATGTCGTCAACAATCTATCTTTGCTTCGCTTCAGATACATCCGTTGCTCCATTTAAATAGACTATAAATCCTTAGCTTAATTTATTATGTTATTTTCAATTAAAATATGTTTTAATTTATCTACTACAATATCCAAATCTTTTTTATCATGAGTAGACATTATAGTCATTCTCAGTATGGATTTATTAAGGGGAACTGTTGGATATCTGATGGCTGGTATATAAATTCCATTTTCTAATAAACTTTTACTAATATTCATAGCCAAGTCCTCATCACCTATAAATATTGGTATTATTGGTGAGTCTCTATTTTCATCTGTTTCTATACCTATTTCATTTAATTTTTTATTTATGTATTTTATATTATTATTTAGCCTTTGCACTCTATCTGTGCTTGCTATTAATTCAAAACTCTTAATAGATCCATTTATTATCCCTGGAGATAAGGCTGTTGAAAATATAAAACTTCTCGCTTTATTTTTTAGATAGTCAATTATATATTCATCTGCACATACAAATCCACCCTCACTAGCTACAGCCTTACTTAAAGTTCCTATAGTTATATCTACTTTGCAGTTAAAATACTCACTACTTCCTCTGCCATTTTTACCTATTACTCCAGTGGCATGAGCATCATCTACCACAGTAAGAAGATTAAATGCTTTTGCTATTTTCACAATCTCAGGTATATTGGCTATATCTCCATCCATACTAAATACACTGTCCGTTACTATAATCCCTTTAGTTGGATTTATGGTAGATATTTTATCATATAAGTCTTCCATATTATTATGTTTGTACACTATAGTTTTTCCTTTTGCTAGTTTACATCCATCTATTATGCTTGCATGATTTAATTCATCACTAAATATATAATAATTTTCATCACAAATTGCGGAGATAACACCCACATTTGCCATATATCCTGTGTTAAATATAAGCGCTGCTTCACAATTTTTAAACTTAGCTATTTTTTCCTCTAGTTTTTTGTGTAAATCATAACTTCCCGTAGTAAGTCTTGATCCACCAGAACCTAAGCCAAATTCATTTATACCATCAATAGCTGCCTTTTTTACTTCTTCATTATTGGCTAGACCTAGGTAATTGTTAGAAGACATTAATAATATTTCTCTTCCATCAATTACAGTATATTTATCCTGTGATTTACTTAAATATCTCATTTCTCTATATAAATTTTTTTCTTTTATTATCTGTAATTTTTCTTTTATATCATTCATATAAGATTACTCCCTATAGATTTAAAAATTCTTCGTATGTCATGTATGTCTGTTGAGATATATTATTTCTTATTATGGTTTTAGACTTTTCTATATAATCTATACAATCTTGTACATTATCTAAAGATGAATCATATAAAAATATTCTTCCACCACTTTCATCTCCAAACTCTTTTAGATGAGGAATTCTCACGTAGCCATATTTTTTAGATGATATATATCCTGCTGTATAGTTTGGATCATCAGAGTAACAAATCTCTCCTATTATATATGGACAATTTATAACTTTAGTAGCAAGTGCCAAGGCCTCTATAAAATGAGTATTCTGTCCAGATTCTTTTGTTAATCTATCTGTATTAGAATTTTCAAAATCCATATAAGTAGCTCTAATACCTCTATCTTTGTCTGGTTCCAATCTTTCAAGAGTGTTAATATCCAGCAGAATTGCGCCTCTCATACAAGAGGCTTGCTTAAATATTTTCAGTATTTTATTTGATTTTTCGTCATCTATACCTAATTTGTTTAGCAAGTACTTGACGCATTTAAATCCCTGAATAGTATTTTCAACTTCTACTGTTGTCACTTTCAATGGTTCTAAAAAAATTATTTTTTCTTCATCAAGTTTTTCAATTTTTATATTTATATTCTCTGCCTTACCCTTAGAATGAGTTAATGCTCTTTTTATAAGCCTGCTAACTGCTGTTTCTAAATTATCCTCGTCTACTATGCTTTCTGCTCCCGATATATGTTTGTTATCTTTAGACGATCTCATTTTTATGCTATGTAATGCCATTTTCTCACCCTACTTTTATTATTTTTTCTTTAGATCTTATAAAGCTTTTATAAGGAGTTTTTTTCATTATGTTTTCTATTACTTTGTAAATTAAGTATGAAGATATTAGTGTATATATCATTCCTGGAAATGCTGCCACTATTAACATTTTAAATGGCGTTCCGACTATGTTTGACATAACTATTCTACCTGCTATAGTTCCTATGGGACCTGCAATAGATACTACTAACAAACTTGGTCCTAGTATACCTATTATTCCACCACCTACTACTCTAAACGCCATGGCTACAATTATATTTAAAATTGTATGTGTACCCATGATTAAGTTTATAGTGCTGGCTATAACCCCTGCTGCTATATATCTTTTAAATCCAAAGGCCGCACATATTGCTATAGCTATTGGTGCTGACAGTTGGAACTCAGTCCCTGGTATAATACCTGGTATTTTAAAACTTCCTGATATAGCAATTATCACAGCTAATAAAGATATTAGAGTTAACTCTTTAGTCTTACTATTATTCATTTATTCCTATTCCTTTTTTATTATTAAAATATTCATTTATACTATCTCTTGCTGTTTCTACCATGAAATCTATTTCGCCTTCACTTATTACGAAAGGCGGCATGAAATAAACTATGTTGCCTAATGCTCTTAGTAAAACTCCTTTTTCCAGGGCTATTTTATAAATGTTGTATCCTACTCTTTTTTCACCTTCAAATGGTTCTTTAGTTTCTTTATCTTTTACTAATTCAATAGCACCAATCATTCCTATCTGACGGTATTCTCCCACATAAGGAATGTCTTTTATTACACTTTCAACTTTTCTTCTTAGATATTCACTTTTATCTTTGTTAACATTTATAACATCATCATCTTCAAATATATTTAAAGTTTCCAATGCCACGCTACATCCCAATGGATTACCTGAATAACTGTGACTGTGTAAAAATGCCTTCATTGTATTATATTCATCATAAAATGCATCGTAAATTTTATTACTCATAAGTACTAATGAAAGTGGCATATATCCTGCTGTTAATCCTTTTGATAAGCACATTATGTCAGGTGATATATTGGCATGTTCACAAGCAAACATCTTGCCAGTTCTACCAAATCCTACTGCTATCTCATCTGCAATTAAGTTTATATCGTATTTATCGCATAACTCTCTTAGCTTCACTAAATATTTAGGTGAGTATATTTTCATTCCTGCTGCACATTGCACCATTGGCTCTATAACTATTGCACTTACTTCTTCATGAATTTCTGCTATGGTATTTTCCATATGAACAAAACATTCGCCATTGCAATTTTCTCTATTTTTATTAAATTCACATCTAAAACAATCAGGTCCCTTAACTGTTGTAGTTTCTAATAAAATTGGCTTATATATTTTGTTATATAAATCTACGTCTCCTATTGATAAAGCTCCTATTGTTTCACCATGATATGCATCTGATATGTTTACAAATTTAGTTTTTCTTGTTTTGCCAATTTGTTGATGATATTGAAAGCTTAATTTCAAAGCTATTTCTATGGCTGATGAACCATTATCACCAAAGAAAACTTTTTGTAATCTATCTGGAGTTAGATTTATGATTCTTTCACTAAGTTCTATGGCTGGCCTGTGAGTAAAGTTTGCAAATATAACATGTTCTAATGAATTTGACTGATTATATAAAGAATTGTTTATACGCTCATTGGCATGTCCAAATAGGTTAACCCACCATGAAGATACTGCATCTAAGTATTTTTTCCCGTTCATATCTTCTAAAAATACACCTTTACCATTTTTTATTACTATAGGTGGAAATTTTTCGTAGTCTTTCATTTGTGAACATGGATGCCATATATATTTCAAATCTTTTTCTTGTAAATTTTTCATGTTATTTTTCCCCCTTGAATACCAATTCTATTATCTTATTTATATCTATTTTTTTATATTCTTCTTCTATTGATTTCTTTGAAAAGTCTTCTAACTTATTAAATTTATGAATTATATTCAAATTAGTAAGTTCTTCTATTTGTTTTATATTGTCATTTTCATATAACTTATTGTTATATTGATTTATTATTATGCCTTTAACTTTTATGTTTTGTGCTTTTAGAAACTCGTTAGTAAGTACGGTATGATTTATAGTTCCAACTCCTGCTCTAGCAACTATTACAACATCTAAATTCAAATCTTTAATTAAGTTATACACATAATATTTATTATCCACAAGAGGAACTACTATTCCTCCGGCTCCTTCCACAATTACATAGTTATGACTGTTTATAAGTTTTTTATAATGATTTAATATAACTTCTTTATATATCTTCTTATTTTCTAATTTGCAAGCTAAATGAGGAGATACAGCTTCTTTCAGTGTATATGTATTCATTTCTTCTATGCTTAAATCTAGATTAGCCATTTCTTTGTAGAACCTAGTATCTCCATTACCTCCACTTTGTACAGGTTTATAAGGTATGACATCTTTGTTGTTTTGTTTTAGAGCATATGTTAAACCTGCTGTTACAAAAGTTTTTCCTGCATCTGTATCTGTTCCAATTATGAATATTCCTCTTCCCATGCTGTGCCTCCAATTTAACTTAAAAGTATTTTATAAGACTATTTATATTTCGTACCCTAGTTCAATTATCATTTTCACATCATCGTCTATTTGATTACCGCAAGTAGTTAACATATCTCCTGTTATAGTAGCATTGGCACCTCCTGTGAAAGCTTTCTTACCAAATTCACTTAGCAGATTTCTTCCTCCTGCCAATCTTATTTCAGCAGTTGGATTTATAAATCTATATATAGCAACCATTTTAAAAAAATCTTCTTCTATTATAGAATTTTTTCTTTCTATAGCAGTACCTTCTATGTAATTTAGCACATTAAGTGGTATGGATTTTATATTCAAATCTCTAAGTTCAAAGGCCATATCTATTCTATCTTCTTCACTTTCACCTAGACCCATTATCCCACCACTACATACTATTAGTCCTGCTTTTTGTGCAGCTTTTATAGTCTCAATTTTTTCATCATATGTATGTGTTGTACAGATTTTATCAAAGTAATTTCTAGATGTTTCTAAGTTGTTGTGATATCTTTTTACACCTACTTTTGCAAGCTTTGTCAAAGATTCTTCTCCTAGTAATCCATGAGATGCACAAGTTTCTATTCCAACTTTATCTATTATTTCTTCAAAAGATTCACAAACTTTGTCAATTTCTCTATCACTTAATTTTCTTCCTGATGTTACTATCGAATATCTTCTTACTTGTTTGTCTTTATGATGTTTTGCATCCTTTAGTAAATACTCTGTATCAAGTAATGGGTAAACCTCTGTGTTAGTTTTATGGAATGATGATTGAGCACAGAATTTGCAATTCTCACTACACTTTCCACTTTTTCCATTTACTATTGAACATAAATCAAACTTATCCCCTAAAAAATGTTTTCTCAACTCATCTGCACAATCTGCCAATATTTCTAAATCATATGTTAATAAGCTCTTAGCTTCTTCTTTATTTATTAAGTATCCATGTTTTATTTTTTCTTTTAATTTATATATCATATTAATTCTCCTTGAAATTCATTTGAATATTTTGCCATATGATAATAATATTCTATTATATTTTTTAGGTCAACCTTTATTTTTTTTAGGTTAACCTTTATGATATAAAAAAGAGAGGATATAACTCCTCTCTCAATAAATTTATTAATTTTCTTCTTTTAAATCTTCTTCTGTATGACTATCTTCTAATTTAGCTATTAATCTAAAATCTATTTCTCTAAAGTCAACATTTACATTTTCAACTTGGATTTTCACAGTATCACCAATTTTGAAAGTTTTATGAGTTCTTTCACCTATAATTGTATACTTTTCTTGGTCGAAAATATAATAATCATCTCTCATATTAGCTAGTCTTATAAGACCTTCTACTGTATTGTCAAGTTCAACGAACATACCAAATGAAGTTACACTTGATACTACACCTTCAAATTCTTGACCAACTTTGTCTGCCATATAGCACGCTTTGTAGAAGTCGTGAACATCTCTTTCAGCAAGTTCTGCTGCTCTTTCTCTTTCTGATGATTGAGTAGATGCGTATTCAACTATATGAGCTAATTGCTCTTGTCTCTTATTATTTATTTTATTGTTTAATTGCTCTTTTATTATTCTATGAATTTGTAAGTCTGGATATCTTCTTATTGGAGAAGTAAAGTGGCAGTAGTATTTTGCCGCTAATCCAAAGTGACCTATACATTGTGGTGAATATTTAGCTTGTTTCATAGAACGAAGCGCTATTGTACTTATTGATTCTTCTTCTTTTGTACCTTTTATTTTTTCTACTATTCCTTGGATTTCTTTTGGATGAACATTTTCCATATCACCTTTTATAGTGTATCCAAATGTCGCTATGAATTTCTTAAGATCTTCCATTTTTTCTGCTGATGGAGTCTCATGTATTCTATAAACAAAAGGTAGTTGTAACCAATAGAAATGTTCTGCTACTGTTTCGTTAGCTACAAGCATGAACTCTTCTATCATTTTGTTTGATATTCTTCTTTCGTAGTGTTTTATATCTACTACTTCACCATTTCCATTTAATATTATTTTAGCCTCTGGGAAGTCAAAGTCTATAGCTCCTCTTCTTTGTCTTCTCTTCATTAAAATTCTAGCTAGTTTCTCCGCTTTTATAAAATCATCAACTTGAGCAGCAAAAGTTTGTTTTAATTTTTCATCGTCTTTTTCTAGTATGTCAGATACTTCAGTATAAGTCATTCTAGCTTTTGAATTTATTACAGTCTCTGCTATATCAGAATTAACAACTTTACCTTCTGAATCAATTTCCATGAAACAAGATAAAGTTAATTTATCTTCAAACGGATTTAGTGAACAAACACCGTTTGATAATTGTTTTGGTAACATTGGTATTACTTTATCTACTAAATAAACAGAAGTAGCTCTTTTTAAAGCCTCTTTGTCTAGTTTACTCTTTTCTTTAACATAATGAGTAACATCAGCAATATGTACTCCAAGTTTATAATTACCATTTGGTAATTCTTCTATTGAAATGGCATCATCTAAGTCCTTTGCATCTTCACCATCTATTGTAAAAATATTAAGGTCTCTTATATCAAGTCTTCTTGCTATTTCATCCCTTAAATCTTGATCTGCCACATGATTAGCTTCGTCTATTACTTTTTTAGGAAATTCCTCTGGAAGTCCATGGGCTCTTATTATTGAGTCAATTTCTACTCCTCTTTCACCTTTTTGACCAAGTACCTCTATTATTTTACCTTCTGGTTTTCTATTTTCTTGTGGCCAAACTGTAATTTCACAAACTACTTTATCATCATTTTTAGCCCCAGAGAAAAATCTCTTTGGTATAAATATGTCTTGATTAAATTTCTTGTCATCAGGCACAACAAAACCAAAGCTCTTGTTTTCTTGGAATAAACCAACAACTCTAGTTACTTCTCTTTTAATTATTTTTATAACCTTACCTTCTGCTCTTCTATCTTCTGTAGCAGGTGTTATGATTTCTGCCATAACTCTGTCATTGTGAAGAGCTCCATTTATATCATCTTTTGGAATAAATAAATCTTGTGTAAATTCTTCGTCAGATTCAACAAACCCAAATCCTTTTCTATGAGATACAAATTTTCCTACAAATAATCCCATAGTATTTGGCGACATAATTCTTCCCTTTTTCGTTTTAACAATATATCCGTCTTCCTCTAATTCTTCTAAAAAATTATAAAACATTGGCATTTCTGCTGGGTGTATATTAAAAATTAGTGCTAATTCTTCCTTTTTAAGAGGATTGTAATGGTTATCATTAATTAGCCCTAGTAATGATTCTCTTAGTTTCTCTGTCATATAATACCTCCTATTATACTTATTATTATCTTTATTTTATTTATTTATTAAATTATTAATATTATTTCCCAGATCAATTCAAGGTATTTTTTTAATTAAAAAATAACTCTTTAATTTATATCTATCAACCTATTTTAACTAAAATATTCTAGTTTGTCTAATTTTTGTATATTTGCATTTTTATTACTTCTTATTTATACTTTTATTATGCTAAAAAAGGGGGAATGACATATATGGAAAATCTAATTTTATCCTTTAATGTGGTGGCACCACTATGTATAGTAATGGCTCTTGGTTATTTTCTTAAATACATAAAGGTCCTCGATAACAGTTCAGTAAAAGTCATGAACAACGCTACCTTTAAAGTATTTTTGCCAACTTTACTATTTTATAACATTTATACAACAGATTTATGTAATGTCTTTAATCCAAAACTAATGATATTTGCTGCCACCTCTATTATCGCTTTATTTGGAGTTTTATTTTTAATTATACCCATAATTGAAAAAGACAATAAAAAAAGAGGAGTTATGATTCAAGGTACATTTCGTAGCAATTTTGTACTTTTCGGAATACCTGTTGCAACTTCCTTAGTAGGTGAAGGAAAAATTGGAACAACTGCTCTTTTGATAGGAATAGTAGTTCCTTTATTTAACTTTTTATCTGTAATTGCCTTAGAAACTTTTCGTGGTGGAAATATTAATATAAAAAAAATCATTCATGGAATAATTACAAATCCTCTTATTATAGGTGCTTGCTTAGGTTTATTATTGTTAATTTTTAGTATAAAACTTCCGGTATTTATTGTAAGCACAATTAAGGATATTTCAAAAATGGCAACACCTTTATCATTAACATTACTTGGTGCTTCATTTTCCTTTTCTAATGTAAAAAAATATCTAAAAGAGACAATTATAGTCGTTTTAGGGAAATTAATTATTACTCCACTTATATTTATAGTAATCTCATATTACTGTGGATTTAGAGATGTTTCTCTTTTATCCCTTATGATTATGTTTGCATCACCAACTGCTGTATCAAGCTTCCAAATGGCAATGCAAATGGATGGAGATAGTGATTTAGCCAGTCAAATAGTAGTATTTACTTCTGCCTTTTCCATAGTAACAGTATTTAGTTGGATTTTTGTGTTAAAACAACTATCCTTAATTTAATTATATGATTCAAAATTATAAAACCGAACCACAAGGCTGCAAAAATAAAAAAGTAGATATCATCTCATTTAATATGATATCTACTTAAAATTTATCTTAAAATACAGTGAGCAATAAGTCTATCAAACTCCCTCACATCTACACCTTTTTGTAGAGTTATTTTTATCTGACCAGCTCTAGTCCAAAGTTCTACCTCTGCACTTAAATCAAATAACAAGCCTGCAGTCTCCGTTGACCACATGTTTATTGATGAGTATGGTATAGAATAAATCTCTACCTTCTTGCCAGTTAGCCCTTGTACATCCCTTATTATTATTCTTTTATCTGTAAAAGTTGCACTATCACGTAGTGTCCTGTATGCTGCAACTGCCACTTCCCCTGGAGCCAATACATCTACGACATCTTCTGGTATTTTACATTTTGATACGAAAACCCACTCTAAAATATTATCTATTTCAGCCATATTTTTCCCTTCCTTGTCATAAATTTTATATCATACTTACATTATAACAAAAAAAATGACTACACTTTTGTATAATCATCTTCTTGGTTTAAAAATTAAATTTAACCTTTAACTTTTTGAATATTAAATTTGGCCATTTATTTAATATTATTTGTTTACTACTAATAATGCTAACGCATTTATAAAAAATAGTATTGATACTATTTTAGTTGATTTTAAAAGAAATGCTTGTTTTCCTTTTGGCTTGAAGTAAGCTTGTGAACCTTCTTCTGAACCACTAAAATCTGACTTAAAGTTATCTTTACCTTCTTGTGGCATAATTACTAACATTAAGAATACTGCTAAAACAAGTTGTACTCCCATTAATGCATTATTTAACATAGGTAACCTCCTATTTACGATATTAATAAATATTCAACCTTTAGTTTATCATAGTATGGTGTATTTTACAATGAATTGCCCTATCTTTTATCTGCAAATTAGAGCCACTCTTACTACTTTTCTATAAGTACTCTAAGTATTGTTCATATCCTTCTTCTATCATTTTTTCCTTTGGAATAAATCTCAATGATGCAGAGTTAATACAAAATCTAATACCTCCCATTTCTTTTGGTCCATCATCAAATACATGACCCATGTGAGCTCCACTTTTGCTACCTTTTACTTCTACTCTTTCCATGTTGTGAGAATAATCTTCGTAAAAATCTAGTATTCCTTTTCCAATCGGCTTTGAAAAACTAGGCCATCCACACCCTGAATCAAATTTATCCTTAGATGTAAATAAAGGCTCTCCACTTATTATATCTACATAAATACCTTCTTCAAAATTATTGTAATATTCATTGCTAAAAGGTGGTTCTGTTGCAGAGTTTTGTGTTACTTCATATTGTAGTGCTGTAAGATTTTTCTTTGCCCATACTTTCTTAACATGTTTTGCTCTTCCAGAACCTTCGTAGTATCTATTATAATGATCTGGATTTTTCTTATAATAATATTGATGATAGTCCTCTGCTGGATAGAAAGTTTCAGCTTTTCTTATTTCTGTAACTATAGGTTTATCATATAATCTACTTTTCTCCAAATCTTCTTTAGATTTTTCAGCTTCTTGCTTTTGATAATCATCATGATAAAAAATCACTGTCTTGTAATGATGTCCTAAATCAGCAAACTGGCCTCCTACTTGAGTAGGATCAATAACACTCCAATATATGTCTAAAAGTTCTTTGTAACTTATTATTTCATCATCAAAAGTAATTTGTATAGCTTCGATATGTCCTGTTAAATCAGTACAAACTTCTTCATAAGTGGGATTTTTTGTATATCCACCAGTATAACCAGATATGACAGATTCTACTCCTTCATACTCATCAAAAGGCTTTACCATACACCAAAAACATCCACCTGCAAATGTTGCTAACTTCTTCATAAAAACGCCCCTTTCATATTGACTTCATCTTTATTATTTTTATTCCCTAAATAGTTTTATATAATCTATAAATTTTTATTAATATATTATTTTAGTATAATTTTATATTAAATTTATATTTTCTTAGTATATCTATAATTTTTAATATTGATATAATATAGGTAAGAGATAAAAACACAGTCTGGCTGATAGTACAGACCTATTGAAAAATAGAAGTAACCTGACATCCTGGGGTTGCCCACTCTCTTGTAATAAACAAAACAGAAGGAATTTATTATGGACAAAGTTAGTGGAAGTTTCACTCTATTATTTGAGAATCCTTTTAGGGTAGGTGCATTTGAAAGTGATATTGGAAAAAACAATCAAAATTAAGCAAAGAGCAAGCCGAAGAACTAAGATTTTCCTTAAGACAGCAAAAGAAAAAGCATAAAGATTATTAAATTTAATATAAAAATAGCAACTATATAACATAGTTGCTATTTTTAATATGATTTATTATAAAATTTCATTTTTGCTTAAAATTTTTACAAGATTAAAAATTTGTGTAGAAGTATTAATTATATTGTTTTCTGCATTTTTATGGTCCATAGCTTCTTTTAAAGTAATTGCTGTGTTAACTATTGAAAAAAATGCATCAATTCCTTCTTCATTACATGTTATGGCATCATCTGTTGTACACCCTGCTATTGCTATAACCTTGGCGCCATACTTCTTAGCTAGTTTTGCAACTCCAATAGGTGCTTTACCCATGGCAGTTTGATTATCCAACCTTCCTTCACCAGTTACAACTATATCAGCATCTTTTACTGATTCTTCTAATTTAATTTCATCTAATATTATTTTTATTCCAGACTCTAATTTTGAATTTAAGAATGTTAAAAATCCATATCCTAATCCTCCTGCTGCTCCTGCTCCAGGTGTGTTCGCTAAATCCTTATTTAAATCTCTTTTTACTATTTCAGCAAAATTTTTAAGCCCTTTATCTAACTCATCAACTATCTCTGGTGTAGCTCCTTTTTGTGGACCATATATATGTGCCGCTCCATTTAATCCAAATAAAGGATTATTTACATCACAAGCAATTTTAAAGTTACATTCATCTAATTCTTTTAATTTTCCACTATCATCTATTCTTTTTATTTGGTTTAATACTTTCCCACCTAAATTAACTAAGCTATTATTTTCATCATAAAATTTAAATCCTAAGGCTTGAAGCATACCTACTCCTGCATCATTTGTAGCACTTCCTCCAATTCCCATTATGAAGTTTCTACACCCTTCATCTATGGCAGCTTTTATTATTTGTCCAACTCCGTAAGTTGTAGTTTTTAAAGGATTTTTTTCTTCTCCTGAAACTTGAGTAATTCCCGCTGCTTGAGCTATTTCCATAATTGCCGTTTTATTATCATCTAATATGCCATAAGTTGCTTCAACTAACTTTGTAGCTGGACCACAGACCTTTACAACTTTTCTTCTTCCATTCATTCCATCTACTAAGGCATCAACTGTACCTTCTCCACCATCTGCCAACGGTTTTATTTCTATATGTGCATCAAGTTTAGAATTTTCTATTCCTTTTTTTATAGCATTAGCTGCTTCTATTGAACTTAAACTTCCCTTAAAAGAATCTATGGCAATTACAATTTTCATAAGTATATTACCTCCTACTAATATTATATATTATTAAATATACTATATTTTTCATAATAACAAAAAATCCTAGCCATAAAGTAAATTATACTATTATTGACTAGGATTTTTATTAATTTAAGGTTTTTATTAAACTGTTTCTACTTTTATTAAGTTAGTAGTTCCATTACCACCAGCAGTTATAACTACTACATCATTTTCGCTTACGTAGTTAGCTGCTTTAGCTGCCTCTATAGAATTTACTATAACTTGATCCGTATTTGTTGACTTTTCTCTTATAACTGGAAGCACACCCCAAGTTAAAGATAATTGTCTTCTAACACTTTCATGACTAGTTGTTGCTATTATTGTGCAGTCTGGTCTGAATTTAGATACCATTCTTGCAGTGTGTCCTGAAGAAGTTGAACTAAGTATTGCTCTTGCTTCTAAATCCATAGCAGTTGTACAAGTTGCATAACTTATAGCATCTGTAACATTCTTAGATTTATTTATCATATCTCTTTTATTTTTCATTGTTTCTTCTGCTCTTTTAGCTATTGTAGCCATAGTTCTTACCGCTTCCACTGGATATTTACCTGCAGCAGTTTCTCCTGATAACATTATTGCATCTGTTCCATCGTATATAGCATTTGCAACGTCTGTAACTTCTGCTCTAGTTGGTCTTGGATTTCTCATCATAGA
Source organism: Terrisporobacter othiniensis (assembly GCF_000808015.1). Taxonomy (GTDB): domain Bacteria; phylum Bacillota; class Clostridia; order Peptostreptococcales; family Peptostreptococcaceae; genus Terrisporobacter; species Terrisporobacter muris. The sequence goes on along the minus strand of NZ_JWHR01000068.1, from coordinate 47,017 downwards.
GTCAAGCATTTGAGTAGCTGTTATAACTGGTTTTCCAGCTTCGTTACATTTTTTAATCATTAGCTTTTGAACAACTGGTATTTCTTCTGTTGGTATTTCAACTCCAAGGTCTCCCCTAGCTACCATTATTCCATCAGAAACCGCTATTATTTCATCTAAATTATCTACACCTTCTTGGTTTTCTATTTTAGATATTATTTTTATATGATCAGCATTGTTTTCTTCTAATATTTCTCTTATAGCAAGTACATCAGATACTTTTCTTACGAAAGATGCTGCTATAAAATCTATTCCTTGCTCTATCCCAAACTCTATATCACTTCTATCTTTTTCAGTTATAGCTGGAAGATTTACTTTAACTCCTGGCACGTTAACCCCTTTGTGGTTTTTAACTATTCCTGAGTTTTGAACTTCACAAACTATATCATCTCCATTTATCTCTTTAACAGTAAGCCCTACTAGACCATCATCTATTAATATAGTGTCTCCTGCTTTAACATCATTTGCTAAACCTTTGTAACTTACTGTACACATATCTTTATTCCCCATAACATCTTTCATTGTTACTGTGAAAGTTTGTCCTTCTTCTAAAAAAACTTCTGGTACATCAAATTGTCCTGTTCTTATTTCTGGTCCTTTAGTATCTAAAAGTATAGCAGTAGGTTGACCTAATTCTTCTCTTAATTTTTTAACTAGATCCATTCTTCCTTTATGTTCCTCATGAGATCCATGCGAGAAGTTCATTCTACACACATTTAATCCACTTTTCATAAGCTCTCTTAATACTTCTTCTTTTTCACTAGCTGGCCCTAATGTACAGACAATTTTAGTTCTTTTTATGTTGTTTATCATGATTTGCTCTCCCTCTTGTTATTTAATACACACTTTTTATATGTTTTAGTGTATAATAAATAGTGTTGTTTATTTTATTGTGTTATATTAAAATTTACTTCAAACATATTTTAAATTAAATACCATTATTGGCAGTAATGGTATTTTATATTTAAAAAAATCCTAGTCAGTAGTCCAACAATAATACTACAACGACTAGGATTTTTTATATTAAAGTCTTATCAATTAAACTTTATTTACTTTCAAACTATTTTTTTAAGTTGTAGAAAGAGTTTAATCCACAGTATCTTGCACAGTCTCCAACCATTTCTTCTATTCTTAATAATTGGTTGTATTTAGCAACTCTATCAGTTCTTGATGGAGCACCAGTTTTTATTTGTCCTGCATTTACAGCTACAGCTAAGTCAGCTATAGTAGTATCTTCAGTTTCTCCTGATCTATGAGATATTACTGCAGTGTATCCAGCTCTCTTAGCCATTTCTATAGCATCTAAAGTTTCAGTTATAGTACCTATTTGGTTAACTTTTATTAATATAGAGTTAGCAACACCAGCTTCTATACCTCTTTCAAGTCTTTCAGTGTTAGTAACGAATAAGTCGTCTCCTACTAATTGTAATTTATTTCCTAATCTTTCAGTAAGAACTTTCCATCCATCCCAATCTTCTTCGTCTAATCCATCTTCTATAGTTATTATTGGGAAGTTGTTAGCCCAATCTTCATATAATTCAACCATTTGCTCAGCTGTTAATTCTTTTCCTTCTCCAGCTAAAACATATTTTTTAGTTTCTTTGTTGTACATTTCTGTAGCAGCAACGTCTAGTCCTAACATAACGTCTTTTCCTGGCTCATATCCAGCTTTAGCTATAGCATCAACTATTAATTCTAATGCTTCTCTATTTGATCCTAAGTTTGGAGCGAATCCACCTTCGTCACCTACCCCACAAGCTAATCCTTTTTCTCCAAGAACTTTCTTTAATGAATGGAATACTTCTGCACCCATTCTTAAACCTTCTTTGAATGAAGGAGCTCCAACTGGTAATATCATGAATTCTTGAACGTCAACGTTATTATCAGCATGTTCTCCACCATTTAATATGTTCATCATTGGAACTGGTAATTGTTTAGCATTAACTCCACCTATGTATTGGAATAATGGTAATCCTAATTCTTCAGCAGATGCTCTAGCAACAGCCATAGAAACACCTAATATTGCATTAGCTCCTAATTTACCTTTGTTGTGAGTTCCGTCTAATTCTATTAATAATGCATCTATTCCTGGTTGATCAGTAGATTCCATTCCTTCTAATTCTTCAGCTATTATGTTGTTTACGTTATCAACAGCAGTTTGAGTTCCTTTTCCTAAGTATCTTCCTTTGTCACCGTCTCTTAATTCAACAGCTTCGAAAGCTCCTGTAGATGCTCCAGATGGAACTATTGCTCTACCTTCTGCTCCTGATTCTAATACTACTTCAACTTCTACAGTTGGGTTTCCTCTTGAGTCTAAGACTTCTCTTGCGTATACTGATTCTATTACTGACATGGTATTTCTCCCTTCAATTTGAAAAATTTATTTGCTAACTTATAACTTCAAATTTAAAATGTGTAATTTAAAATTTATTATACTTATTGATGGGTAAGCCATAAATTTCTTAATTATCCCTTTTTAAATTATTTATTATAAATATAATTTTTTCCTAAATTAGCAACCTTTTTATAATTTTTGTTTTATAGTTTTGCTAATAGACTAATTTTAATCTATTATATTATAATATTTATAAATTTTCATTATACATTTGAATGAAAACTATTTACTTATTAATGATTGACCAGTCATTTCTTCTGGCTTTTCTAAATTCATCATATCTAATATAGTTGGTGCTATATCAGATAATCTACCACCACTTTTTAACTTAGAGTTTTTATATTCTTCTCCTGTTAATATAAGTGGTACTGGGTTAGTTGAATGTGCTGTTATAACTTTTTTAGTTTCATCGTCTATCATAACCTCAGCATTACCATGGTCTGCTGTTATTATAGCACTACCACCTACTGAATTTAATTTATCTACTAATTTACCAACACAATCATCTACTGCTTCTATAGCTTTAACTGCTGCTTCCATAACTCCCGTATGACCAACCATATCAGGATTTGCGAAGTTAACTACTATAAAGTCGTATTTATCTTCATCTATTTTTGCCATAACTTTTTCAACTAGTTCTGGTGCAGACATTTCTGGCTGTAAGTCATATGTTGCAACCTTTGGTGAAGGTATTAATAATCTATCTTCACCTTCGTTTGGCTCTTCCACACCACCGTTAAAGAAGAATGTTACGTGAGCATATTTTTCTGTTTCAGCAGCTCTTAATTGAGTTTTGTTATTCTTAGCTAAGTACTCTCCTAAAGTATTAGCTAGTGATGCTGGACCAAATGCTATATGCACGTTTGGTATAGTTACATCGTATTCTGTTAAGCATACAAAGAAACATTTTATTGGAGATTTTTCAAATCCACTAAATTCATCACTTACTATAGCTCTAGTTATTTCTCTAGCTCTATCTGGCCTAAAGTTGAAGAATATAACTGAGTCTCCATCATTTATTTTTCCAACTGGCGCATTATCTTTAGTTATAACAGTTGGCATGATAAACTCATCGTTATTTCCTGCTTTATATGAGTTTTCTACGGCTTCACTAGCAGAAGAAGCAGTTTCTCCTTCTCCTAAAGTCATAGCATTATAAGCTTTTTCAACTCTTTCCCATCTTTTGTCTCTATCCATTGCGTAGTATCTACCGCTTACTGTAGCAAATTCTCCACATCCTATCTCTTCAATGTATTCTTCTACTTCTCTTACATAGTGGATAGCACTTTGAGGATCTGTATCTCTACCATCAGTAAATGCATGAACGTAAACTTTCCCTACGCCTTGTTCCTTAGCCATTTTTAATAAAGCTTTTAGGTGATCTATATGTGAATGTACTCCACCATCAGATAATAATCCCATGATGTGTAACGCTTTTTCTTTACCATTTTCCATAGCTTGGCATAGTACTTCATTTTTAAAGAAGTCGCCATCTTCTATTGATTTTGTTATTCTAGTTAAATCTTGATAAACTATTCTTCCTGCACCTATGTTAGTATGACCAACTTCTGAGTTACCCATTTGACCATTTGGAAGTCCAACATCAAGACCACTAGCATTTATTAATGTATTTGGATATTCTTCTATAAGTCTTTTTATATTAGGAATGTTTGCTTTATCTATAGCACTACCTTCCTTTTTAGTTGTATGACCAAATCCATCCATTATGATTAAAGCTACTGGTTTTTTCATTAACTATTTCACTCCTTGATAATTTACAAGTGCCATATAATCAGCTGGTTGTAAAGATGCTCCACCAACTAATGCACCGTCTATGTCGCTTTGTCCCATTATTTCTACAACATTTCCTGGTTTAACACTTCCACCATATTGTATTCTAACTTCATTAGCTAATTCTCCATATAAAGAAGCTATTACTTCTCTTATGTAAGATATAACGTCGTTAGCCTGCTCAGCAGTAGCAGTTTTTCCAGTTCCTATTGCCCAAATTGGTTCATAAGCTATAACTACTTTTGCTAAATCTTCTGCTTTAACATTAGCAAGACCTGCAACAACTTGAGTTTTAACAACATCTTTAGTTTTGTCAGTTTCTCTTTCTTCTAACGTTTCACCACAGCAAAGTATTGGATCTATTCCAACTTCTAAAGCTTTTAATACTTTTTTGTTGCAAGTTTCATCAGTCTCATTGAAGTATTCTCTTCTTTCTGAGTGACCTATTACAACATAGTCCATATCTAACTCTTTAAGCATTGATGGAGATACTTCTCCTGTGAATGCTCCATTGTCTGCAAAATGCATATTTTGAGCACCAATTTTTACATTAGTACCTTTTGTAGCTTCTTTTAAATCTTTTAACATAGTGAAAGGTGCACATATTACAGCATCTACACTTTCATCATTTAATTTACCCTTTATATCATTAACAAATTCAACAGCTTCTGCTATTGTTTTATTCATTTTCCAGTTTCCCGCAATAATAGGTTTTCTCATGGTTATTCCTCCACCTTCAATATTATTTGTTATCTAAAGCAACTATTCCTGGTAATTCTTTTCCTTCTAAGAACTCTAGTGATGCTCCACCACCAGTTGAAACGTGAGTCATTTTATCTCCGAATCCTAGTTGGTTAACAGCAGCAGCACTATCTCCACCACCGATTACAGTTGTAGCATCTTCTAAGTTAGCCATAGCTTTTGCTATTGCTAAAGTACCTTTGGCGAAAGCTTCAAATTCGAATACTCCCATTGGTCCATTCCATACTATTGTTTTTGAATTGTTTACAACATCAACAAATTTAGCTTCTGATTTAGGTCCTATATCAAGTCCCATATGACCTGCTGATATGTTTTGATCTTCTGTCACAACAACTTCAGCATCAGCAGCAAATTTAGAAGCTGCTCTTGAGTCAACTGGTAATAAGAAGTTAACACCTTTTTCTTTAGCTTTTTCTAACATTTCTTTTGCGTAATCAACTTTATCTTCTTCACATAAAGAAGTTCCTATTTCGTATCCTTGTGCTTTTAAGAATGTGTAAGCCATTCCTCCACCGATTATTATGTTATCAACTTTTTCTAATAATTGATTTATAACTGCTATTTTGTCAGATACTTTTGATCCTCCAAGTATAGCTGTGAAAGGTCTTACTGGATTTGCTACTGCTTCTCCTAAGAATTTTAATTCTTTTTGGATTAAGTATCCACAAGCTCGCTCAGATAAGAATTCTCCAGCACCTACTGTTGAACAGTGAGCTCTATGAGCAGTACCGAAAGCATCATTTACAAATATTTCTGCTAATGAAGCTAATTCTTTTGAGAAGTTTTCTTCGTTTTTAGTTTCTTCTTTTCTATATCTAGTGTTTTGTAGTAATACTACATCACCATTTTCCATTTTTTCTACAGCCGCTCTTGCATTTTCCCCAACAACATTATCATCAGCAGCAAATACCACTTCTTTACCTAACATTTCAGATAATCTAGCAGCAACTGGTGCTAAAGATAATTCTGGTTTAGGTTCTCCTTTTGGTTTTCCCATGTGTGAGCAAAGTATAACTTTAGCCCCATTTTCTATTAAATATTTTATAGTAGGAAGAGCTCCATTTAATCTATTTTCATCAGTTATTTTTCCATCTTGTAGTGGAACATTGAAGTCACATCTTACTAATACTTTTTTTCCGCTTACGTTTATATCTTCGATTGTCTTTTTGTTTAACATTGACATGGTACAATCTCCTTTCAGTATAATTACTCCGTCTCTATTATATATCTTTTCATACTATTTTGTATATATTATACGCACAATTTTATATGAATTATGTTATACTATTCCCTATTTCGTATATCATTTTTAATTTAAGGTTTAATTTTATATGATTATTGATATATTAGTCATATATCAAAGTAGAATTGCTAATAAAAAAGTCCTGAGCCCGTAGTATAAAACTACAAACCCGGACTTTATGTCATACTATTTAGCTAATTTAGCAAAATATCCTAATGTTCTTATTAATTGAGAAGTGTAAGACATTTCGTTGTCATACCAAGAAACAGTCTTAACTAATTGTTTTCCGTCTACTTCCATAACTCTTGTTTGAGTTGCATCGAATAATGAACCGTAGCTTATTCCTATTATATCAGAAGATACTAAGTATTCTTCAGTGTATCCGAATGATTCGTTAGCAGCTTCTTTCATAGCAGCGTTTATTTCTTCTACTGTTACATTTTCTTTTAATGTACAAACTAACTCAGTTAATGAACCAGTTACAACTGGAACTCTTTGAGCAGCTCCGTCTAATTTACCTTTTAATTCAGGTATAACAAGCCCTATAGCTTTTGCAGCTCCTGTAGTATTAGGAACTATGTTAGATGCAGCAGCTCTAGCTCTTCTTAAATCACCTTTTGGATGAGGGCCATCTAAAGTGTTTTGGTCATTAGTGTAAGCATGTATAGTAGTCATAAGACCTTTTTCTACACCGAATTTATCGTTTAATACTTTAGCCATTGGTGCTAAACAGTTAGTTGTACAAGAAGCTCCTGATATAACTGTTTCAGATCCATCTAATATATCTTGATTTACGTTGAATACTACTGTTTTAACATCTCCACTTGCTGGTGCAGATATAACAACTTTTTTAGCTCCTGCTTCTAAGTGAAGACCAGCTTTTTCTTGAGAAGTAAAGAATCCAGTACACTCTAATACTATATCAACTCCAAGTTCTCCCCATGGTAAGTCAGCTGGGTTTCTTTCAGCTGTAACTTTTATTCTTTGTCCATTTACTACGAAAGCTCCATCTTCAACAACTATTTCACCGTTGAATCTTCCTTGAGCTGAATCATACTTAAATAAATGAGCTAATGTTTTAGCGTCAGTTAAGTCGTTTATTGCAACAACTTCAAACTCTTCTGTTTGCTCCATTAATTTTCTTAATGCTAATCTACCTATTCTACCAAATCCATTAATTGCTACTTTAACCATTTGATATACCTCCTATGTGGTGTAATTTTCATTATATTTTTTACTAGGCAAGCTAGTTATTTACAGTAAGTTCAAGAATTTTTCTTGCACTATCTTCATCTGTAACAAGAACTAAATTCTTGTTTAGTTTGGAAATTGGAATAAAAGCTTCTGCCTTTTTTCTCCCCGCAAATACAGCTATAGTCTCTCTTTTATTTTTGAAAGATTCCATATCAATCCCCACTGTATTTAACTTGTAAACAATTTCCCCTTTTTTATTAAAATAATGACCAAAGGCTTCACCTATAGCTTCTTTGTCCATTATCTCTTTTGCTTTTTCATCTGATAATTTTCTTCTTTTTACCATCTCATCAGCTCGGCCAATACTAAATACTAGCACATTGGAATTTTGTATTAATTCTAGTGTTTTCTTTATTTCTGGCTCTTGTGTAAGCGTCTTTATTGATGCCTCACAAAGCTCATCTGGTATATTTAATAACTTATACGTTGAGTTTATATTCTTACTTACTTCCGCTACTACATTATTTGATTGTGTCTCAATATCAAGACCAACACTGCCTCTTGCTGGAACTACTACTGTAGAGCTAAATTTTTTATCACATTTAATTGATTTAGCAAATTCAAGCATTGTACTTCCACCAGCAATGGAAACTATGTCATCATCTTTAAGTATACTTAAAAAATACTTTGAAGCTCGTTTTCCAACATCTTTTAGTAAGCTGTTGTTTTGTTCATAGCTACCAGGTATTAGCAAGACTTTTTTTATTCCTAAAGCAAGTCTAAGCTCTTCTTGAAGAGAATTAATTCCCATTACATCATTCATGCTATCTTTTAGAACATTTAGTATTTCTTTACCTTCTTCAGTAATAGTCATTCCTTTTAAATTTACATCTATAAGACCTTGATTTTTTAAAAGCTCTGTTTCTGATCTTATTATTCTCTCTCCACTTTGAAGATTTGCTGCTAAAGCACGTCTTCCTATTGGTTCACTTAAAGATATCTCCCTTAAGATCAAATATCTCTTTGTCATAATGTCGATAACTTCAGGAATCAATTTTTGCTGAATTTTTAATAAATTTTTCATTATTACATCCTCTTGATTTAATAACCGGGACTTTTAATGTCCCTTACGTTTATTTTGTGTCCCACAAGATAATTTTATTGTACTCTACTGAAAACCATTTTTCAAGTAATTTTTTCTATTTTCTAAAGTAAATTTTTTTTAACTTTTGACAAAAAAATGCCCTTAATATCTATATTTTATTTTATCCTGCAAAAAGCATTTTATCCTTTTTTACAAAGATGAGTATTCTACTAATTTATAGGCTTTTACTATTTATTTTCTATTTACAAATCTCTAGATTAATATATATGACATGCCACACTAGTTCCATTGTCTAAAGTTTTCCATTCTGGACTTTCCTTTACGCAACGTTCTGTTTTGTATGGACATCTAGTATGAAACCTACATCCTCTTGGTAAATCAACAGCACTTGGCATACTTCCTTTTAGCTCAATTCTCTCTTTTACTTCACCCGGATGTTGAATTGGCACTGACGAAATCAATGCCTTTGTATATGGATGTTTTGGATTGTTATACACTTCATCAGCTTTTCCCTTTTCCACAATCTGTCCTAAATACATAACAGCTATTTCATCACAAAATGATTTAACTACACTAAAATTATGAGATATAAATAAATATGTCAAACCAAACTTATCTTTTAAGTCTAGCATTAAATTTAAAATTTGAGATTGTATAGATACGTCTAATGCTGCCGTTGGCTCATCACATACTATAAATTTAGGATTCATAGCCAACGCCCTTGCAATACTGATTCTTTGTCTTTGACCTCCACTAAATTCATGTGGATATCTAAATATACTTATCTCATCTAATCCACATAACTCTAGCATTTCTTTTGTTTTTTCTTCAATCTTATCTTTTGGAACTATTTTATGCTTTTTAATTCCTTCAGATACTATTTGTCCTACACTTTTTCTTGGATCCAAACTTGCATAAGGATCTTGAAAAATTATTTGTATATCACTTCTTAATTTAGTCATTTCATTATTCGATATTTTTATGTTATTTTCCACATCAAAAATGACATTATCTTTGAATGATACTTTTCCACCTGTTGGAGGTATTAATCCTAAAATAGTTTTTCCTATTGTTGATTTTCCACAACCTGATTCACCTACTAGCCCTAGTATTGTATTCTCTTTTATAGAAAAACTAACTCCATCAACAGATTTAACATATTGTTTTTCTCTTTTAAAAGATTTCCTTCTAACTGGGTAATATTTTTTGAGATTTGAAACTTCAAATATGATTCTATCCCCTTTATTCATCATTATTTTTCGTCTCCTTTCTCATAATTAAAACAACGTACCCTATGGCCTTCATTTAAATTTACCATTGGTGGTTGTGAATTTTCACATTTCGATATTCTTTTTTTACATCTTTTATAATAAGCACAACCCTTTATATCTTCATATAGATTAGGAACATTTCCTTCTATAGATTTGAATCGTCCATTAAAATTTTCAGGCATAGCTCCTAACAAATCTTTTGAATATGGATGTTTTGCATTATCAAAAAATTCTTTAACATTACACTCTTCAACAACTTTACCATAATACATTACAACTACTCTTTGCGCCATTTCTGCTATTATTCCTAAATCATGGGTAATTAACATTATTCCGCTATTACTTTCTTCCTTAACCTGCTTTAAAAGCCCTATAATCTCAGCTTGTGTTGTTACATCCAATGCAGTCGTTGGTTCGTCAGCTATTATAAGTGAAGGATTGCAAATCATTGCCATAGCAATCATTATTCTTTGTTTTAATCCACCACTTAATTCAAATGGATACTTGTTTAAAACAGCCTTAGGATCTGGTATATTTAATTTGTTTAAAAGATCTATTAGTTCACCTTTACAATTATTTTTCTTATCCGGTCTATGAATTTTGTATACTTCTCTCAATTGTTTATAAATTGTTACTACTGGATTAAGAGCTGTCATAGGTTCTTGGAATATCATTGAAATTTTATCCCCTCTTACCTTACACATTTCTTTTTCAGTTAAATCTATAAGATTTTTCCCCTCAAATAATATCTTACCTGATTCAACTTTTCCACTTTCGCTATTGATAAGCCCCATAATAGCCAAAGAGGTAACGCTTTTTCCGCTTCCTGATTCCCCTACAATACCCAATACTTCACCAGAATTTACACTTAAATCTACACCTTTTACTGCTTCAACCTTTCCCATTACTGTATGAAAGGAAACTTTAAGATCTTTTACTTCTAACATACTCATTACTATTTCCTCCTACAGACGAGTTTTCGGATCTAGAGCATCGCGAAGCCCATCTCCAACAAAGTTTATTGATAATACCATTAAAATGATTAAGCTACCTGCTGGTATCCAAAGCCACCATTCTCTTTGTAACGTTCCTATATTTTGTGCAGCAATTAACATATTCCCCCAACTTGGTTGTGGTAACTTAACCCCTATTCCTAAAAAGCTTAATGAGGCTTCTGTTAAAATACCATTTGCTATCGCTAATGTTGATGCAACTAATATGGGTGACATTATATTAGGAAGTATGTGACTCTTTATTATTTCAAAAGAAGATAACCCCATGGCTTTAGCTGCCATAATATAATCATTCTCTTTTAACGATAAAATCTCCGCCCTTACTATTCTTGCTATATTAGGCCACATTAAAAAACCAATTATTATAATCAGATTCTTAACCCCTGGACCTACTACTGCTGCAACTGATATTGCAATAACAAAGAATGGGAAACACATTATTACATCAATTATTCTCATAATTATTTTTTCAGCTATTCCCCCAAAATAGCCTGCGATGGCTCCCATTATTACCCCTATAACTAATTGCAATGTCATTGATGCAACACCAACTACTATGGATACCCTACCTCCATAGATCAATCTCGTAAACACATCTCTTCCAAGTTCATCTGTTCCTAATATATGTTCACTATTTGGTGCCATTTTTATATTAAATAAATCTGTTTCACTAATTGTATAATCCGTAAGTAATGGTGCACATACTGAAAGTAACACTAATATTAAAATTATAAATACACCTATTACCGCTAATTTGTTGTTCTTAAACTTACGAAAGGATATTTCTGTTAATGATACATATTTTTCTTTTTTTGCCTTGTCTTCTCTTTTTAAAGTATTTGCAACCATAGTATCCTCCCTATTGACTTAATCTAATTCTTGGATCTGCTATTGCATATAAAATATCTGCTATTATATTTGCTACTACAATAACAACTGCTATAAGCATTGTTATACCCATTATCAACATATAATCTCTATTCATAATTGCGTTGTAATTTAATGTCCCTATTCCTGGCCATACAAAAACAGTTTCAGTAATTAATGCACCTGAAACTAACGCTGGCAATTGCATACATAAAACTGTAATTATGGAAATCATAGAGTTTCTAAGACCATGAGTCCAAACTGCTTTATTTCTAGTAAGCCCTTTAGCTTGAGCGGTTCTCATATAATCTTTATTTAAAGAATCAAGCATAGAAGACCTTGTATATCTTAACAAGGTAGCAGTTTGAGTAAGTGATAGCACTATAACAGGCATAATCATATGCTTGATTATATCTATAACTCGCTCAAAACCTGTATATGATGCTGTTAAAGTTTCCATTCCTGACGATGGTAAAATAGCTAAATCATATCCAAGCCATTTTACTATCAACAAACCAAAGAAAAATGTTGGCATAGATATTCCTACAAATGAAAGAAAAGTAACTATATAATCTATCCATGTTTTAGATTTGGCTGCTGTAATAACTCCAACTACTATTGCCAATATTGAGCTTAATATAAATGAAACTATTGATATTAATAATGTATTTTTTAATGCTTCAACTATTATTGAAAATGCTGGTGCATTGTATTGAGTTGAATATCCAAAATCACCAACTATTGCTCTCCCTATCCATTTCAAATACTGAAGTGGAATGGGATCATAGTATCCTAATACCCTTAGTTTTTGTTCTACTACTTCGGGTGGAACATTAGGATCGATCATGTTTAAATATGGATTACCTGGTTGAAGATGAATCAGTGTAAACACTGTAACAGATACTCCAAATAATACAATCAGTGCAACCCCTAATCTTTTTGCTAAGAATTTTCCCATACTATCATTGATCTCCTTCATAAAAAAGGTTGTTTGCAAGAAACAACCTTTTCTAATTTATATTATTTAATTACCCAATTATGAACATTGTAGAATTCATTAAATGTAGATGGTTTATATCCTTCTAATTTACTGTTATATACACGTTCTATATCTTGGCAGAATAAATATGCTTCTGGTACATCTTCATTTAATATTTTCGCAAATTTACCATAGATTGCTTCACGTTCTGATTGATCTAAAGTAGCATTACCTTCTTCAATTAACTTATCTGTTTCTTGGTTATCATAAGCAACTATGTTATATCCAATCACACCTTTTTCATTCGATATAGCATCTGAATGCCACATTGGTCTTGGATCTGGATCTAAAGATAATGTATTACCCATCATATATAAATCAAATTCATGATTAGAAACTACTTTATCCATAACAGATGAAAACTCCATAGAATCTATATCTATTTTAATACCTATTTCTTTTAAGTTTTCTTGTATTACTACTGCTGTTTTTTCTCTAACTGGATGACTAGTTTGACAAACAAGAGTTAACTCTAATTTTTCCCCATCTTCATTTTCAACTATTCCATCTCCATCTTTATCTTCCCAACCAGCTTCTTTTAATAAAGATTTTGCTTTTTCAACATCATATTCATATGAATCTAATGTTGATTCTTCTGGATAAGCCCAACTTGATGGTAATAATGGCGCATTAAGAACTTGTCCACGTCCTTCTACCACATTATCTATAATACCTTGACGGTTAATTGCGTGCATGAAAGCCTTACGTAAGTTTACATCTTGTAGTTTTTCATTTCTTAAATTGAATCCCATATATGTAAATAGGTAATTATCAAAATCAACCTTTTTATAGCCTTCTTTAACTAATGAATCTACATCAGCTTTTGTTAATGCTTCTACATTAGCAACATCTATTGATCCGCTTTTAAATTCAGCTTGAGTAGTATCAGCATTAATAACTTTAAACACTAGGTTTGCTGTTTTTACTTCCCCATCAAAGAAGTCTGATGCAGCTTCGAATTTTACATGAGAACCACTTTTATATTCAGCTATTTTATATGGTCCACATCCTATTGGATTATTTAATAATTCCGTTTTATTTGTCCATTCTCCTACAGCTACTTCTGACCATATATGTTCTGGTAGTATTTGTACTGTCCCTAAGTTTGTTACAGCTGGTGCATATACCTTTTCAAATTCTATTTCTATTGTATCTTCATCAATAACCTTTAATCCTTCAATTTCATCAGCGTTTCCGTCATGATATTCTTGAGCACCTTTTATATTTTGAACATCACCATAATATCCACCTGAATAATCACTTGCTGCCATACTTGTGAATGTGAATGCTACATCATCAGCTGTTACATCTTCTCCATCATGCCATTTAGCATTATCTTTTATTTTGTATGTAATCGTTTTCTGATCATCTGAAACTTTATATTCGTCTGCTAAGTACGTTTCTAATTCTCCTTTATCATTAACTGTCATTAAGGATGCATAAACAACTGATTCAACATAGTGATCACTTGCTGTATCTGAAACAAGCGGATTGAATATTCCTTGTGGCGCTGTGTTCATAGAATATACTATAGTATCTTTTGCTTTCCCTTCGCTACTTTCTGCTCCCTTTGAACTACATCCTGTAAGTGCCGTACATAATAAAGATGTGCTTAAAAATAAACTAAATATCTTTCTTTTCATATTTCCTCCTATCGAAACTCCCTACATTTGATTTTATATATATTTCTTGTATCGCTTCACCATTATAATTTATAATTATTCTCTATGTCTAATTGATAGTTTTTATAATTTCAGGTAAAATATAGAATTTATTAATAATAAATCCATAAATATAAGTCTAAAGCTAAAACTTAATAAATCATCATCAAAAATAAAATAAGCCTATAATTTTTTTATTTTATAATAAAAATTTACAGGCTTTTATTATCTATCTTCTATTTATGTTACAAAATTTTTCTTAATTCGTCGTTTTCATATTCTTGACATACATTACTTATAGTTTTAGTACTAACTATATCCACTCCTGTATCTAGTATATTTTTTACAATTATATCTCCCACTTTTACTGGAGCAGTAATTTTTATCGTTGATAATATATTCATTATCTCAAACACTAAATCTTTTGGTACAGAAACTGATGTTTTTACTGGAAGCATATTTAAATAAGCCCCTTCTAATCTTACTGTCGAAGTTATCATTCTTTTTGGGCTGGTAACTTCATCCACACCATATTTTGCTCCCCTAATACAGCTATTTCCTTCTACTATATATTGTCCATCTATATTACTAACTATCATTTGACATCCTTTTGGACATACTATACAAGTTATCTCTCTTTTCATGATTAAACCTCCTCCACACAAATACTTATATCTTCTTTTATTAGAGATAATTTTTCTTTGTCTATTTTTAAAGTTTCCATTTCTGATGGTATCATATAAGGTCTCTTCTTTTCTAAAATTATATTATCTCCACTTCTAACAACTAATGTTTTCTTGTTACAAATATTTCTGACTCTCATAAATAGATTTATATCTTTTTCTGAGTCTAGATTTAAACTTTGTGGCACAATATAAGATATTCCATCTCCTGCCACAGTGTTTATTTTTTTATCTTCTGATTTGCTTAATCTTTCTTTTTTATTTTTAACGTATAAAGCAGCTTCTCTTCCCGCTATTCTACTTTCTTTCGTAACGAAATCTACCAAGTCGTGAACATGAACCACATTTCCACAAGCAAAAATTCCTTCTATATTAGTGGACATACTACTATCCACAATTGGTCCGCTAGTTTTTCTGTCTAGCTCCACTCCCACATTTGTTGAAAGCTCATTTTCTGGTATTAATCCTACCGAAAGTAGTAAAGTATCGCATTCTATAAATTCTTCACTGCCTGATACAACCTCTCTATTTTCATCTAATTTTGCTAAAGTTATACCTTCCACTCTATCTTTTCCATGTATGTAGTTTATACATGTTTGTAACTTTAAAGGAATATTAAAATCATCTAAACATTGAACTATATTTCTTGTTAATCCACTTGAATGAGGATTTATTTCTACCACACATTTAACTTCCGCACCTTCTAGAGTCATACGTCTTGCCATTATTAGTCCTATATCTCCCGAACCATAGATTACTACTTTTTTACCTACCATGTAACCTTCCATGTTCATATATCTTTGGGCTGCGCCTGCATTATAAACTCCTGATGGTCTATATCCCGGAATATCTATAGCGCCTCTTGTTCTTTCCCTACATCCCATAGCAAGAACTATAGTATCTGCCTTTATGTTTTCTAATCCATTTTCTCCTAAAGTTCTTACTACTTTGTTTTCTCCATCATCGTCTATGCTAAAAACCATAGTATTTAACACATGATCTATATTGTTTTCTGCTGCCATTTCAATAAATCTCCCTGCATACTCTGGTCCTGTTAATTCTTCTTTAAACTCATGTAAACCAAATCCATTATGAATACACTGATTTAAAATTCCGCCTAATTCTCTATCTCTTTCTACTATTAAAACACTTTCTGCTCCGTTTTTCTTTGCTTCAACAGCTGCTCCAAGCCCTGCTGGACCCCCTCCAATTACTACAACATTATATTTCAACAGTCTCACCTCTTACTTCCTTAAGTTTTCCAACTAACATATTTGAATTCTCATAATCCTTTAGAACTTCTTCCGGTGTAATATTTAATTCTCTTGCTAGAATTTCAACTACCTTTGGTCCACAGAACCCTCCTTGGCATCTTCCCATACCAGGTCTAACCCTTCTTTTTACACCATCTACTGTTTTTGCTCCACAAGGTCTATTTATAGCATTAACTATTTCGCCTTCTGTGATATTTTCACATCTGCAGATTATAGTTTTATATCTTCCATCTTTATTTAAAATCTCTATTTGCTCCATTGAACTCATTTCCATAAAAGGTTTATTTTTTACTCTTCTTGGATTGAAGTTTTTATTTGGTTCTAAATTCCTATTATCTTCATCCATAACTTCTTTTAATAAATCTTCCACATATAAAGCTATGGCTGGTGCTGACGCTAATCCTGGTGATTCTATTCCAGCCACATTTATAAATCCTTTTGCCACTTGTGACTTGAATATCATGAAGTCTCCTGTGTTTGGTGTAGCTCTAACTCCAGCAAAAGATGTTATTGTTTTTGAGAAATCTACATTAGGAATTGATTTTCTTCCACCATCCATAATTTCTTTTAAACCTGCTTTACTTGTAGCTATATCTTCTTTTTCAACCACTTGTGCATTTGGACCTACTAGTAAGTTACCATGAACTGTTTGAGTTACTAGCACTCCCTTTCCTTTTTCTGTTGGACATGTAAATAAAGTATGACTTGCTTTGTATCCTTCAGATTTATCAAGAATTTTGTATTCTCCTTTTCTCGGTATAATATAAAATTCATTTCCACAAATAAGGTTATTTATTTTATCTGAATAAACACCAGCTGCATTTATCACATACTTTGACTTTATCTTCTCTTTATTAGTTTTTATTTCAAAACAATTCTCTTCTTCTATTCTTTTTATATTTAGAACTTCATTTTCCAACTTTAGCTCTACTCCATTTGTAATAGCATTTTCCATAAGAGCTATATTAAAATTGAATGGACATACTATTCCAGAACTTTTACACCAAAGAGCTCCAACTACTTCTTTATTGACATTAGGCTCTATTTCTTTAACTTTGTTACCATCTATTATTTCAAGGCCACTTACTCCATTTGTTAATCCTCTTTCATAAAGCTCATGTATGTGTTTCATATCCTCTTCATTGAAAGCTAAGACCAATGATCCATTATTTTTGTATTCAACACTTAACTCTTCACAAATACTAGGATACATTTTGCAACCTAGGACATTTAATTTTGCTTTTAAAGTTCCTTCTTGTGCATCAAATCCACCATGCACTATTGCGCTATTTGCCTTTGTTGTTCCTTGGCAAACCTCTATACCTTTTTCTAAAACTACTGTTTTTAAATCATATTTTGATAGTTGTCTAGCTATTGCACTTCCTGTAATACCAGCACCTATAATTGCTACATCAAACATATTATTGCCTCCTTTTTAGCAACAAAAACAGAGAGCCCCCTATAATAACTTATAGAAAAGGCTCTCTGTTCTCATGCCATATATATTAACTTTTTTTGTTTTCTGTTTAAAATTTCCTTTTACATTAATCATTATATTCAAATGAAATCGTTTTGTCACTACTTTTATAATAATATTACCATAATTCTTTTTTTGTAGTAGATACTGCCATAGCACCACACTTTAATACATCTATAATTTCTTGCTTATCATCAATTAATCCCCCACAAATTATAGGTAAATCTGGAAATTCTTTGTGTAATCGTTCTACTACTTTAGTTATTACCCCTGGCATAATTTCAATGGCACTTGGTTTTACCCTTCTTATATTTTCCATTGATGTTTGTAATGATATAGAATCTAATAAGAATATTCTTTGCACTACATGTATATTTTCTTCCAATGCTTTTTTCACTAAACTTGTCTTTGTAGTTATTATTCCATCTATATGAAATTCATTTTTTAAATACTTTACAGTTACAGGATTACTAGATATTCCACCTATCATATCTAAATGGACAAAAACACTTTTGTCATTTAGCTTAAGTCTGTTTACTTTATCTTTTAACGTTAGAATATCTCCATTTAGCAAAAACACAACATTACAATCAGAATCTATAACTTTTTCTAAATCATGATCATCTTTTATAGCTCCTATTATAGGATTACATTCTAATAATTCTCTCATAATTATTTAATTTATTCCTTCCTAAAACTCCACCAATATTTTCTTTATCTAAACTCATTATACATTAAGCCCCACAATAATCAATGCTAATATTATTGTCTACTGCATAAAATGATTTTGCTATTTCGCTTATTTTTCTATTATCTTTATAAACAATAGTAAAATTAACTATCCACTCATTATCTTTTTTATTTATAGTAAGTTTGTGTGATTCGACACCCATATCATCTAATAAACTTAATACAAGAGGTATAGTATTGTCATCATCTATTTTTAATACAATTTGCCCTGACTTTGTTCTTTTTAATAATGAATCTATAAATTTTGAGATATATAAAACTATAAGTAATATCAGTCAGGATACCATCTCTAAGAAATAATATCCATACCCTATAGCAATTCAAATACATGCTGTTGATCATATGTAGTAAGACCTACCACCCTATTTGAAGTTTTCATTATTGTTTCTGAACATAAGAAACTTATACCAGATAAAACTTTTGCTGATAATCTCGCTGGATCTAAATTACTAATTGTATGAAATTGTAAAAATTATGTTAAATACTTGTCAACCGTTGACAGAAAACCTTCTCCAATCTATACTAAGTTTAATCAAATTTGTTTATATTATTTATAGCACGGAGAATATATGAGAGAGCTATTGTTAAACCACGGAACTTTTCTATCCGTCTTTTAATATACTCTCTTTCTTTTTTATTTTTTGTGTAAACAAAGGGAGGAAAGAAGATGAAAGTTTTTGCTCATAGAGGAGCAAGCGGTGACTATCCAGAAAATACTATGTTGGCTTTTTCAAAAGCTTTATTCATAGGTGTTGATGGAATTGAGCTTGATGTTCACAAAAGTAAAGACGGGCACTTGGTTGTTATCCATGACGAAGATGTTCAAAGAACATTTAAGGGAAAAGGACTTATAAAAGATTATACACTTGAAGAAATCAAAAGCTTTATGTGTAGAAAATTTGAATTTATTGAAAATGAAGATTGTAAGGTTCCAACATTAAGAGAAGTTTTTGATTTAATAAAAAGCAAGGATGTTATTTTAAACATTGAAGCAAAAACTGATTTAATACATTATGATTTAGAACAAGATCTTTTAGACTTAATCAAAGAATATGGCATTGAAGATAAAATATTCATGTCTTCTTTTAATCATAAGTGCTTAGATATTTTGCACAGCTTAGACAATAGTTTTAAATATGGTGCTCTTTATGAATATGAAAAAGATTATGCTCCAGAATCCAATGTTGTAGAGCATGCAAAAAAATTAAACACAAATATTTACAGCATCAATCTTTCTCAAGAATTAGTTTCAAAAGAAATAGTAGATCTTGCTCATGAAAATAACATAAAAGTATTTGTTTATACTATTAATAAACCTACTGCAATGAGAAAAATGATTGAGTTCAATGTAGATGGTGTATTCTCAGATTATCCTGATTTAATGAACGAAATTATAAAAGAGTATTAAAAATAACAAAAATATATTTTACTTGGAGGCTTCAATGGAACAAATTATTACAAGAATCAATGATATCATATGGAGTAACTGTCTGGTTGGATTATTCTTAATTACCTGTATATATTTCTCTTTAAGAACACGCTTTTTACAAATCAGACAAGTTAAAGAAATGTCTGTACTTGCGATAAACAGAAAAATCAGAAAAAGGTATATCTTCTTTCCAAGCATTATCAGTTTCACTTGCTGGTAGAATAGGTGCTGGTACTGCTTTTGTCGAATCAACTTTAGGACAATTGTACAAAGTCAAAGAAGATGGACAATACAGATGTGAACCTGCTTACTAAATAGAAAAAGGCCTTTGTAAAAAAGTGAGTTGCCATAAGACAACCCACTTCTTAATTAAAATTACTTTTATACTATTACTTTCGCAAATTGATTTATACGTGTATTCTTATTTTCCCTAAATAGTTCTGCTGGGCTTCCTTGTTCTTCTATAACACCATTTTCCATAAATATAATTCTATCTGCTATTTCCCTAGCAAATTTCATCTCATGACTTACTATTATCATAGTCATATGAGCTTTTGCTAAAGATCTTATAACATCTAAAACCTCCCCAACTAATTCTGGATCAAGTGCTGAAGTTGGCTCATCCATTAGTATAACTTCTGGATCTACAGCTAAAGCCCTTGCTATTGCAACTCTTTGCTTTTGCCCTCCAGATAGTCTAGATGGATACTGATCTTTTTTATCCTCTATTCCTACCAATCTTAGTTTCTCTAGTGCTATTTTATTTGCACTATCTTTATTCATTTTTTTTACTACAATTAATGGCTCAGTTATGTTTTCTATTACGGTTTTATTATTAAATAAATTATAATTTTGAAAAACCATAGCTGTTTTTCTTCTTATTTTCAATATATCTTTCTTATGTAACTCTGCCAAATCTACATTTAAATCTCCTATAGTTAAGCTTCCACTATCAGCTTTTTCTAGTATATTTATACATCTTAGTAAAGTTGATTTTCCTGTACCTGATGGTCCTATTAAAACAACAACCTCACCTTTCTTAACTTCCAAATCAATATTCTTTAATACCGTATTTTGGTCAAAATTTTTACATAAATTATTTATTTTTAACATAAGTACTTCTCCATTTAATATGCTTCACTTAGCTTTTTCTCAAGTTTATTTTGAACATATACAACTAATAAATTTATAATCCAATAAATGATTACTACACAAGTAAATGCCTCTAAATACTTATATGTTGCAGCTGCTTCTGATTGAGCTGTAGCCATTATTTCAGTAACACCTATTGTAAAAGCTAATGAAGATCCTTTTATAATATCTGCAAAAGTGTTTGTCATAGCTGGTATGGCAACCCTAATAGCTTGTGGTAAAATAACTCTTACCATAGCCTGAATATAGGTCATACCAAAAGCATAACATGCTTCAGCTTGTCCTTTGTCTACTGAAGATATTGCTCCTCTTAAACTTTCAGCAAAATATGCTGATGAATTAAGACCTAATACAATCACTGCTGCATTAAAAGCACTTAACTCTTTAAGTGCTGGAATTATTTTTATTAATCCAAAATATATAAAAAATAATTGAGCCACCAAAGGAGTTCCTCTAAAAAAAGATATATATATTTTTGATAATCTCTTAAGCACAGGTATATCAGCATCTACAATAAAGGCTATTATCATAGCTACTACAATTCCTAGTACTAATGCTAATAATGACATTTTAAAAGTTACCCCAAGGTATTTAATCATTATTGGTATTAAGTTTACTATAAACTCAAAATCAAATATTTGCATTTTTTCACCTTTTATTCTTTAGTTGTATCTAGACCAAACCATTTATCTGATAATTCACTAAATGTTCCATCTTCATGCATAGATATTATAGCTTCATTTACTTTTTCTATTCTTTCTTTGCTCGCATCTTCTTTTCTAAAAGGATATTGATTTATCTCATAAACACCTGTATCTATATCAGCTATTTTTAGAGCTAACTTACCTTGTTCAATAGTAGTTTTTGCTTTTACTTCTGATAACCACGCTACATCTATTCTTCCATCTACAACATCTTGTTCCATAGGAACTCCATCATATGTAACTATTTCTAAATCTAAGTCATATTTTTCATTAAGGTCTTTTATAGTTTTTTCACCATTTCCACCTAATACACATCCAACTTTCATACCTTTTACATCTTCTATTTTGCTTATTTTGCTATCTTTTGGAACTATAAATTTATATTTACTGTAAGCATATGTTTCAGTAAAATCATATTTTTCTCTTCTTTCTTCTGTTGTTGACATTTGATGTGCAACTGTATCTATCTTTTCAGCATCTAACATACCAACTAATCCACTGAATTTAGCTGTTTGGAATTCTATATCATATTCTGTTCTTTTTCCTATCTCTTTCCATACATCAACTTCAAAACCTTTATTCTCGTCATTTTCTTTAAAACACCATGGATAATATTCTGTAGAAACGCCTACTATTAATTTGTTTTTTGAATCAGAATTTGATTCTTCTTCTGATTTTTCATTTGAGCTACTACACCCTACTAACATAGTTGCCCCAATCATTAAACATGATAAAATTGCAATAATTTTTTTGCTTGTTATTCTCATCTCTTTTCTCTCCTTAAGATTAAATATTTTTATGATAACATTTTCCAAATTAATTCTATCACAGTTATAAACTACTTTCTTATTGTGTTTTTATATATATACAACCAAATTATTACATTTTTTTATAGTATAATTTTGACATAAGTTTTAAATACAAAAAAAAGATGCATTAAGCATCTTTTTTCATAATTTATAATCTATTTAAGGCCTTTTCTATTCTATTTAAACCATCTTCTAGCTGATATCTTGGGCAAGCTATATTAATTCTTGCAAAGTTTTTACAGTTTTTATCAAAAACATCTCCTTTATTTAATGCAACTTTAGCATGTTCTTGTAAATACAAATTAATATCTTCTACTTTATACTCTGAAAAATCTAACCAAACCACATAAGTCCCTTCTGGTCTTACAAACTTAACCTTTGGTAAATTTTCATGGATAAAATAACTTAAATAATTTAAATTATCTTCTAGATAATCTAATAATTGACTTAGCCACTCTTCACCTTCATTAAAAGCTGTTTCTACAGCTGCCACACTAAAAGAATTATTTCTTGCAATATGATATTTACCCAGTGCTTTTTTAAATTTTTCACGCTCATTTTCTTTTGGTATAGATACAAATGATGCTTGTAGTCCAGCTAGATTAAATGTTTTACTTGCAGAGAAACATGTTATTGTTATTTCTTCAACTTCTTTTGATAAAGATGCAAAAGGAGTAAATTTATAATCTTTAAATACTAAATCTCTCCATACTTCATCGCTTATTACCCTTACATTATATTTTAAACATATATCAGCTATTCTCTTTAACTCATCTTTTTCCCACACCCTTCCAGTAGGATTATGCGGATTACATAATATATACCATTTTATATTATTTTCCACTATTTGATTTTCAAAATCTTCAAAATCAATTACATACTTATTGTCTTTAATGATTAATTCATTTAAGAATAATTTTCTGCTATTGTCTAACACACAATCATAAAATGGAGGATATGCTGGCGAACTAATCATAATATTATCATCTTTTGATGTCAATAATTCAACTGCTAGAACCAATGATAATACCACGCCTGAAGTATGTATTAAAGTTTCTGGATTCATTCTATATCCGTATCTTTTTTCTGTCCAATTGCACGCACTTTCAAAATAACTTTCCCCCGTATTTACATATCCAAATATATTTTGGTCTAAGACTTTTTTCATGGATTCACTTATATTTGGACATATTTCAAAATCCATATCTGCTATCCAAAATGGTAGTAAGTCATTTGATATAAATCCACCTTCCATACCTGACCATTTAGTAGAGTTATTATTTTTTCTATCTATTTTCTTGTCAAAATTGTATTTCATATTTATCCCCCTTAATATAATTTGTTTTGTTATCTGTATATAATTTTCCCTTGATTTAAATTATATGGTTCTTACAATAGTGATTATACTACAAATATAGATTATTTCTACAAGGTTATTTTAATTAATATTCTACCCATTTGGTACACCAAAATTACAGGAGTGCTATTCTACAAAAATAAAAAAGAGGTGTCTAACGACAACTCTTTTGCATATATTAACTACATTTCGTTTAATATTTCTCTTAATTCTTCTTCAGTATAGTGATAAGTACTGTTACAGAAATGGCAACTTATTTCAGCTTGCTTATCTTCTTCTATTATTTCAGTTAAAGTTTCTCTACCTAATGATATTAAAACCTTTTGTATTCTATCCTTTGAGCAGTTACAGTCAAACTTAACATCACATATATCTAATATTTTTGGATCTAATCCTTCTAACACTAGATTTAGTATGTCATCTGGAGTCATTCCTTCACTTAACATTGTAGTAATTGATTTTAATTTAGCTACGTTTTTCTCTAAAGTAGCTATAGTTTCTTCTGTTGCATCTGGCATTAATTGAACTATTAGTCCTCCAGCTTGCTCAACTTCTGTTGCTGTTGTAAGAACTCCTAAAGAAACTACTGATGGAGTTTGCTCAGATAATGCAAAATAGTGAGTAAAGTCTTCCGCTATTTCTCCGCTCACTAATGGATAAGAACCAACATAAGGCTCTCTAAGTCCTAAATCTTTTATTACTTTAACATATCCATCTTTTCCTACTGCTCCAGCAACATTTAATTTTCCATTTGGATAGTCTTCAACTTGCACACCATTTAAGTCTGGGTATTGTACATAACCTTTAACATTTCCTTTTGAGTCAGCAGTTGTAAGTATAGTACCTATAGGTCCTCCACCTTTTATGATTACACTTAATTCATCTTTCTCATTTTTCATCATTAAACCCATCATAGCTGTAGCTGTTAATGTTCTTCCAAGTGCTGCAGTAGCAACTTTTATTGTATTGTGATTATCTCTAGCAGTTTGAACTAAGTTTTTAGTTATACCAACATAAGCTCTTACTTGTCCATTTCCACTAGTTGCTTTTATAACGTAATCCTTCATTGTTTTCCCTCCATTATGTTGTTATTTTTTACACACAAAAAATACTCTTTCGCTGTCTTCTTTTGGAGCTTCTAATTTGAAATCTCCATAAGTTTTAATATAATCAAAACCTGCATTTTTTAGTAATTCTATTATTTCTTCATTTTTATAAGCTCTTTGTAGGTGATTTTCTTCAAACTTATCAAACCTACCATCTTCACCTCTGACAAAGAATGCTAAGTCCATTTCCACTAAGTTTTCGTAATCATCGAAATAGTTTTGCCACATATAAGCTACATTTTCTCTGTTTTCACCATACATGTTGTTTCCCAGTACTTTTGATAATTTGTAATAAGAACTTATATCAAATATGAAAATTCCATTTTCTTTTAGTAACTCATGACATTTAACAAATACACCTTCTAAATCTTCATCATAAGTTATATAGTTAAATCCATCGCATCCACAAAGGATACAATCTAAGTTAGGTACATCAAAATCAAGTTCTACTATATCTTGTTCTAGTAATACTAACTCAACATTTTCTTTTTCTGCTTTTTCCCTAGCAACTTGTAACATTTCTTCTGAAATATCTATGGCTGCTATGTCATAGTTTTTCTTAGTAAGTGGTATAGTTAAATTTCCTGTACCACAAGCTAATTCTAATATATTTTGTACTTCAACATTTTCACTTTTTATTATATCTTCAATGTATTTAACCCAATTGTCGTAATCAACTTCGTTCATAAGTTCATCATAGACAAAGGCAAAATCACTATACTGATTCATCCTTTTTATCCTCTTCTTCAGCTTTCTTTTTTAATTGTTTTTTGCGTGATGTGAGGATTCCACCAATTCGACCAGCTTCCTTAGCAGTAAGACCTGCCCATCCTCTTTCATCAACTTTATCTAGTAATCCTAACTCCTCAGCTATCTCATATTTCATTATATCATCTTTTGTCAATGGTTTTACTTTCTTTTCATTTTTCTTTCTCTGCTTTTCGCATTTATAAATGAATTCTTCAGTTAATTTATTTTTATTCATAAAAAAACACCCCTTCTTTTTTTGTAGTTTTGTCATATAGACAAAAATTTATACAAATAAACTAAGGGGGTATATTTTATTAACTAAATAAAAACAACTCGTTGGCTCTATGAACCCAGTGAATTTTTATACTCTAATAATAATTTATATATATTTAAGCCATTCATTAATATATCTTCATTGAAATCAAATTTTAAATTATGAAGACCATTTACATACCCTTTTTCTTCATTTCTAGCACCTAACATAAAGAATAAGCCTGGCACTTCCTTCTGATAAAAAGAGAAATCTTCTGAAATCATAAGTGGTGATGTTTTAGCTATTTTGTCCTTTCCAATAGCTTCTACAAATTCTTCAAATAGTTTTTCATCATTATTTACTGCCAAGTATCCACCTATAAATTCTAAATTCACATGACAGTTATAAGATATCTCAAATCCCCTCGCAAACTCTTCAATATGAGTAATAATTGTGTCATAAACTTCAGGATTAAAACATCTCATCGTCCCTTCTAATCTTACACGTTCAGCTATAATATTTCTTGCAGTTCCTCCACAAATTTTCCCAATAGTAAGAACTGCACCTTCCATTGGATCAATATTTCTTGAGATTATACTTTGAAGGCTTGTTACAAAATGAGAACCTATAAGAATAGAATCTGTTGCATTTTGAGGAATTGCCCCATGACCTCCCTTACCTATAATATCTATATTAAGTTCTCCATTTTGAGACATTAAATATCCTGCTTTACATCCCACATATCCTTCTTCAAAATCAGGATGTATATGAAGTCCATAAATTTCATCAACTTTATATTTTTTCAATACTCCTGCTTCTACTAATCTTTTAGCTCCACCAGTATCTTCTTCTGCTGGCTGGAATATAAATACTATATTATCATTTAGTTTTTCTTTATTATCAATTATATATTTTATTAATCCTAACAATATACTCATATGTCCATCATGACCGCATAAATGCTCCGCACCTTTAGGACTAGGTAGTGCGTCTATATCCGCTCTAAACGCAATTGTTTTTTGAGGATTTTTCCCCTTTATTATTCCTACTGTAGCTGTTTCTAAATATACATCGTATTCTACACCTAGCTTTTCTAGATAATCCCTTATATATTTTGCTGTGTTAAATTCCACATGAGAAAGTTCAGCCAATTGGTGTAAATTATGTCTGTGATTCCTCATTATTTCATCTAAATATGTTATTTCCAAAAAAATCCCCCCTTACTTGTAAATTATAGCTATAATCATAATAAAAAATCCACATATTATTTATGTGGATTTATCCTTCTATTTCATCTAAATTATTTATAGTACTTATTTCTTTACCATTATCATCTAAAAATTTTATACTCATAATATTTTCATTACTTTCGTCACTATATATTTGATTTAATTCAATCTCATTAAAAGAAATCATTTCTGGATATATAACCATGAAGTAATCATTTTTATTTATTTTTTGCTCAAATTTCTCTCCTTTTATATTTATAAGAATCTTATCTGCATTTTTATTCTTTCCATATATTATAGGAGACATTTTATTATCTTCATTAGCACTATTTACATTTTCATAAATCCATTCTTCTCTATAACCATATTTATTATTTTCAATATAAGAATATCCCATGCGGCTATCTACATATCTATCCATGACAAATTTATTTATCTGCTTCACTTCTACTCCAAACTCATTTCTGATTAAATAAAACTTATTTTCATTAAATTCTTTAATTTGAAGTATATCATCTATGTTACAATTGAAAGCTTCTTTTGCCATGTCTTTATCATTAAGATTACTAGGCATAGTCTGATCATAAAAAGCATACATGTATGATATTAAAATTACTACGGAAACAATCAATATTCCTTTAATAACTTTTTTAAATATGTTATTAGTTTCAAAATCTCTTATCTTATCTATTTTTTCTTTTAAATTAATCTTACTTGTAATCATTTCAAACGTTTTAAAACATATGAAGCCAACTAAAACCCCTAAAGTATTGTAAATAATATCGTCAATATCACAAACATTATACCCTACAAATAATTGAGTTATTTCTATTGCTAAAGATGATAAAAAACCTACCTTCAACACTTTCTTATAGTTATTAAACTTTTCAAATAATAATGATATAAAGAACCCTAGTGGCACAAATGCTATTATATTACCAATTACATTCCTCATAGAATTCATTGCGCCTGCTTCACTATGCATGAATGTCACTATTGTCTCTTTAATTGGCACAATGTTAATTATTCCTATTAACCCATATTCATTATACATATATTCCTTAAATGGATTTCTTAGTGTTATAAATCCACCTTTAAATATTGTTAGTAATAACAACCATAAGAAATATATATAAAACAGAAGTAACACAATTTCACGACATATATTAACTTTTTTATTCTTCATAATTATACTTATTCTAAATATAATCCATATAAATATAGATATAAGTGATACTATTATAAAATTATTCTCTATCATCAACCTTCCCCTTACTCAATTTCATCATTCGTAACAATGCCCATATTTACTCTATAATTAGAATTTATTTCTATATTTCCTTCATAAAGCTTTTCACCATTATTTTCATCGAATACGTAGAAAGTATATGGCGAACTATAAGTTTGTCCATACTTATCTGTATCAATATATCCTGCTGATACTGCATATATCTTTCCATTGTATGTTCTTAATCTATTTGTATAAACTGGTTGTTCACCGTATTTCATGTCTAATTTATATGTATTTTTTAAGTTTCTATTTTTCAAATCAACTAGAATACCTTTTACATCTTCAGTGATGTCACTAATATAACCATCAACCGTTGACATAGATATTAATAATATTTCGTCATTCTCAATAGTACAAGCTCTAGTAATATAATCATCTTTCGTTCCTAAATTTATAAAGTTTATTTCTTTTGTTTTTATATCGAACTCTAATAAATTAGTTTCATATGTATCTGACTTATCATCTTTTTTATCAACTACAAAATATGATTTATTTTCATTACTAAAAGCTGATTTTTTTAGATTTAAATTTCCGTCTTCATAATCTTTACTTATGACACATTTAGAAGTTTTATTAACTAAATTTAATTTGTATAAACTTAAGTTTGTACTTTCACAATATTTAGATAGTAATTTTGAATCATCCACATATTCTTCACCTGATGGATAATTATAATATGAATACATAACTACTACATAAAGAATGTCTCCTTCTTTTTTTACAGGAAGTGAATCATATCTATAATTTTTATTAGTATTAATAGACTCTCCTGCCTCAATTTCATAGGATTCTATTTTTCCACTTTTCTTATCTTTTATCTCAATATTAGCAGCCATTTTTTCTTTATTATCAATAATTGTACTTGGTGACACATTAGCCATGCCTACCGTAATTTCATCTTCAAATAAAAGATTTCCATCATGTTCAAATTGAAATAAATATCTATTATCTATATTTTCTTTAGTTAAATTAAGAAGCTGACTCCCTTGCTTAGCAAATTTATTTATACTTTCACCGTTTTTGTTTACAAGAATTGCATCAGTTTCAAATACTCCTCCTGTTTTTTGAAGTAAGATATTCATATCTCCTAACTCTTTTCTATCTCCATATACATCGTTTACTACTATATCTGTTTTATATATATTAGCAAGACAAATACCAACTAATATGGTTCCTACTACTGAAACTATTAATATTATTTTTGATAATTTTATTTTCATGATATTTCTCCTCCCTAATCGTACATTCTATTATTTAACGATATATATGAAACATAAATTGAAATTAAAAATGCTACTATAAAGAAGATTATATTGTTTTTTAAAATAGTATCGGAGTATTCATAGATGCCTATTATTGTAGCTAAATATACCATTGCTAGACTTACTATGTATATAATTCCTAAGACTCCACCTATTTTTTTTATGGACTTAGAAATAAGAGTTGCTGCAAATATGGAAGATACACCTACTATTGGACCAATTATAAATATCATTAAATACTCTACCGGATAAATCGGCACTGATATTTCAAAAATACCATATCTATGTATATTATTTATGCTATATATCATGTTTATAATTGGTATATTAGCATATTTATTTACTATAAAAGCTCCTATTCCCCATAATAAATGCTGAACGAATATTATGCTATAAATTAATGCAAGCATTGTTATTAATTTTGAAATGAATATAATAAATCTATTTTCTGGTAACATAAATAATGTATATATGGATTTTGATTTGCTTGAAAAATCTCTATACCATATTAATACGCTATAAAATGCACACCCTATCAAAGCCAAAATCATAAGTAAATTTGATAAAGCATATATAAAATTAGGTAATTGAAGCTCTAAAAACATATGCTTCCCCATATCAGTCTTTAATATGGATATTCCTTGTGAAACACCTATTTCGGCCTTTACATCTTCCGTTACTCTATATATTCCATAAGCAAAAATAGCTATATTACCTAATATTAGTAAAGAAATTACGGCAAAAAATATTTTCTGTATTCTTTTGAATTCTATATCAAAAAGAGTTAAAATTTTATTCCCCATGATACACCTCCCTCATCTTATCTACTATTGATTTTCCTTCATTTTGTCTCACTTCTTCTGCATTAAATATATTGGCAATTTTCCCATTACTCAGGATTATTACATCATCTACTATATGTTCAATTTCATCAATCTCATGAGTAGTTATTATTATACTTTCATCATCATTCATAAATGTTAGTATTGCCTTTATAAACTCTTCTCTTTTAAAAATATCTATTCCTGAGAAAGGCTCGTCCAATAATGTATACTTGGCTCTTTGAGCAAATCCAATTATTATCTTTACTCTTGCTTTGTTACCCTTAGATAATTTACTTATCATTTGATCATCAGTCAAAGAAAACATTTTAAGCATTTCACAAGCTCTTTCTTCATCCCAATTTTTATAAAACAACTTCATAAACTCAAAAGTTTCTTTTATATTAAGATGACTAAAGTGTATATCTATATCTGGAACAAAAGCTAATTTGTTATAAGTTTGTTGAGTTGGTTTTTCCCCATCAATTAAAATTTCTCCGCTGTCTGGTTTTACTAAACCTGCTATAGCTTTCAAAATAGTAGATTTACCTACACCGTTAAACCCAAGTATACAGGTGATTTTTCCTTGTTCTATTTTAAAAGAAATATCATCTAGTGCTTTTACTTTTTTGTATTTCTTTTTAACGTTTTTAACTTCAATCATTATTTTCCTCCCTATATTCTCACCGTGATTATATATACTTTTTACTAATAATTTCTTTAATCTCTTCTATTGGTACATTAATTGCTTTCATCTGCTCTATAAAAACATCTGCTGCTTCATTTATTAAATCAATTCTTATTTGTCTTATTAAATTATCGTCTTCCGTAATTGTACTTTGGTTATTTTTAATCGTATTAATAATCCCCATTTCTTCCATCTCCTTATAAGCCTTTTGTACTGTATTTGGATTTACATTTATATTAACTGCCATCTCTCTTCTAGAAGGCATTCTATCTCCTTTTTGTAGTTCACCTGTAACTATTTTCTGTTTTACGTTTCTAATAATTTGGATGTAAACTGGCTCTCTATCATTTACTATAAATTTCAAGATACATCTCCTTTCTTTATTTTTAACAAAATAAGTTTAAGTTTAGTGTATTAGTTATATAATACACTTGTTATATAGTGTATTATATTATTAATACACTATATAAGTCAATAATCATTTGATTTAATACCAAAATTAATTTCACAAAAAGCCAATAATTATTTCACTGACTTTGTTTTTGTATAATAAAAAATCCTATATAGTTATACTCACAATCTTGGTATATTTCTACATAGGATTTTTCTCTATATTAAAATTTAATCTATCTTTATTAAATTACATTCCTATAAACATAAGACCCATAGATATTATTACACCTGAATATAATAAATCTATTATACAGAATCCCATGATATCTTTTGCACCTAATCCTGCTATTCCTAGCGCTGGTAAAGCCCAGAATGGTTGTATCATGTTTGTCCATGCATCTCCCCAAGCTATCGACATTGCTGTTTTAGCCGGATCAACTCCAAGTGCAGCTCCTGCTGGCATCATTATTGGAGCTTGTACTGCCCATTGTCCACCACCAGATGGAACAAAGAAGTTTACTATCCCTGAACTTAAGAAACTGAATAGTGGGAATGTAAATTTCGTAGCAACGTTTGCAAAGAAGTTTGATATTAAAATTGCTAAAGATACCCCATCAGCATTTACACCTGTCATCATTCCTATTATACCTGCGTAGAATGGGAATTGTAGCATTATTGGACCTGCTGATTTTGATGCTGACATTAAAGCATGTAAAAATCTCTTTGGTGTTTTATGCAGCGCTATTGCTGAGAATAAAAATATAAAGTTAACTATATCTAAGTTTAAGCTAAATCCATTATTCACAAAGTAATAAACTATATAAGCAAATCCCATTAAAGATATTAATATACTTATTATTGGACTATTTTCTAACTTGTCTGCTGGAGTCATGTCTTCTACTGACATAGCAACAAACTCATCTTCATCTTCTAATAAACTTTTATCAACTATTATCGCTTTTCCTTTAGCTGGATGCATTGCTTTATTTAATAATGGTAAAGTTAATATTAAAACACCTACTATTATCATATTTGATAATGAGAATATTGTTTCGCTAGTTGGTACACCTGCTTCTGATATTACGCCTGCAGTTGCAGATACTACTGCTTCTCCACCTGTTGCTAGTGTTAGTGGTATTGATGCTGATAATCCTGCATGCCATAATAAAAATCCTGAATAAGCTGATGCTATTAATAATCTATAATCAACTCCATCAACTTCTTTAGCTAATTCTTTAGCAAATATTGCCCCTATAACTAATCCAAATCCCCAGTTTATTAAACAAGCTAAACCTGATATAAATGTAACCATTAATATTGCTTGTCCTGGAGTTTTTGGTATTTTTGCCATTTTCTTAAGTACTTTTTTAAATGATGGTGCACTTGCTAAAGTATGACCTAATACAAGTACTAGAGCCATCTGCATAGCGAATGATAACAGCCCCCAGAATCCACCAGACCAGTGAACTATCATGTCCATTGGACCTTGTCCTGTAAATATTATTCCAGATAAAAATATTGCAAACGTTATTATGATACAGAATAAGAATGGATCTGGTAAGTAGTTTTGAACTATATTAACGCACCCATTAGTAAATTTTTTAAACATTGTGTCTTCTCCCTTTTGTGTATTTTAAGATGCTTTAATATTATTTAAAGCATCTTATTTGTGCTTGTTACTTATATTTAGGATTTATACCTTTATTACCTGATTTTATGTATTATTTATTTCATAGGTACTAAGTTCTCACTTATAATTAACTTAGCTTCTGTTGCTGCTTGAATTTCTTCTATTGTAAACTCTTCGTTTATTTCAACTAATAATAAACCTTCTTTTGTAACTTCCATAACACCCATTTCAGTTACTATTAAATCAACTTGATTTTTAGCTGTTAATGGTAAAACACATTCTTTTAAGATTTTGTGTTTTCCTTTAGCTGTATGTTCCATTGCAACAATCACTTTTTTTGCCCCAACAACTAAGTCCATAGCTCCACCCATGCCTGGAACTAATTTCCCTGGAATCATCCAGTTTGCTAAATTCCCTTGCTCATCTACCTGTAATGCTCCTAGTACTGTAACATCTACATGACCACCTCTTATTATTCCAAAAGAAGATGAACTATCGAAGAAAGCTCCTCCTTCATTTATACTTACAGGTGCACCGCCAGCATTAACTATATATTTATTAACATTTTCCTCATCTGGAGTTGGCCCTATTCCAACAAATCCATTTTCAGATTGCAATGTTATATCCACATCGTGAGGTAGATAATTGGGTATTAATGTAGGTAAACCTATTCCTAAATTTACTACATCTCCATCCTTTAATTCTTTAGCAACCCTTTTTGCTACAAAACCTTTTATTTGACTTCTATCCATTTATTTTACCTCCATCTATAATGTAGTCTACAAATATATGTGGAGTCATAACATGCTCTTGATCTATTTCTCCAACTTTAGCAACTTCATCTGCTTCAACTATTACAACATCTGCTGCTGTTGCCATTATAGGCCCAAAGTTTCTTCCTGAACCACTGTAATAAGTATTTCCTTTTTCATCTACCTTACTTGCACCTATTATAGCTATATCAGCTTTTATAGGTTTTTCTATTAAATACTCTTTATCATCTATTACAATAGTTTCTTTTCCTTCAGCTACTAACGTGCCTATTCCTGTTGGTGTTACTACAGCACCAAGTCCTGCACCAGCACTTCTTATTCTTTCAGCTAAAGTTCCTTGAGGTATAAGTTCAAATTCTGTTTCTTTATCATTTAATTGTCTAATTGCTTCTGGATTTAGACCTATATGACTAGTTTGTATTTTCTTAAATTGTTTGTTAACAACCATCTTACCTACTCCGTAATCTACAAATCCAGTATCATTACATACTAAAGTTAAGTCTTTTACTCCTAACTCAACTAATTTATCTATTATTTTGTGAGGACTTCCACACCCCATAAATCCACTAACCATTACAGTCATTGAATCTTTAACTATTTCATTTAGATTTTCTAATTTTATTAATTTATTCTTCATTAAATATCACCCCTATTCGCTATACTGATTTAATAATTACACAAGTTCCCATTCCACCACCTATACAAAGTGATGCTAAACCATGTTGTAACTCTCTCTTTTTCATTTCATGAATAAGAGTTGTAATTATTCTTGCACCTGATGCTCCTAGAGGATGACCTATTGCTATTGCTCCACCATTTACATTAGTTTTATCTTCGAACCAATCTTCTGTAACATTATGATTTTCTGTTAATTCTTTTATAACCCCTAAAGATTGAACTGCAAAAGCTTCATTTAATTCTAATAAATCTATTTCTTCTAAATTCATATTAGCTCTATCTAATGCATTTTTTATAGCTGGTACTGGTCCTAATCCCATAACTGATGGATCAACTCCACCTTGTCCAACTGATACTATCTCTGCTATTGGATTTAATCCATATTCTTTAACTGCTTTTTCTGATGCGACAACTATTATACTTGCACCGTCATTTATTCCTGACGAATTACCAGCTGTTACAGAACCATCTCTTTTAAATGCTGGTCTTAAGCTAGAAAGCTTTTCAATATTTGTTGTTCTATTTGGATATTCATCTGTATCAAATATAGTAACTGCTTTTTTTGTTTTTACTTCTATAGGAACTATTTCATCTTTGAATCTTCCTTCATCAACTGCTCTTATTGCTCTTGATTGAGATCTTATAGCAAAGTTATCTTGTTGTTCTCTTGTGATATTGTGTTTATCTGCTATATTTTCTGCAGTTATTCCCATATGGTAATTATTAAATGCATCTGTTAAACCATCATGAACTAGTGAGTCTTTTAAGTTCATTTCGCCCATTTTATTACCTGTTCTTGCACTTGCATCTGTAACATAAGGAGCTTGGGACATAACCTCTACTCCACCAGCTACTATTAAATCTGCCATTTCACCTTTTATTTGTGAATAAGCCGTCATTACTGTTTTCATTCCGCTTCCACATATTATATTTATTGAATAAGCAGGAACTTCACTTGGTACCCCTGCATATAATGCAGCTTGTCTTGCAATACCTTGCCCTTGACCTGCTGGTAATACATTTCCTAGTATTACTTCATCAATTTTGCTTGCATCTATGTTATTGCTTTCTATTACTGATTTCATAACTTGGCCTGCTAATTCTGCTGGCGATACTGTTGATAATCCTCCTAAGAACTTACCTATAGGACTTCTTTTTGCATCTACTAAATACACATTGGACATCGTTTTCCTCCATATTATCTCATCTTTTATTTTCATAAATTTAATTAATAATTTTTAATTATTTTCATTCCTAAAAAGATTAGCGCTCTTTTCATTATTTAGTATAAGTCCTATAATTTATTTTGTTAAATACCTCTTTTACATACAACTATAATTTTTAGTTATGATTAAGTAATAGCAGTGCTTATTATATATTTTTTTATTTATATTTTTCTATTGTGAATTCTATAAATGATTTCAAATACTTTGATATATGCTTATCTTTTTTTAATATAAATCCTACATTCCAACTTATATTTGGATTTTGTATTGATATTAATTTAAAGTCTTCTCTTTTAAACCTTCTAACTATAGGTTCTGGCATAAGACTTACTCCTTGATTAAGAGAAACCATTTCCATAATATAATCCCATTGAGAAGTTTTTAATATTATATCAGGTTCAAATCCTGCTATTTTACATGCCTCTATAGTCTTGTTATACATCATAAACTTTTCGTTAAAAGTTATAAATTTTTCATTTCTCAAATCTTCTAAATTAACTTCATCTTCACATCCTAGCCTATGATTTTTACTTACAACTAACATTACCTTACCACTAGAAATAAGCTCTGTTATCAAATCATTATCATCTATAGGTAAGATTACAGCTCCTAAATCTATTCGTTCTTCTTCCACACTAGATTTTATTTTATTGGCTCCTTCTTCAATAATCCTAATATCAATAGCAGGATTTTCCTTTTTAAATTCAGCAATAACAGATGTAAAGTAAACACTACTTATTACTGGTGGTAAACCTAAGTTAATTACTCTATTACAGCTAGTAAATGTATCTTGTAACTTGTTTAACTCATCTTGAATAACTTCTATTGATTTCTTTGCATTATTATAAAATATCTCTCCCTCATAAGTCAGTCTAAATGACTTTGAGTTACGTTCAATTAACTGCGCATTTACTTCCTTTTCTAAGTTTTTTATATTTTTACTAAGCGCTGGTTGTGATATGTAAAGATTACTAGCAGCCCTAGTAAAATTTCCTTCTTTAGCTACCTCTAAAAAGTATGTAATGTCTTTAATTTTCATATTGATAAGCTCCTCTGCATGCAAAATATGTCTCTGTAATATATTAAATTTATTAATTATAAAATT
The DNA here is from genome assembly GCF_000808015.1 of Terrisporobacter othiniensis. Lineage (GTDB taxonomy): Bacteria > Bacillota > Clostridia > Peptostreptococcales > Peptostreptococcaceae > Terrisporobacter > Terrisporobacter muris. The sequence continues at coordinate 9,797 of NZ_JWHR01000068.1, read as the reverse complement.
ATTTTATAAATTTTTAAGCATAAAAAAAGAGAAATAAGATAATCTTCTTTCTCTTTTTTCTTCAATAAATTTATTTAAACTAGCAAGTAAAGAATAATTTAGCTATTCCACCTTTTGAAGTTTCTCTATATTTATCCATCATATCTCTACCAGTTTCGTCCATTATTTTAACGATTTGGTCGAAAGTAACATGATGCTCTCCATCTGTTAATAGTGCATAGTTAGCAGCATCTAAAGCTCTTTGAGCTCCCATTGCATTTCTTTCTATACATGGTATTTGAACATATCCATAAGCTGGGTCACAAGTCATTCCTAAGTGATGCTCTAAACCTATTTCAGCAGCATACTCTATTTGTCTTAATGATCCACCTTTTAAGAATGCTATTGCTGCAGCAGCCATTGCACATGCAACACCTACTTCACCTTGACATCCTACTTCAGCACCTGAAACAGATCCGTTTCTCTTAACAAGAACACCTACTAAACCTGCTACAGCTAAAGCGTCTAATATCATATCATCGTCATATCCATAGAAATCTTGCATTGCAAAGAATATTCCTGGTAAAACACCTGCAGAACCACATGTTGGAGCAGTTACTATAACATATCCTGATGCATTTTGCTCAGAAGCAGCTAAAGCATAAGTGTATACTAATGTATTTAATTGTTTATTAGCTAGATATTGCTTGTAGAAGTATCCAGCTTTTCTCTCTAGGTTTAATTTTCCTGGTATTACTTCTGTAGCTTTTAAACCATCTTCTACTGATTTTTTCATAGCATCTTTTATAGTTACTAAGTAATCCATTATATCAGCATCATCGTAAGTTTTTACGTAATCTACAAAGTTTTTGTTGTTTTGTTTACACCAAGCTATTATTTCTTCCATTGTTGAATGAGGGTAAGTGTCATTTCCTCCAGCATTTCTCATTCCTTCTTCAGCTATTGTACCTCCACCAACAGAGTAGATAGTCCAATCTCCAATTACATTTCCGTCAGCATCTATAGCTTCTAACATCATTCCATTTGGATGATATGCTTTAACTATATCTTCTCTCCAAAGTATTTCAACATGCTTTGGTTCAAGAGTTTTTTTGATTATATAATCAGTTAAATGCCCTTCTCCTGTTGCAGCTAAACTTCCGTATAAGTGAGCTTTGTAGCTAGCAGCTTCTGGATACTTATTTTTAAATTGTTCAGCAGCCCTTTGAGGTCCCATTGTATGTGAGCTCGAAGGTCCATTTCCTACTTTGTAAAGTTCTTTTAGTGATTCCATTTTATTCCTCCTTGGGGTTTGCATATTCTTTATTCATAATAAGAAAACATATTCCTAATTAACAATTATACCTCTTTAATAATAATAATTTAAGAATTATTTAATTATTATCATTATTAAAAGGCTTTTTCATAATTTTAAAATAATATATAAAATATAATACCTAAAATCCGAAAAAAAATCTAGACATTGAATAAGGTAATTTTTTACATTTTTATTGATTTTTTCAAATTTATGTACTACTATTATTAATAATTTAATAAAATATCTTAACCTAGGGTAGAGGTGCGGTAATTAAAAGTATTTGAAAGTAGTCGGCAGATGATGATATTCAAAGAAAGGAATTATTGCCGAAAAGGTAATCTTTGCAAAGATTATTTTTGGGGTTATACATAATATGTATAGCACTGTCACTTATTTTTAAGTGGTGAGCTACAAGGTTTACTTTGATATGGCGTTATTAAACGTACAAAGTATACCTTTGTACGTTTTTTTATATATATATAAATATAAGCTCTCCCTTAAATTTTTCTCTATGTTATTAATGTTAAATATAAAATATATTATTACGGGGTGATTGAAATGAAAAAAGTTAATGTTGCTTTAGTTGGTGCTACTGGTATGGTGGGCAGAACTTTCATAAAAGTTTTAGAAGAAAGAAATTTTCCAATAGATAATATCTATATGTTCTCTTCTGCAAAATCTGCAGGTTCTATTGTAAAATTTGCAGGCAAAGATATTGTTGTTGAGGAGCTTAATGAAAATTCTTTTGATAAGGATATTCAAATAGCTTTATTCTCTGCTGGAGGGTCTATAAGCGAAAAATATGCACCAATAGCAGCTTCTAAAGGTGTAATCGTAGTAGATAACTCAAGTCAATGGAGAATGAATCCTAATGTTCCTTTAGTTGTTCCAGAAGTTAATCCAGAAACAGTAAAAAATCACAAAGGAATAATTGCAAATCCAAACTGCTCTACTATTCAAGCTATGGTACCTCTTAAACCATTACACGATAAATATGGTTTAAAAAGAGTTGTTTACTCAACTTATCAAGCTGTATCAGGCTCTGGGGTTAGAGGCGTTCAAGATTTGGAAGACGGAATACAAGGAAAACCAAATACATTCTATCCTCATCCAATAGCTTTTAACTGTCTTCCTCATATAGATGTTTTCGAAGAAAATGGATATACAAAAGAAGAAATGAAAATGGTAAATGAAACTATGAAAATCTTAGAAGACTACAATATCAAAGTTACTGCTACTACTGTAAGGGTCCCTGTAAGAGGTGCTCACAGCGAATCTATAAACTTAGAATTTAATAAACCATTTGAGTTGGAAGATATATTTACTATTCTAAAAAATGCTGAAGGTATAACTGTTGTGGATAATCCAGCTAACAATGAATATCCTCTAGCAGTTGATGCTGAAGGTCATGATGAAGTTTATGTTGGAAGAATCAGAAGAGACTTCAGTGTGGATAATGGTGTTAATATGTGGGTTGTTGCTGACAACATAAGAAAAGGTGCTGCTACTAATGCAGTTCAAATAGCTGAATTATTATTAAAGTATGATTTAGTATAAAAACAAGTTTTGATAAATATTAATTAATAGAGGTTAAATTTAAGAAAAAGGGGAGATTTTTTATGATATTTAAAGGTTCTGCAGTTGCTTTAGTTACACCATTTGATGAAAGTGGGAATATTAATTTTGAGAAAATAAAAGAATTAGTAGAGTTTCAAATTGCAAATGGCACCGATGCAATAGTTGCTTGTGGTACTACTGGGGAGGCTAGTACTATGAATGACGAGGAACACTTATCAGCTATAAAAGCTATCGTTGATGCTGTTAATAAAAGAATTCCTGTAATAGCTGGAACTGGTGGAAATGACACCGCTCACTCTATCTATATGAGCCAGGAAGCTGAAAAATTAGGCGCAGATGCTCTTTTAATTATAACTCCTTATTACAATAAAGCTAATAAATCAGGACTTAGAAAACATTTTGTATCTATTGCAAATAGTGTTAAACTTCCTATAATTTTATACAATGTTCCTTCTCGTACAAAAGTTAATATACCACCTGCTCTTGTTGCTGATTTAGCTAACAATGTGGATAACATAGTAGCTCTTAAAGAGGCTTGTGGAGATTTAGCTCAAGTAGCTGAAGTTTGTAGATTAGTTCCAGAAGGCTTTGCTGTATATTCTGGCAATGACGATTCCATACTTCCTCTACTTTCAGTAGGTGGATCTGGAGTTATATCAGTGCTTGCTAATATTTGTCCAAGAGAAACTCATGATTTGGTAGCAAAATTCTTTGAAGGCGATATAGAAGGTTCTAGAAAATTACAATTAGGCATGAAACCTTTAATAGATGCTTTATTTATAGAAGTTAATCCAGTACCAGTAAAAACTGCTGTAAATTTAATGGGATTCAATGTGGGAGACTTAAGACTTCCTCTCGCTGAAATGGAAGAACAAAATTTAGAAGTTTTAAAAAGAGAATTAGTTAATTGGGGACTAAAAATACAGGAGGCAACATGTTAAGAGTAATTATAAATGGATATAGCGGTAGTATGGGTAAAGTTTTAACTAAATGTGTTAATGAAGACAGCGAGCTTCAACTTGTTTGTGGTGTATCTAGAGATGAGTTAGAAGTTCCATTCAAAACTTATTTTAAAATGAGCGATGTGTCTGAAACTGCTGATGTAATTATAGATTTCTCTCATCACTCTACTATAAATGATACTTTAAGTTATGCTACTAAAACAAAAACTCCTTTAGTAATAGCTACTACAGGATTTAATGAAGATGAATTAGGAAGAATAAAAGAAGCTTCTACTATTGCTCCTATATTCCACTCTTCTAATATGTCACTTGGTGTAAATGTATTAGTTAAATTAGTTAAAGAGGCTGCTAAAGCTCTTAATGAATTTGATATAGAAATAATAGAAAAACATCATAATAAGAAACTGGATTCACCAAGTGGTACAGCTATTATGATCGCTAATGGAATTAAAGATGTTCTGCCAGGCAGTGAATGCATCTATGGAAGATATGGTCGCTCTGAAAAGAGAAAGCCTACTGAAGTCGGCATTCATGCCATAAGAGGTGGAACAATTGTAGGTGAACACACTACTATCTTTGCAGGGCATGATGAAGTAGTAGAAATAAAACATACAGCTCAATCTAAGGATATTTTTGCTAAGGGTGCTATTGCTGCTGCAAAATTCTTAGTAAATCAAGAAGCTGGATATTACAATATGAATAATATGCTAGACTAAAAACTAGACAATTTGGGGAGGATGACAATGGTTAACTTAAACGATGCTTATGAAATAGCTAAATATATAAAAGATGCAGAAAAACAAACACCTGTAAAAGTTTATATTTCAGGTGATATAAAAATAGAAAAAAATGATAAATACAAAGTATTTGGCAATGAAGGTTCTTATGTTTTAATTGGGGATTATAAAACTATAATGAATGATGTTGAAAACTTTAAGTCTTCTGTGGATAATATTCATGTTGAATATGACAGAAGAAATTCAGCTATCCCTCTTTATAACTTCTTACACGCTGAGGCTAGAATTGAGCCAGGTGCATTAATAAGAGATATGGTTACAATAGAGAAGAACGCTGTTATTATGATGGGTGCCGTTATTAATATAGGTGCTGTTGTTGGAGAAGGATCTATGGTAGATATGAACGCTGTAATAGGCGCTAGAGGAATACTTGGTAAAAATGTACACCTTGGTGCTTGTTCTGTAGTTGCTGGTGTTCTTGAGCCACCTTCTGCTACTCCTGTTATAATAGAAGACGACGTTTTAATCGGTGCAAATTCAGTTATCCTTGAAGGTGTAAGAGTTGGAAAAGGTTCTGTTGTTGCTGCAGGTTCTGTTGTTACAAAAGACGTTCCTCCAGGTGTTGTAGTTGCCGGTTCTCCTGCTAGAATAATTAAGAATAAGGATGGAAAAACTGCTGATAAAACTAAATTAATGGAAGGTTTAAGAGATTTAGATTAATTAAATTAAAAATCCTTACAATTTAAAAAGGCGAACAAACTATTTATGATTAGTTTGTTCGCCTTTTCTATTCATAGTAGCTATCCGATAAAATTAATTAGTATTGGTACTATAATAACTGTCATTACTCCTGATATTCCTATTGATAAAGAAGACATAGCGCCTTCCACTTCACCTATTTCTAAGGCTTTACTCGTCCCTAAAGCATGAGCAGAAGTTCCAATTGCAATTCCCTTAGCTACTGGATGCTTAACTCTACCTATTTTTAAAAGTTGTTCTGCAAATATATTTCCAAATATACCTGTTATTATTATACATACAACAGTTATTGACTCTACTCCTCCTAATTGATTTACAAGAGATATTCCCATAGGAGTTGTTATAGATTTTGGAATCATAGAGTAAATTATTTCATTACTTGTAGATGTTAATTTTCCTACTAGAACAACTATTATAAATGAAGTTACTACTCCTCCTAAAATACCTACTAAAATTTCCTTAAAATGCTTTTTTAACAAGTCAAATTGTCTATAAAGAGGAACTGCTAATACTACTGTTACAGGTCCTAACATAAAGTTTATTATATCTGCACCTGTTTTAAATTTTTCATATGGTATATTAGTTATTTTTAAAAATAGTATGATTAATATTATGCTTATCAACAAGTTATTAAATATTGGTTTCTGTGTTTTTTTCTGAATGTATAGACTTATGTTATAAAAAACCAAAATTGTTATTAGTCCAAATAATTGAGTATTTAATATTTTTTCCATTTAGTCTACCTTCCTTTACGCTGATCTTTCATCATTAATATCTGATGATATATTCTTTCTATTAATCATAAATTCTACGATCATTCCTGTAACAAGCATTACTATAATTGTTGCAGCAGTTCCACTTAATAATAAAACCAGCATATTATCTGTTATTAATCCCAGTGAATTTATAAGAGACACACCTGCAGGTACGAAAAATATAGCCATGTTTCCTAATAAGAAGTCTGACACATCTTTTATAGTTTCTTCTTTCATTATTTTAAATTGAAGTAATAGGAACAGTATTATCATCCCTATAATTGTTCCTGGCATAGTTATAATGTTACTTAATAAAGAACTAATTAACTCTCCTACTGCCCATATTCCAAGTATTATTCCTAATTGATTGAATATTTTCATGAGACTCCCTCTTCTTTAGTATTTTGTATTTTTTATAATTAAAATTATACAGCAAAAGGTGTCGTTAATAAACAACACCTTTATATCTATTTTATAAACCTTTGAAATATTCAATTCCCATAGCTTCTCTTACTTCTTTTAAAGTTTGAGCTGCTACTGCTTTAGCATTTGCACTACCTTTTTTTAATACTTCATATAAATATTCTTTGTTTTCTTCTAATTCTCTTCTTCTTGCTCTTATTGGAGCTAACTCTTCTTCAAGTACTTTTATTAATAATCTCTTAAGCTTAACGTCTCCTAGTCCACCCCTTCTATAATGTTCTTTTAATTCTTCTAAATGTTCTTTATCTTTGTAGAAAGCATCTAAGTAAGTGAATACTGTATTATTTTCCACATTTCCTGGATCTTCTACTCTTATGTGGTTAGGGTCTGTATACATGCTCATAACTTTCTTTTTAACTGTTTCTTCATCATCACTTAAATATATAGCATTTCCTAAAGATTTACTCATTTTAGCCTTACCATCAATTCCTGGCATTCTTCCTTCTATTCCTTCTGGATACATTCCTTCTGGCTCAACTAAAACTTCTCCATATATGTTATTGAAACTTCTTACAACTTCTCTAGCTTGCTCTAACATTGGCTTTTGATCATTTCCAACTGGTACTAAATCAGCTTTAAAAGCAGTTATATCTGCTGCTTGACTCACTGGATAAACAAAGAATCCTGCTGGAACACCTTCTCCACCAAATGATTTTTGTTTTATTTCTTCTTTTACAGTAGGGTTTCTATTAAGTCTTGCTACTGAAACTAAATTTAAGTAATAAGCTGTAAGCTCTGCTAATTCTGGTATTTGTGATTGTATAAATATATTAACTTTCTCTGGATCTAATCCAACTGCTAAGTAATCCATAGTAACTTCCATTACAGAATTTATTATTTTTTGTGGATCCTTTGCATTATCTGTTAATGCTTGTTGATCAGCTATCATGATATACATATCATACTCACCTGTGTTTTGTAATGCTACTCTGTTTCTTAAAGAACCTGTATAATGACCTAAATGAAGTTTTCCAGTAGGTCTATCTCCTGTTAATATTCTTTTTTTACTCATTTCTTCATCTCCTTGTGATATTTAATGTTCAGTAAATCTATAATTTTTTATAATAAAAAATTCGCTTCGCTCATATCGCCAACGGCTTCGCCCGTTGCTCAAATAACAAAGTTAGAAATTATACGTTATCCACAGAACAGATAACATATAATTTCCTTACAATTAAAAAAACTCCGTCCTAATACAATAGGACGGAGTGTTATATCCGCGTTGCCACCTAAATTGTGTACTATAAAATACACCTCTTAATTATTGATACTATCATACCTCAATTGCTGTAACGTGCAACTCACGATAAAGTCTACTCTCTAAATAGATTTCGATTTACTCCTAAAAGGTCCATTCATTAAATCTTTCTTGTTGAGATTCCACCATCCTCAACTCTCTATATTGAATCTTAATTTAACTACTCTTCCTTATCATCGGATTTATTATATGATTTTCTATTTTAATATTATTATCTTTTAGTTTAAATGTCAATAAATTTACTTACTATATATTATTAATCAGTTAATTTATTGTTATACTATTTTCAATAAATTATTTATAATATAATAATTAATAGAACTGTAATAAGAATGTTAAAATAATAGTAAGTAGTGTGGATAAAGAGGTGTTAAAATGAATATGCAAAAATATAATCAAGAAAATCCTCAACTAGTTAATTCTATTGTTTGTGCTATAGATATATTAGGATTTTCGCAGATGATAGTTGATTCTTGTAATAATGGTAGTGGAAGTCAATTACTTAGGGAGATTAATTATCTTATAAATAAAAATAAACAATGTATCATTCCTAATAAATACAGTCAAGGTAAAATAAAAATCTATACTGACAATATGATTGTTGGATACCCAATTAAAGATGATGGTGAAGAGGAATTAGATGAAATATTAGATAATGTATCAGAGTATCAGTTCAACTTATCATTGGAAGGTCTTTTTGTTAGAGGTGGAGTAAGTGTAGGTGATTTTTACATAAATGAAGATATTGTTTTTGGTCCAGCTCTTTTGGATGCACATAATACTGAAAGTAAATTAGCCTGCTATCCAAGAATAATATTAGATGATAAAACAGTAACAAGACTACAAAAATATATAAATTATTATGATATAGCTCCACAACATAATAAAATACTTATAGATAATGATGGTCAATGGTTCTTAAATTATTTAAATACTATTTTTAAATATTATACTGAGTGCAATAATGAATATGAATTTGAGAGAATTCAATTGGAGTTACTGCTTAGACATAAAGAAAAAATAGAAGAAATGTTAGAAATACATAAGACAAATATAAGAGTATGGGATAAGTATGTTTGGACTGCAAATTACCATAACTATTTTTGTGATTTGAATTTTCCAGATAAAAAACAATTAAAGATATCTAGAAAAACTTTACTTTCTTGGCCAAGACAAATTTCAAATAATGATTTTTAAGTTAAATATATAATAAAAAACTCCGTCTCAAAATAAAGTGGATCCTATACAGTGGACACGAGAAAAAAACGTGTCTACTTGTATAGGATTTATTTTTATGTAAAATAGTTATAAATGAGTTGAATTATTATGAGTAAAAAATATTTTCAAGTGAAGAAATTAAGAAATTATCTATAAATAAATATGTTAAGAACATAACTGAAAAAGGAATTACATATACTAATGAATTTAAATTACATTTTATTGATGAATATGAAATAGGGAAAACACCTAGACAGATATTTGAAGATGCTGGATTTGATATTGATATAGTTGGAATTGAACGTGTTAAATCCTCTAGTCGTAGATGGCGAAAATCATATAGTGATAAAGGTGTTCTTGGTTTAGATGATACAAGAACATTAAATTCGTGTAGAACTCTTAATCGTGAATTAACATTAGAAGAAATTTTAGCAAAAAAAGATACTGAAATTGAATATTTAAAAGCGGAGCTTGAACTTGTAAAAAAGTTAGAAGTGAACGAAAGGCAGGTGAGAGATAATAAATTAAAGCCATCTAAAGTTTTTGAATTGATATATAATTTGATTTCTAAGTTTAATTTAAAAGAAATGACCAAACAACTATGCAAAATTTCAAATGTTTCCACTTCAGGATTTCATAAATTTCTAAATACACAGACCTACAGAAATACTAAGGAAGATAACGATTTAAAGTCAAGAGATATTATTTTAAAAGCGTTTAATCATCGTGGATATAAGAAAGGATCTAGAT
>NZ_JWHR01000067.1 GCF_000808015.1 Terrisporobacter othiniensis | reverse complement strand
TCATAACCTCTATAATTAATAAGATTTATTGCAATTTCAAATAATTCATCCTTATTGTAATCCTGAAAATCTAGCCATATAGGAAATCTACAACTAAGAGAAGGATTACTTAAAACTAATTCTCTCATCCCTTCTTTTTCACCACATAAAACAATAATTATTTTATTATTATTTTTATCAATAAACTTAATTAAAGAGGATATCATTTCATTTTTATTGTATTTATCAATAAATAAATGAGCCTTATCAATTAATACCATTTTACCTAAGTAATCTTTTAATATATCTTCTATTTGTACACCTCCATCTAAAAGAGAAGTGATTTCTATTTCATCCATTTCCACAATATTTTTTGATTTTATTAATCCCACATTGTAATACATACTAGATAAAATTTTCAAAGTAGTTTTTTTACCTGTACCACTATTTCCTGTAAAGACCATATTGCTGTATTTACTTAGTTGACTTTTAATTCCAAGCTTTTCTCTTTTTTCTTTTGTCTTAATAATTTTATATTGATTTCTTAAAAAGTCCTTAGCTCTTTCATTGGCTGCAATTTTTTTAAGTTTTTCTTCTAAATTAAAATCATTCGCCGATGTAAACTCATTTATATTATCAATATCCTTTGTAGTTATTAAATTCATTTCATAGACACTAATATCACTTTCAGCAATTCTAATACTTTGAGATCTAATTAAATTTTCTACATAGTTTCTAACTAGTCTACCATTTCCTGATTGAATATCAGCATTTTCATATATATCTACAAAGCTTTTCTTAAGAGATGTGTAGCCATTTTTCGATAATTTAAATCCTTTTGATTCCAAAAGTTTAATTGCCATTTCTGAGAGTTCGTCTGGTTTATAATCTTCAAAATTAGTCCAAAGTGGAAATCTAGAACGAAGACCTATGTTCACATCAAAGAAGTCTTCCATTTCTTTTTCATAACCTGCAAGTATTACTATTACATCTTTTGAATAGTCTTCAATTAATTTTAGTAAAGTTTCTATGGCTTCCCTTCCTAGAGGGTCATAAGCCAGGGTATAAGCTTCATCTATAAATAATATACCTCCTATGGCTTCTTTAAATGTTTCTTCAGTTTTTTTAGAAGTTTGTCCTGGTATTTCTGAAACAAAATTTGACCTGTCAGTTTCTACTAGTTGACCAATTTTAAGCAATCCCATACTATTTAGCATTTCTGCCACTAATCTTGCTATGGAGGTTTTTCCTGTTCCTGGATTTCCTGCAAAAACCATATTTAAATTTTGTTCAATTTTAGTTTCCACACCTACTGATTTTCTTTTTTCCTGTGCCACAATAAGCTTGTACTGGCTTCTAAGCAAGTTTTTAACTTCTTCCAAACCTATTATGTCATTTAATCTTTCTTCCAAATTAAATTTTGCTTTAACCTTAAAATTAAAATTATGTGCTTCCAATAAGTCGATTTTCTTTTGCTTATCTTGTAAGTATTTCCTTGATGCATCCATTATGGCATTTTCAATTATATTTCTTACAAATCTGGCATTACCTAAATCATTTTTACCAGATATTTGATTTTTTGCAAATAAATCAATTAAGTCATCTTCTACATTATCTGCTATTTTGTATCCTTTACTTTTTGCAATATTTAAAGCTATAGCATACATTTCATAAGGAGTATAATCTTCAAAATGAATTATATTTGGAAATCTTGACTTTAGTCCTGGATTTATACTTAGGAATTTCTCTATATCATTTTCATACCCAGCAAGTATTACAATCAAATCATCTCTATTATCTTCTATTCCTTTAAGAAGAGCATCTACTATTTCTTTACCAACCTTGTCTTCTTCACTTTCACACAAAGAGTATGCCTCATCAATAAACAAAACTCCTCCAATAGCAGAGTTTACAACTTCCATGGTTTTTTTCGCTGTTTCATTTACATTTTCACTGACAAAATCTGCTTTGCTTACTTCTTTAAATACACCACGAGAAAGTAAGCCTAAAGCATTTAGATACTCAAAGGTAGTTCTGGCTGCATTTGTTTTTCCTGTTCCTGCATTACCTGCAAATATCATATTCATGGAAATTTTCGATGTGGTAAGTCCCAGTCTTTCTCTTATATTTTGTACTTTGTAATTATTTTGAACATTATAGATAAATTCTTTTAATTCCTTTATTCCTATAATAGAATTAAGTTTATATCTAGCTTCTTCCAGTGTTGGCGTAGTATATTCATTAAGTTTATATACTTTAGAATTTGCCTTACAGTATATTTCATCATTTTCCACATAAATAAAAAGTCTGCTATTACTTTTTATTTCTTCTTTAATAACAAGATTTCTAAGAGGATTATTAAGTTTGTATTTTACATATTCAGATATACCAAAGTTGCTATCTTTTTTATAACTTTCTTGAAGATATTTACAAATTCCAAAGTATTCTTTATTTTCATCATCCTTATTCAAATCAATCATTATATCTAAATCTAATTCTTCTTTTATATGATTTATAGTTTCAATTACCCTTCTTCTCACCACAATATTTCTTTCCTTTTTATCTAAATCTTTAGTATAAAGTACTTTATCAATTTTGTTATTTAAATCACTGCCAAATACTTTATCTAAATTGATATCATTATAATCACAATTAAATACAACAAACTTATTATTACAAATTAATTGATTTATCTTTTCTTTATGAATTTCTTCTGAATTTAAAATATCATTTATTTCCTCTTTATTTTCTTCATCAGCCTTAACGAAAACATCATTTTTTATAATGTAATCCTCATTTAAGTTGAAACAAGAATTAAAACAAAGATCTGATATAACATGAACTATATCTTCCATAGCATTTTGAATATTTTTAAACATTATACATTTAGACTTCGACTTTAATCTGTCATGTAAGTCGCTTAAGAAAGCATTATATCCAAATTTAAAATTGTATGTATCCAAGTTTATTTCATTTATGTTATCACTTTCTATTAACTTTTCTTTGTACATCTCTTCAATTAAAATTCTAATACTTGTTTTTTTGCCCGTATCCTTTTCTCCAACTAAAATAAGAACTCCCTTTTCATTTTTAACTGTCTTTTCTTTTATATAAGTTATTAAATTTTTTATATATAAATCTTGACCTATAAGTTTTACATCTATTTCATTTTTTATATTATCCATAAATAAACTCCTCATTTTTATTCTTATTTATAATCTTATACCTTTTTAACCCTTCTATTCGTTTTTGTTTTATTTTCAGTATTATAATCTTTGTTCTAATTTATTACCTTTAATTTTACATAATTAAAAATTTATAAATATAATTTTTCTTAAAGATAAAAAATTCGCTTAACTCATGTCGCCAACGATATATCTTTGCTTCGCTTCAGATATATCCGTTGCTTGAGCGACGTGTCGGCGAAACATCTTCATTTAAATAGGTTAGAATTTATAATTAATCCAAAAATCAGATAAATTATAAATTCCTTTAATGTAAAAAATATCCTGTATACATTTATAATTTATAAAGGTTTATATCAATTTATGTCTAATTAATTAATAAAACAATATTTATTTAACTGTTTTTTAAACTATAAATTGTAAAGGTTGGTGTAAAGTATATGGCAAGTACTATAGTAAATTTTCCTTATAATTCTTTAGGTGTTGCAAGATTAGATTCTGATGGCGTAGTTCATAATCATTTATATCACCAATGTCCTGTGGGAAGAATAGACACTAACAATATAATTCACAATGATCCAATTAATAATTCTCCAATAGGAAGAATCGATGATGATGGTATAATCCACAGTCATCCAACTAGTTATTTCCCTGTGGGAAGAGTTGATAAGAATGGATATGTATATGATAATAAAAATGTTAAAGTTGGTAGAGTAGAAGGTGAAGACTACCTGAAAGCAGGAAGTGCATTTTTATTACTAATAAATAATTTAAGATAGCTAATATAAAATTAAATATAAAACTCATTTTGATTAAATTTAGCCTTATTCAAAATAAAAAGGACTTGCTTATAAGCAAGTCTTTTTATTTTATCCAAATTCCACAGAACTTTCATAGATATTTTTTATATCTTTAGCAAAAGAGTTTTTATAAAAATTTTTACCATGAATAATTAACTTTTCACTGGCTCTTGTCATTCCCACATATAATAACTTTCTATCCATAATTTCTTTTTTATTATCTAAGTTCCCACTAAAAAAATCCACATCTACTAAAATTACTATCTTCCCCTCTAATCCCTTAGAAGAATAATATGTACTAGTTAATAGGCAGGTATCCATATCTTCTTTGTCAGCTTCTTTTATAAATCTTGTATTTATCCTTATATTAGATGGTAACATATTTTTTATTTTTTCACATTGATTTTTATAATTACAAATAATTAATATATCATTATAAGAATATGTCTTACTTCTAATTAAAGAGTTTACACAGTTTATAATTTCTTCATATTCTCCTTCAATAAAGTCAATAGTACTTTTTATTTCATTAGTATTATCTAATATTATATCTTCATTCTCTTTATAAAATCTTTTAACTTCTTCTCGTAAATATTCATTTTGTTGTAAAAATTTTAGTGCTAAAAATGAATTCTCCCTTCCTGCTCTATAACAAGTCTTAAGAAAATTAGAACGCCCTTGCATATTTATACCCAGCTTACTCCAACTATGTTCCTTACTGTTGTATATACTTTGTAGTCTATCTCCAGCCATAAATATATTTACACCTTCTACTTCTTTTCCAGAGTAATTTTTATATTTATATTTTTTACATAACTTAACACATACTTTTATCCAGTCATCTTGAAAGTCTTGGTACTCGTCTATTAATATGGCGTCATAAGTAGGTTTACATTTTTCAAGTGCTAAATTAGGTAGTGTTTCATCAAACCAAGTATGCTTTTCCTTTGCACTTAATTTACAAGGCATTCTTTCTCTACTTTCTCTCATGGCAAGCTTATGAAAAGTACTAACACCTATATTTTGAATTTCTATATCCTTCAATATAAAACTGTTACTATAATCCTTTGCTATTTCATTTAAAATACTTTCTATTTTATTAGCAAGTGATAAGTTATATGTCACTATTTGTATTTTCCATCTGGGATTTTCTTTTATTAAATGAATGGCCCTTGCAATTAAAATTTGTGTTTTTCCAGAACCAGGTACACCAGTTATCATATATGGGCCATATGGAAATTTTCTCGAATAGTTTTCTTGCTTTTCATCTAAAGAATATATACTTACATCATCTAAACTTTCCTCTTCTTCATTATTTTCTTTTACTATTTTTATTTCAGGAAATAGCGAGGTTCTAATATCAATCGTTTCATCTTCATTTATTTCACATTCCACGTTGGAAAACATATCAGTTATAGTAAGTTTTGATAAAATATCTTTGCTTAATATTTTTACTGGTTCAATATTAAAAGCTGATTTTATTTTATCTCCTTGTAAATCTTCACCACTCATATTAGTCAATACTGTGTTAGCATAAAGAAAATCGTTTAAATCATATATCTTATCATTATCTGAAATTATTCCATTGCAAATATTAAAATATTGTTTAGTTTTATTTACAGGGTTGTCATCTTCCCTATCACTTAAAATAGCTCTTCTTTTATTAACATCTTTAATGTATGACAATGACCAATCTTTTACTTCTAAAATGGAAATCCCTTTTTTCTTATCTATTAAAATAAAGTCTGGTATTAAACTTGATATTGTTGGTTGAACATATAAATAAGCTTCACTTTCATAGCTTTCATATAATTTTTTTATTTTACTCAACAGCTTATTTTCCCCTGGAGTAAGGTCTTTGGAGTCATTTTTTATAATATATAAAGACACTTTTATAAATACCTCCCACATACTAAACTAATATATAATACGTGGGAGTTTTATAAATATAACCATATAAAAATTCACCTTGAGCAAAGTAGTTTCATAACATCCACTCAGTGACTTAAATTAGTATCAAAATACTTCGCCAACGCAGTTGCTCAGGCAAAGCAATTTTTTTATCCTACTATATTGCCTCCGTTGACATGTAATACCTGTCCTGTCATGTAACTAGAATCATCACTAGCAAGAAATACATATGCATTTGCAACTTCATAAGGTTGACCTGCTCTATCCATAGGTACTTTACTTCTAAGACTTCCAAAGGTCTCCACTTCTTCTGAATTAAAACTACTTGTTATAAGCGGTGTCCATATAGGACCTGGTGCCACTGCATTTACTCTAATTTTATCCTCCACCAATGATTGTGATAAAGATCTAGTAAAAGCAAGAATTGCTCCCTTTGTTGCACTATAATCAATTAGTAATTCTTCTCCTTTAAATGCTGTTACTGATGTTGTATTTATTATGGATGAATTTGCTTTTAAATGAGGAAGTGCTGCTTTTACTAAGTAAAAAAAGGAGAATATATTTGTTCTAAATGTTTTTTCCAATTGCTCTTCATCTATATCTAAAATACTTTGCTGGATATATTGAACAGCATGGTTATTTACTAATATATCTATTTTTCCAAACTCCTCTAATGTTTTATCTATTACTAGTTTACAGTTTTCTTCTTTTTGTAAATCACCTTTAATTGCTATACACTTTCTTCCTAAAGTTTCTACGTGCTCACAAGTTTCACTTGCATCTTCATCTTCATTGAGGTAAGCAATAACAATATTAGCTCCTTCTTTTGCAAAAGCATAAGCAACTGCCCTTCCAATACCACTGTCTCCTCCAGTTATAATAGCCACCTTATCTTCCAATTTATTGCTCCCTTTATAGTTTACATTTTCAGATATTGGTCTTGGATTCATAATATACTCTAGACCTGGATGACAGTCTTGATGTTGTGGTGGAAAGTTTACTTTAACTACTTCACAATTTTCTTTAGTACCTATATTTTTATAAATAGGATACATTTTCATCCTCCTTTTTCTTAATTTATTCTTAGTATAAATTATCCTCATTTTCCTTAATTTAATGTATTCATAAATAAGAATAAAAAATTTTAAAAAATATTCATAATTTAACACAAAATTAATATATTATATCTATAATTATATATATAATATATTAATAAAAACTTTAGGAGGAGTTTGGTAATGAGTAGTCTCGATGACCTCTCGAGGAGTATTATTCCTCAATTATTTGTAATACTAATTCTTACACTGATTAATGGATTTTTCGCAGCTGCGGAAATGGCCTTTGTATCAGTAAACAAGCACAAAATTAATTCTCTATGCGAAGAGAAAAATAAAAATGCAATACTTTTAAACAAATTACTAGAAGATCCAAGTAATTTCTTATCAACTATACAAATAGGCATTACTTTGGCTGGATTTTTCTCCAGTGCATCTGCTGCAACAACCTTGTCAGTTAGATTGTTTAATGTTTTATCACCTTATAACATTCCTTATGCACAAGAAATTTCCATGATATTAATTACTCTAGTACTTTCATTTTTAACTTTAGTATTTGGAGAGCTGGTACCTAAAAGAATTGCTTTAAAAAAATGCGAAACAATCGCTTTAGCATCAGTAGCACCAGTTTATTTCATCTCCAAAATATCTAAACCTTTTATAAAAATATTATCATTATCCACAAAAGTCATATTAAAACTAACTCATAATGATGATGTAGAAGACGAAAATAATATAACTACAGAAGAAATAAAACTATTAATTACTCAATCGGAAAAAAACGGAACAATTAACTTTATGGAAAAAGAGATGATTGATAAAGTCTTTGATTTTTCTGACAAAATCTCTAAGGAAATTATGACATCTAGAACAGATACAATTTTAATTGATATAGATGATGATATTAAGACAAAACTTAATACTATACTTAGTTGTAAATATTCAAGAATACCTGTATACAAAGATTCTGTTGATAATATAATAGGTATACTTTATATTAAGGATTTAATATCTCATTTAGTTAACTGTAATTTTGATAATCTTGATTTAAAAAGTTTATTACACTCTCCTTCCTTTGTACCAGAAACTAAGAAAATCGATGAGTTGTTTATATTATTAAAACAAAGCAAGAACCATATGGCTATCTTAATAGATGAATATGGTGGTTTCTCTGGTATAGTCACTATGGAAGATATAATCGAAGAAATAGTTGGTGACATTGAAGATGAGTATGACATAGATAATGATAAAGTTAAAAATCTAGGCCATGGAAGCTTCGAAATTAAAGGCAATATGTCCCTTTTAGATTTTAATAATACTTTTAATACAGATCTACAGTGTGATGATTGTGACACTATAAATGGTTATATAATTTCTAGAATAGATAAAATTCCTAGAAATGAAGAAAATATAATAATAAATATTGAGAATTATGAACTTCAAGTAATTGAAGTAGATGATAATAGAATAGAAAAGCTTAAAATAAACTTTGCTAAAGAAAGTGCAAGTTAAAAAAATATTAGTTTAATATACTCAAAGGACCATTCTACGGTCCTCTTTTTTGTTATCAGGGTATTCTAATTGTTTTTTGATGCAATTTGCATTACTATTATTTTAACATTTTAAATTTATATTAGGGGGATGTAAAAATGCTACTTTGTTCTGATAAAGATAATATAATAGATAAAATTTTGAAAAGTTATGAAGTTTATTACGATGTGGAAAAGTGCGAAAATAAATCACTTCCACTTGTGGCAACTTGTGAATTTCACGTTCACAATGAAAAATACGTTCTTTCAAAAAAAGCTCAGCTTTGGTCTAGCGATGCCAACGAATACGTTTATATTTTTAAAACTGATACACTTACAAAAAATATGTTTGTACAATGTAGAGATTATGCTTATGATGAAGGAATGAAGGTCATAAATCCAAAACCTGGTCATATGTATTCTTATATAACTACTATTTTCGTATATGATACATGTGATAAAGAAACAGAAAATTTAATAAAAAAATGTAAAATAAGTAAAAACTTTAAATTCTCTTTTCATGGTTGGATGGATTTTCACATAGCTTGTATAAATACTTA
>NZ_JWHR01000066.1 GCF_000808015.1 Terrisporobacter othiniensis | reverse complement strand
ATCTTTAATAATTTAAATATCTAAATAGCTTTCTATTTAATTTTTTATTTATATAAATTTTCAAGAACTTTATCAATAATCATTGTAGTCAACCATTTTCAATTACTTGACTTACTATATTTTTAAGGTAAAATGTATATAAACTAAAATAAATTTAAAAAGGGAAGATAAAAAGATGTTTCAAAAACTTAAGAAGGATTTTCTAGCTGAAAATTCACATTTATACTTAGATGAGATTAGAACTAGAAATTATAAAAGCTTTCGACATTTTTCTATTGTTGGCCTATCTATTTCCATAGCAATGCTTCTATTTAGTTTATTATTAAAAAAAATCATCACATTTAATATGGAGTTTCTTATATTCGCTTGTTATTTTATTTGTATGATTTATTTGGAAAAAGTTATCGAGAAAAAAAATATAAAGCATATTACACTTATATTTTATATTGCAGTGACTCCTGTTATGATTATGGCAATCTTAATAGGAACCTTTTTAGATACAACTGAGCCATCAATAACTATTATGATTTTTATATGTGTTTTGCCACTGTTCATATTAGATAAGCCCTGGAGAATATTTTTATATATTACAATAATTGCCCTAGTCTATTGTATATGTTGTTATATTGCAAAGGATTTTGAGCTGTTTATGGAAGATTTTATTGATATAGTAGCATTTTATATCTTGGCAATTGGAGTGAATTTTTTCATTTTAAAAGATAGACTCGAAAATGTTGAAAATTACATAAAAGTTCGTGAAAAATCCGAGATTGATCCTCTTACAGGTATATATAACCGTGGAATAGGTGCGGAAAAAATAACTAAACTAATTAACCAGGAAGTATACGGAGCATTTTGTATTTTTGATATTGATAATTTTAAACATATTAATGATACTTATGGACACAGTTGTGGGGATGAAGTATTGCAAGAAATTGCAAATGTTACTAGAACATGTTTATCAAATAATGATGTTTTTTTTAGAATGGGTGGAGATGAATTTATTATATATAGCGTTGGCTGCGTAGACGAATTGCAATACAAAAAAGCTATAGGCAATTTATATGAAAAAATAAGGGCAATAAAAATTTCTTCTATTAACAATGAGCATATAAATATTAGTCTTGGGTGTTGTATATTTAATGAGAAAACAACAGACTATAATGAGCTTTATAAATATAGTGACAAGGCACTTTATGAGTCAAAAAGTAAGGGTAAAGGACGAGATACACTTGTATTTCTAAATGATTCTATAAATTGTCTATTAAGTTGAATTTAAATGTTCAAATTATATATGTAAGATATATTTGGGTGAGTAATATCTTATCTAGTAAAAAATAAGTGGCGTATCAAGTGAGATATTCCACTTATTTTTAATTGAATTATTCTATTATACATAACAAATTCTATAATATAACATCCCTATTGCAGTCTTTTGAATAGATATATGAAAGTTCATAACCTTCCAATGGTTGGTATTTATATTTTCCAAATTCATAGTTTCTGTAGGAGTCCAATATGCATATACACCAAATCCTTTTGTTGTTCTTCCTTTTTCCCTCATTGTTATTATGTAGTCTACAAAGCTCGCACCTAGTTTTGGTAATGATAGTATTAATATTACACAGTTTTCAAATCCTGGTACTACATTATTTACCAATTTACAATAAAAAATAGCCTTGAAATCCGAACTCAAGGCTATAATAAGGAGTATATGAATATATTGTATAAATACACTAAAATAATATTAAGTAGTATAGTTTGATTATAAACACATTTTTTATTTTTTATACATTTTAGTTACATTTTTGGGATAAAGTCTAATGCCTACTAATAAACATCCATCCATGTAGTTATAATTATTTTCATCCAAAAACTTTGTGATTTCCTCACTGCCAGCTCCTGGTTGAATTATTACTCCCTTAAATTTTTTCTTATTTTCCTTTAATAATTTTAATCCTGCTGGAGGATTTATACATAAATCAAGTATGTCTACTTCTTCTTCTATATCATTTAAAGATTTTAATTCTTTTCCTACAGAGTACACTTTATAACCATTATCTATTAATTCATGTTTTATTTTATATGCGTATTTTTCTTCATTTAAAGTATCTCCTGCTACTACAAAATTATCATATTGCATTATTTCTTTTAAATCCATCTTTATTCCTCCCCATTTATAAATTAATATTTATCTCTTTATAAATATCTTTTAGTTATTTATAATTATACCCATAATGGTACTTTTTTAAATTACATACTAAAAAAAGACCCAATGGGTCTTTTTTCTATACAATCTATATATGTATTATAATATAGTTATATTTTCTGCTTGAGGTCCTCTAGCACCTTGAACTATGTCAAAACTAACTTTTTGTCCTTCTTCTAATGACTTGTATCCATCACTTTTTATAGCTGAGAAATGTGCAAATACATCATCTCCACCTTCTACTGATATAAATCCGAATCCTTTGTCATTGTTAAACCATTTTACTGTTCCGTTTGTCATTTAATAATTCTCCTTAACCTTTTTATAAGGCTTTTATTTTATTTTTTTACTACATATTTAATTATATGCCATTTTCAAATAATTTACACATTTTTTTGAAATATATTTTTATTAATTATTCTATTATATATTTG
>NZ_JWHR01000065.1 GCF_000808015.1 Terrisporobacter othiniensis | reverse complement strand
ATACAAAGGTTGTATATTTTTAGTTATAGAATCTATTTTTTTATCGAATTTAATACATTGTTAAATTTTATTCTGTATTTTATGTAAGCATATTTGTAACTCAAGCACTATTATATATTTTTCCTGAAGATGGTATAATTCACTTATATTATCTTTTCATGAAGAGGGGGGGAGCTATGGCAATATTAGCATATTCGATGTGTTTATTATCTATATTTTATATGATTTATAGCCTTAAAAATAATGGTAAAGATACATTTAATTTAACGCCTTATAAAATAGACGTAAATAAATTGGATTTAGAAAAAGAAGAAATGATAGTTAAGATATTAAGAGTTCAATATATGCAAATTGCAATGTTAATAGTAACTAATATGGTTATAGAAATTTTAGCTATAATTAATGGCTGGGATAAAAACATTTCAGTAGCTCTTTGTATGATTTTAATGTTTGTAATTTTCTATCAAGTTTATATAAAATTTGATATAAAAAATCCGATTATCCGTATAAATATAGGATTTAAGGATTATTCAATAACTAAAACATCAACTATTTTACAACGAATTTACCATGATTGAATGAGACTTGATATGACAGAAAAAGAGTAAGGGAGATAGCACAAAGGTTGTGCTTCTCCCTTTTATTGACTATACTTATATTTTATTTTGCTACATTTCTGTTTTATCAGCTTTCAATACTTTTTTAATATCTCGTTTTTTTAGTCCTAACATCATTTTTCCTCATATCAATCTGTAAAATATTTTTAAAAAATCATATATCTTTAATTCAAATTTTTTTCTCAATCATATTGCTGATGATAATCAAAATAATCGGTTGTACGGAAACAACCACTCCCGTAATGATTGCTGGAATTACATAATCAAGAGCAATAAATACAACTGTTATAAGACCTAGTAATACCATATTGAGCATATTTGTAATATTTCCAGCTTTTTCTTTAATCAATATATTTCGTTCGTCCATTACGTTAAGTCTATAATCTGCATCATTCTTCATTAATCGGCTATGCAAAAGTTGTGTGTGTGAAACACTAAAAATAGCACTGAATAAGACTGCTAATCCTATATCTACCGTTTTAGGAAAATTTGTAAAGAAAATAATTAAAACTATAGCAACTGATAAAATATAACCAACATACCAAATTTTGTTTTTATTTTTCATCTTCGTTTTCCTCCTCATAAATAAAAATTTCTTCAATGCTCATTTGAAAATACCTTGCAATTTTAAAAGCTAATATGATAGAGGGATTGTAGCGTCCATTTTCTAAAGAGCCTATTGTTTGACGAGATACTTCAAGAGCAGTAGCTAAATCTTCTTGTTTAATACCTCTTTGTTTTCGTAATTCTTCTAAACGATTTTTCACAACATACTCCTTTCTTGAATGTATGGAAAGTTTGCTTTCCTTTTCTAATTTTATGATACTCCTGTCAATATGGAATGTCAAGCAAACTTTCCGTATTTTTATCCTACAATCTTCCAGTCACTATTCTTATGGAGTGTCAACTTATATGAAACTCTTTATCTTATTTCCTCTTGTCCGCCACAAACAGAAAAGAAAAAGCCCTGTCAAGAGCCTGCCACTTCTTTAGAAGTGGTGCTTGCACTCTTGATCTGGGCTTTTTGTTTGCTGTATCTTCCATGCAAGAGGAAAAAGGCTACTCGTCCTCGTTGTCAAAATCGCTAATTTTTAATACTTCGCGTAGAAGCTCCTTATCTTCCTTTGAGCCTGTGTTTTCCTTTTGAAAGTATAGTAAGGTGTTGTGTACTTGTGTCCGTCTGTACTTTCCCCAAACATATCCATGCTGTATAAATCATCATAACGGTCTAATACTTTCTGAAATTTCAAATGCTGGATAAATTCCTTTATTGGGTAAAGGTCGGACGCTTGTATGTCTGTTCCGTTAATATAGTCTGTGATATATTTCCGCAACTGCTCCAACTCATATTCCAGCCATTCTTCCTCACTGTCAAAGAAGTTATCATAGTGTCCATGTTTCAATTCTGCATTTAGGCGTTCTTCTGTTTTCAAAAGCTGGCAGACTTCTTTTTCCGCCTGCTGAACAAACTTCCATTCTCCCGACAACAATTCATTGGGCGTTACTTCCAGCACGTCCATTATCTTTTCCAGCGTGTCAAAGGTGGGATAGTTTACACCACGTTCAATCTTAGAAAGGCTCTGCATATTGATACCGATTTTGTCCGCAAGCTCCTGCTGTTTCATTCCTCTGTGTTTTCTTATGGTTTGTATGTTCTCTCCTAAGAAACTGATTTTCTTTATATAACCCTCCATAACTTAGTATAATCTAATATATAATGTGTAAAAAGTGGAAATTTAAATTTTGATATATTAGGGGAGGTTTTTATGATTACTGTTACATTGGAGTTATTCTTTCAAATAATAAATACAATACTTTTAATATTTGCTTTAATTTTAGGATATAAACTTATTTGTTATTTTAGCGATTTTTTATGCAAAATAGCTAGAACTAATACGAAAAAAAATAAGAATAATTAGTTATAAACTTCATTATACAGTAATGTTAATATACAATGTAGTAATTATTTATTAGACAACAATTTAAGGGAGAGTATAATGAAGAAAATTATAATATTTATTAGTGCAATATTGACAATTATATATAATAGGATATACCGATAAAGATATAGTTTTTAATAATGATGAGGAAATATTAGAATATCTCAATGAAAATGACTCTATGAATGAGATGGGAAAAGAAAATCTATCTATTATAGATACAATACACATTGATGATTCTAAAATAGTAATTCTCTTATCAGATACTGTACAAGGGTATATTGTATGTGAAAAAAATGAAAAAGGAAATTATGTAATGACTGATAATACGATGCAAGGTATAGAGTCAAATGGTCTTGGAGTAACTGATTTTTTAGTTAGATATAATCTTAATAAAGGATTAGAAAATAGTGATTTTGCTTATATAGTTATATCTGATGGAAGTAAGGTCTCTAGTGTAGACATGTCAGTAAATAATCGCATATTTAATAAAAAGTTAGAAATAGGCACTACATCTGTAACTTTGCTTAATATTAAGGATGTATTATCAGAAAATGAGTTAAAAGAAATGATAAGTTTTGATTGTAGATATTTTGATATAGATAATAAAGAATTAGCATTGAATAATTAATAGGAGATTGATAAATTCTAATTCACTAATATTATATAATGTGAAGTAAGAATGTTTTGATATAATATAGATAAATATGAATTTAGAGGTGGAGTTATATGAGTTCTTGTTTATTTATAGCTTGTGAATATGAGTTGCCTACATTATATAGTCCTAAATTACATAAACCAGATGGTAGAGAAATTAATGTATTTCAAAGTGAAGATGATTTATATGACCTTGAAATTATTCCTGGTATGGTATTTTATGATATTCCTTATTATAGTAAATTATCTAATATTTATGATTTGAATTTCAGATATACAGAAGAAAGATGTCAGAGGCTATATGACTATTTAATAAGTAACTGTAAAAGATATAAAAAGTGCGAGATATGGTCAATTTGGCTTGCAAACTGTGCTACAAAAAGAAGTTTTAAAAATGATATAAAAAAAGAATTGAAAAATTTGGAAGTTATTTCTTTACCTTTAAATGAATTGACTGTAGATACACTTAAGTATATTTTAGATTCAGATGAAACACCTAAAAAATTAACTTTGTATTGATTTTAAGTTAATAAAAAACATACAATTTTAATATATTATGAAACAAGGGATAGGAGCATGTGCTTCTATCTTTTTTTGTATAAAAAGAGATAAAATCTAGTAGAATAAATATTATATAGAAATAAGATACAAAAGTAAAAAAACATTACAAATCTGATGTACTTAAAGATATAGAAGTAAAAATTGATTATAAGTTTAACAAAGGATTATTATCAATCATTAATTTTTCTACTATAGAGAAATTTAAAAATGATTACAAAGATTTTGTATCACTATTATCAGATCTTTCATATTTCTCTCTACCTAAATGTTCTTTCATTTCAGCATCTAAAAGTTGCTGAATTATATCCTTAAATAACTTTTGAATCAATCCATTTTTCCCAACAATGTCTTCCATTGTTTTACATTTTTTCACTTCTGTTTGATAATCAATATCTGGAATAATTATATCTTTCATTTTACAAACCTCCATAATTTTTAATATGAATATTATTCTAAACTTACCAATTTTAAATACTAAAAAAGTGTAGGTTAGTTATTTTTATAGCTTATAGCTTCTGCTAAACAATTATTATTTGCTTCTCTTTTATATCTTTGAAATGTTATAGTAACACGTTTTTTTGAATCAGCAGCCTGTTTAGATGTATATGTAACTTTATAAGTTCCTGACTTCGACCATGCTGCACTCGGACTAGGTCCACCACCAAGATATGGAGTTATTTCTGAGTTTTCATTGATATTTACATCTAAATCATCAATTGTTATATCTGTTTCATGATTTAACTCAGCAGCATAGGTAGACGCTGTAATACAATTGAATAATGTAAATACAGTCAATATTAATGATATTGTCTTTGAAATAATTTTATAATTCATCTCTGTTTTCCCCTTATAGATTAAATTTAATCTATAATTATACCTTTTTCAACATGTTAAAAAAATATATATAAAAAAACACTAATACAATTGAACTTTAGGACACTTAAGTTCATAATTTCATTATAACAAAATAAAGCTATATTTTAAATTTATTAGATAAGATAATATAAAAAAGGGGGAGAAGTTTTTGTCATTTATAAAAAAAAATATATTAAGCATTATAATTTTGATTCTAGTAATAATAGAATCTATATTAGGGATGTATAAATTAGTAGTAGGCACTATATTATTTGGATATTGTATAAATTGTTGTATATCTATACATAGAAATTGTAAGGAGAAGAATAAAAAGGAAGCGGTATTAACAGCATTGATAATGGTAGTATTTATTATTATTTTATTATAGTTATGAAATTATTTAAGTACCTACTTTTATATAAAATATATAGATGAAATTTACAGTTACACTAGAACTGGTAATCAATTTGATGTAATGGCAGGAAGATTGCTATATATAGCTTAAGCGATTAGACTAGAAATAAAAATATTCGAATTTCTACCGATGTAAAAATCTTGCAATGGTAGACATAGTAGGAATAGAAGGATTGTTGGAAAGTATAATGGAAAAATATCCATAGATTGAGGGCGATATATGATCTTAGTAAAGAGCAGGTGAAGTATGTGTTGAGGAAAGAAGGGGTAATAGGTTAGAGTTAATAATTGCCAATTTTAGTTTTGATTTTTTTAGTATTTTGACAACAAGGATATTTATAATGAAAATTAAGTAAATAAGGTTTGAGTAATATATTCTATTGTATTTAGGATTTTTACCTTTTGAGAGTCTATGTAATTTGTAGATTATATTTTGCTATATAATATTCTTTATTGCAATAAAGAATATTGTTTTGATAAAAAAGTAAAAATATTAAAAAATAGTTTGTTAAAAAATAAACTTTGTTAAAATTGCAGCAAGGTGTGATATAATATCAAATGAATATTGATTTTTATCTAAGCGAATTTTAAATATAGGCGCAAATCTCATAGCAAAAAAGGGAGGACACATAATTTATGACGCAAAATAATAAGTCCATAAATACCGAAAATTATACTGTAGCAAGCTTTTTCGGTGGTGTTGGTGGAATTGATTTAGGATTTGATCAAACAAAAAAATTTAGTTCAGTATATATTAATGAATTTGATAAAAATGCACAAGAAACTATAGCCATTAATTTTCCTAATGTCAAACTAGATAGAAGGGACATACACGATGTTAAGGCAGAAGAAGTACCAAGCACAGATATAATTGTCGGAGGATTTCCATGTCAAGCATTCTCAATAGCAGGATATAGAAAGGGATTTGATGATGAAAGAGGAGATTTGTTTTTTGAACTTCTAAGAATTATAACACATCATAATCCAAAAGCTATATTTATAGAAAATGTAAAGAACATGGTTACACATGGAGAAGGCAATACATTTAAAGTTATAAGAGAGGCTTTAACACTAAATGGGTATTATATAAAGTGGAAAGTGATGAATGGGAAAGATTATGGAAATATACCTCAAAATAGAGAACGTATATATATAGTTGGTTTTCTTGATAAAAATGCTTTTGATAACTTTGAATTTCCAGAGGAAGTAGAACTAACAAATGGATTAGATACTGTGATAGATTTTAAATCAAAAGTAGAAGATAGATACTACTATAAAGAAGGTGTACAAAATTTCTATGATAAACTTGAAGAAACTATAAAATCTCAAAATTCAGTTTACCAGTGGAGAAGACAGTATGTTAGAGAAAATAAAAGTGGAGTAGTGCCAACTTTAACTGCTAACATGGGAACTGGAGGTCACAATGTGCCTCTTATTTTATCTAATCATGGAATTAGGAAATTAACACCAAGGGAAACTTTTAATGTTCAAGGATTTCCAGAGGATTTTAAATTACCAGAGATTTCAAACGGACAGCTATATAAACAGGCAGGGAACAGTGTTGTAGTACCAGTTATTAAGCGTATAGCAGATAAAATTGCAAGTGCATTAGATACAACAAATATAGAAAAATCAGTATATGCTAACATAGAATCAGATAAAAATGTACTTATCTATGTAGATATGAAAAGCAGATATGAGGGTGAAAGTTTTATAGAAGCTTGCTTTGATAAAGAAAGTGAAGTGAATGAGTTTATAAATAAAACAGGTTTGCAAATTGTATCTGATGAAGAATATTTAAAAATTGTTAAAAAACATGTTGTTAAGAAGTTTTATTCTTTACAAACTAAACAGAAATAATTCAAGGGCAGAAGAGATATCTTTTGTCCTTATTTTGTTTTATTATAATTTAAAACTGTGAATATTAATCATCTATGATAAAATATAGATAATAAGCATTTAGGGGGAAACAGAATGGCTAATATTATTTGGAATAAATTTTCACAGAAAGAAAAAGATGAGTATATAGAATTTTTAAAAATATTTGGAGCTTTAAGTGGATTATTTAAAGATAACCAAGAAGGTGCAAATGCGCGTAAGCCATATTTATACTATAGAAATCATGAGCAACTTTTTGCTAGAGTATTTAATGTAGAAGATTTAACTAGAAAAGATAGTGCTTTTGATGCGCTTGGACCGTGGGAAAATGATAGAGTTGGGATTGGTTTAAAAACATGGATTCACACTAAAGATAATACATATCAAAAGGTAGCTGAGTTTAATAAACTAGCTCCAGAAGTTATAGCCCCACTTATAAAAAATGGAACTTCAGAGGAAGTTATTCGTAAGGTTTCACAATTGAGAAATGAACGTATAATGCTTGATAAACGTTTATATAAAACAGATAGAGATGTATATCATTTTATAACTCGTGATGATGATGTTATGAATATAATAGAAACACCTTATGATTTGATAGATATTGATAGTCTAGAGCTTATAAGTGATGGAAAAACTTATACTTTTAAAGATAAATTACGTAATTACAAGTTTTATACAAGTAAAAGTGTATTACTTGAAGAATTTGATGCTTCAGCAGGAGAAATAATAGAACAAATTCCAATAGAGCAGTTTGATGATCCTTTTGAACTTATTAGAATGATAAATCTGCCTAAAGAAAATTATGAAGTTGCATGTGAAGAGAAAGAGGATTATGAAGTTGTTAATGAAGAAATAATTCTGCCACTTTATCAAGATAAAAAAGAAGGACCTGTTGTTTCTGATTGCTCAGGTATCAATATAAGACATTCAAAACCTAAAAATAAAGGAAGTAATACTCCTCGTCCAGAGTATGAGATTGAGGTTAGAGTTAGTACATGGATACATCATATTTTCCCTAAGTTTTTCGGGATCAATGCATTTGATAATGATGAGATTCATAACAAAGAGTTAAATGATTTTGATTTAGTTTTACCAGATGGTAGAGTATTACGTGGAAGAATTAAGCAAGAAAATGGTAAAAGCCTACAAACTAATCCTCAAGGTGCACTTGGAGAATGGATACTTAAAGATGTGTTAGGTCTTGAAAATAGAGAAGTAGTAACTATGGATTACTTGAAAACTCTTGGTATAGATAGTTTAAGAATAACTAAACTAGATGATAAACATTTTAAAATAACAGTTGCTGAAACTGGAGCATATGAAAAGTTTAAATTGAACAACAGAGAAAAAATGAATGATGCAGGATTAAATGGTAGACAACTACCTTATTTTAGACCTAAATTAGTTCAAGAGTTAGAAGAATTAGAGAAGTAGAATAATTAATTTAAATAAGTTACAAGATAAAAATAAAAAAGTGTGAAGACTTGAATTTGAATAGATTTGACTCTGGAACAAGAGTATGATGATAACTTTATTGGAACATCAGAATATGAAATTGGCGTATTTAATAGTATATGTGAAGGTAATATGAATGGTTTTATAGAAAAATATGATATACAAAGTTAAAAAAGAAATGTGTAAAATAATTTGTGCTTATAATGAAATAAATATTCTTTTATGGCAATGATAAAAATATAAAGTCAATGCCAGAAAGGGGTATTTTACTCCTTAGAAGACACCAAAATTCCAATGAAAAATAGTATATTGTGTGTTATATCTAATATACTATTAAGCTTAATCTTAATAAGAACGATGAAAGTATCAGGACTTGCTTTAGGTTCAAGTATTTCGGCAATAATAGCTATATGTTTTTTATTGTTTAATCTTAGAAAGAAAATAGGAAAGTTTAATGCAATGAGTATTTTAATGACACTGTTTAAAACATTTTTAGCATCTTGTGTAATGGCTATTATAGTGTTGAAAATTTTTGCGAAAATATCCTTAATTAGTGAGTTCTTAGGATTAATAGTTTCTGTTAGCATGGGGGCCATAGTATATAGTATAATCGTATTAATTTTAAAAGTTGATTCAACTGATTATATTATTGATATAATAAAATCTAAAATAGCAAAATATACTAGTATATTAC
>NZ_JWHR01000064.1 GCF_000808015.1 Terrisporobacter othiniensis | reverse complement strand
GCAAGGTTAAGACCCCATGAAGACTACATGGTTGATAGGTCAGAGGTGGAAGTGTGGTAACATATGTAGCTTACTGATACTAATAGGTCGAGGACTTGACCAAAATAAACCTAAAGGTTTATATCGCCAACTAAATCTTTAATTATATGTTTATAAGGAAGATTTCAGTTGCTAAAAATAAATAATGGAAAACATTAAATGTTAGCAGTTTTGAAAGTATTAATTAACTAATTAGTACAAAATAGAATTTAATTAGCTGGTGTGGCTCAACGGTAGAGCAGCTGACTTGTAATCAGCAGGTTGTAGGTTCGATTCCTATCACCAGCTCCAATTATAAAACTAGGCAAATGTCTAGTTTTTTTGTGTTAAAAAATAAAAGTAAGATTATATTTAATTACTTTAAATTGTTTATTTCATATAATTATTTATTGAAATTGTGATATTTAATATATAATTATCATAAATTAATGGAAAAATTTTCTATGTATATTTTTTTAAAAGTGTGATATTATTTATTCAACATAAAATATTATTCGACAAAACTATTAAAAAGAGAAACAACTCTAAAAAAATAAAGATATGTTTGTTGAAGAAGACAGCAAGGGAGAGATTTAAAATGGATGCACCAATAAAAAAGAAAAAAGCGTTTACATTGCCATCGGCTTATACTGTGTTATTAATTATAACAGCACTAATAGCTTTAGCAACGCAATTTATACCTGGAGTTACAGCGGCTAAATTCTCAGATTTAGTTATGGCACCTATAAACGGTTTAAACGAGGCTATTGATATAGCAATATTTGTTTTATTAATAGGTGGATTCTTAGGAGTAACAGCAAAAACAGGAGCACTGGATGCAGGTATAGGATCTGTTGTTACAAAATTAAATGGTAAAGAATTAATATTAATACCAGTACTAATGTTAATATTCTCTTTAGGGGGAACAAGTTTTGGTATGGCTGAAGAAACTATAGCATTTGCTGCATTAGTTACAACAACTATGATAGTAGCAGGATTTGACCCACTAGTTTCAGTAGGAACAATTATACTTGGAGCAGGATGTGGAGTTTTAGGTTCTACAGTAAACCCATTCTTAGTTTCAACTAGTATAGGAGCTTTAAATGGAGTAGGTATAGAAGTTAATCAAGTTATAGTTATAGGAACTGGTATAGCTTTATGGTTATCATCATTATTAATATCAATCTACTTTGTTATGAAATATGCAAAGAAAGTTCAAAAAGATAAAAAAGCATCATTATTATCAGAAAAAGAAATGCAAGAAGCACATGAAGCATTTGTAGGAAATAGCACAAATGAAGGTGTGGTTGAGTTTAATACTAAGAGAAAAATAGTTCTTGGATTATTTGCTTTAACATTTTTAGTAATGGTTGCAGCGGTAATTCCTTGGGAAGAATTTGGAGTAACAATATTTGCAAATACATCATTCTTAACAGGATCTTCATTAGGTCACTGGTGGTTCTCAGAATTAGGAATGTGGTTTGTAATAATGTCAATCATAATTGGTATAGTTTATAGCATGGGTGAAAAAGACATAATCGGGGCTTTTATGGATGGAGCAGCTGACATGGTTGGAGTTGCATTAGTTATAGGTGTATCTAAAGGTATATCTGTAATGATGAGTACTACTGGATTAGATAATTATGTACTAAATCATGCATCATCAATGTTAAATGGAATGTCTCCTATAGTATTTACAATAGCTGCATTCTTAATATATATGGTATTATCATTCTTTATACCATCAACATCTGGTCTAGCAGGTTTATCAATGCCTATATTTGGGCCTTTAGCAGTATCTTTAGGGTTCAAATCTGAACTAATAATATCTATATTTAGTGCAGGTAGTGGTTTAGTTAACTTAGTAACACCAACAAGTGGTGTTATAATGGGGGCACTTGCCATAGCAAAAGTAGATTATGCTACATGGGTTAAATTTGTAAGCAAAGTTTTAGTTGCTATATTTATATCATCAGCAATAATATTATCAATAGCTATGATGTTAGTATAGTAAAAGGTTAGGAAAACATAATTTTATAATGATAAGCAAAGAGAAAACAAAATGTTTTCTCTTTAAATCTTTTTAATTAAAAGGAGAATTGAAATGAAAATAGAAAATTTACAACCACAATTAGTATTTAATTATTTTGGAGAAATATCAAAAATACCTAGAGGATCAGGAAATGAACAAGGAATTAGTGATTATTTAGCTAATGAAGGAAAAAGACTAGGGTTGGAAGTAGTACAAGATGAAAATTTAAATGTTTTAATTAAAAAGCCAGCTACTAAATCATATGAAAATGCTCCTACTGTAATAATTCAAGGACATATGGATATGGTTTGTGAAAAAAATAAAGGAAAAGAACATGATTTCACAAAAGATCCATTAGAATTAAGAGTAGATGGAGATTATTTATATGCTACAGATACAACTTTAGGCGCTGACAATGGAATAGCTGTTGCTATGGGACTTGCTTTACTTGCATCAGATGACTTGCAGCATCCAGCTCTAGAAGTAATTTTCACTTCTGATGAAGAAGAAACTATGAATGGTGCTATGAACTTAAAGGGTGAATTATTTGAAGGAAAATATATAATAAATCTTGATTCAGAAGAAGAAGGAACAATTACTGTAAGTTGTGCAGGTGGAGTTACTGCAGTTGTAACAATTGACAAAGAATATAAGGAAGTTGAAGGCGAAAAGGTTGCTTACAAAATAGATGTAAAAGGTCTTCTTGGTGGACATTCAGGGATGGAAATAGACAAGCAAAGAGCCAATTCGAATGTACTGATGGGTAGAATTTTAAATTACATTGCAAATACTTGCCATATTGATTTTGACTTAGTGTCTATTGAAGGTGGACTTAAAAACAATGCCATACCTCGTGAGTCAGAATGTATAATGCTTATAGATAACCATGATGAATGTGATTTTGAAAATGAGATAGAAAATATTTTACAAGTATTTAAAAATGAATATAAAACTTCTGATCCAGGTTTATCAATAGAAATTGAAAAATGTGAAGAAGTATTTAATAAAGCATTAAATGGTAAGTGCAAAGAAAATATAATTTCATTAATAAACTTAATGCCAAGAGGTATTCAAACTATGAGTATGGATATTAAAGGACTTGTTGAAAGTTCTACTAACTTAGGTGTTATATCTAATAATGAAGATAAGATTATATTTGAGTTTGCTACTAGAAGTTCAGTAAAAAGTTTAAAAGAAGATTTAAATAATAGAATGACTTTATTATGCAATCAATTAGGAGTTAAATTAGATTTAATAGATGATTATCCAGAATGGGAATACGCAAAAAACTCTAAGTTAGAGGAAATTTGTGTAGATACTTATGAAGAATTAATGGGTAAAAAACCTGAAATAGTAGCTATACATGCAGGGTTAGAATGTGGATTATTACTAGATGCTATAAAAGGCGCACAAGCAATATCAATAGGTCCAAACTTATTTGATGTGCATACACCAAATGAGCATCTAGATATATTATCAACAGAAAGAACTTGGAAGTATCTTGTTGCCATATTAAAAAACATAAAATAAATACAAAGCGTCAACTTAGGTTGGCGCTTTTTTTGAGTCACATAAACAAAGTGAGTTTTGAGTCGCAGATTTATCCGAAATTTTATAGCGCCCATGTAATAAAGTGGTAGCGAGGATATATTGTTGGCGATATGAAGTATTTTACTGATGAAGCCGTTCATGATTGAGCGAATTTTAACATATCTATAACAAAGTCTTTACACCATCTTAATGGAAGCTGCATAAAAAATATATATTATATAAGTGTATACAATAATCTTATTGAGATGAAGGTTTTATATTAAAATATTTTTTATTGTTACGAAAAATATAAAAAGGAGATTGATATTATGAACATGTTGGATAATCATGTGCACACAACTTTTTCAAGAGATGGCAAGGATCCTATGGAAAAGGTAATAAAGAGAGGTCTAGATATTGGGGTTACTCATTTAACTTTTACTGATCATATGGAGTATAATACAGACGGATTTAGTATTGATTTTGAAAAATATTGTAAATCTATTGAAGAGCTTCAGTGGAAGTACAAAAACTACATTAATATTTATACAGGAATAGAAGTAGGCTATCAAAAGCATTTAAAAGATGAGATAAACAATATAATTAATAAATATGCTTTTGATTTT
Organism: Terrisporobacter othiniensis; assembly: GCF_000808015.1. Classification (GTDB taxonomy): domain Bacteria; phylum Bacillota; class Clostridia; order Peptostreptococcales; family Peptostreptococcaceae; genus Terrisporobacter; species Terrisporobacter muris. Next base: position 178,148 of record NZ_JWHR01000064.1, on the reverse strand, counting down.
GTATTATGCTCAACTCATACAGTGGATAAAATTAATGTACCAGACCCTATGTTTTTTGAGGGGTATAGTAAGGAAGAAGTTTATAGAAAGTATTTTACAAGTATTTTGGAAACAGTAAGTGAGTTTAAGAACTTTGATACTTATGGTCATTTGGATTATATAGTTAGATACGGAAATTATGAAAACAATAAGGTGATTTATAAAGATTATAAAGATGTGCTAGATGCTTTGTTAAAAACAATTATTGAAAGTGGAAAAGGTATAGAGTTGAATACATCTGGTATAAGATATAACTTGGAAGCTATGCATCCTAATAAGAATATTCTTCAAAGATATAAGGAATTAGGTGGAGAAATTATTACCGTTGGATCAGATTCTCATCAAGCTAAAGATATTTGCAAAGATTTTTATAAAGCTTATGATATGTTGGAATTTTTGGATTACAAATATGTATGTATGTTTAAAGAAAGAAATCCTGTGTATATTAGTATTGAAAAAAGTAGAGAAGGAATAGTGGCATGATGGACATATGGGATTATTGTAAGGTTTACTATATTCTTGCAGTATATAATAGAGTTTGTAAATTATCTATTTATGATAAATTACAAGCTCTATTTTGATTTTATACTAATAAATATATTTTTTAATATTTAGAGTACAAGTTGAAATTGTGAATTTATATCTAATAATATAGAATTAAGTTAGATAATAAAATTTATAAGGAAGGTAAGAATCTATGGGGAAAAAAGTTAATTTAAAGGTTTTACCAGATAATTATAATAAAGAAGTTGAAGCTGGAAGTAGGTTAATGGATGCAATAAATGAAAATAATATATCCATAGAATCAACCTGTGGTTCAAAAGGCAAATGTGGGAAATGTAAGGTTAAATTATTAGAAGGAAAAATTAGTAATATAACAGAAAATGAGAAAAAGTTATTAAGTGAAAAAGAAATAGATGAAAAAATAGTATTGGCATGTGAAAGAACTGTATTAGGGGATATAACTATAGAAATTATTAATGAAGATAAGGATATGGTTGAAAAAGGTCAAATTATAAAAAGTAATAAAAATATAAATCCTATAGTAGAAAAGATATATTTGGAATTGCCATAGATATTGGAACAACTACTGTAGCAGCATATCTTATTGATTTTGTTAATGGAAAAATTATAGACAATAAATCAAATCTTAATTTACAAAAAAAATATGGAGCAGATGTAATATCTAGAATTAATTATTCAATAGAAAATGAAAAACATAAAGAAGATCTTCAAAAGGAAATAGCAACAACCGTTAATAAAATAATAGAAAAACTTCTTATGAATAATAAAATAAGTAAGTCAGATATAAGTATCGTTAGTATGGTTGGTAATACTACCATGAGTCACTTGCTTATGGGGGCTTGTGTAAAAGGAATAGCAAGAGCACCTTTTAATTCAGTTTTTTCAGATAAAATTATAGGCAAGGTAGATTTACTAAACCTTTCTAGTTTAGATGAAAATACTAGATTTATACTACTTCCTAATATAGGTGGTTATGTAGGTTCAGATACTTTAGGCGCGATAATAAGTAGTGATATGAAAAATATGAAAGGAAATATATTGCTTATTGATGTGGGGACTAACTGTGAATTAGCATTAAAAACTGATGAAGAGATTCTTGTTTGTTCTACTGCTGCAGGTCCTGCTTTTGAGGGAGCTAACATGAAGTATGAAATGAGAGCAAGTGAAGGCGCAGTATATTCCTGTGATATAGATTTGGATAAAGATATTAATATAAAAACTATAGAAGATAAGGAAGATCCGATTGGGATTTGTGGTTCAGGTTATATAAATTTAATCAGTAAATTGGTAGAAAAGGATATAATTCTTCCACAAGGAAGGATTGTTAAACCAGATAAACTTGATGATAATGTATCGCAAAATATTAAAGATAGAATCAATAAAGATGGAAAATCTTACGAGATTATACTTTCTAATAATAAAAATAATAAAAAAGTTAGTATTACACAAGAAGATATAGCTAATTTACAACTGGCAAAAGCAGCAGTAAGAACAGTTATAGAACTTTTAATGAGAGAATGAAAGATAGAAAAATTAGATCAAATTCTTATGGCAGGGGCTTTTGGAAGCAATTTAGATATTGATAACATAAAAAGTATAGAAATGATACCGAATATTGAAAGTGACAAAATTAAAATAATAGGAAATGCAGCAGGTAGCGGTGCTATTCAAACTATTCTGTACAAAGATAAGTATGATAATATGAATAAATTAGTTGATAAAATAAAGCATGTGGAGTTGGCTAATCATAAAGATTTTAACAAAATATTTACAGACTCTTTAATGTTATAAAATAAAATTAAAGTTACAAGAGATTATAGATGAAAACCAAGAATATGAAACTACAACTTTATTATATGGGCAATGTGGAAAGTGGGTTTTGGGGCTTAAATCAGACTATTCTAATCTGATTTTTGACAAAAGTTAGTGATTGTATATCTTTATATTTAGGTGGAGATGAAAAACAAAAAAATTGAACGAACCTATTTCTTTACAAAAAGATACATAGAAAATGATAATAGTTTGTATAATGAGATAATCAAAATGAAAGAAAAGTACGGAGATAAAAAAGCAATAAAGATGTATAAGATGATGATGGATAATTATGAATACATAAGGATTATAAATACAAATGCTTATGATGTTGAGGATATAATGGGGAAATTTCAATCTTTGTGTGATGAACTTGATTTGTCTTATGAAATTGTAGAGGGAGATTTGTCCATAGTGGAAAAAACTTTGTTAGATGTGGTAGATAAAGGATTTGTAGTAAAAGATAGAGGGGAAAAATAAAAACTTGGGATTTCATATAAAAACTAAGATAGAAAATTTACGATTTGAATTTATATAAAACCAGTACGATTCAAAATATATGTACATTGAAATCATACTGGTTTTATACTAAAGAATTTATATAGGTTTGAATCCTTCACCTAAAGCCTCGAAAATATCACTTATTATGATAAATGCCTTTGGATCTGTATGTTTAACAAGTTTTTTTAAAGTTACAACCTCTTTCTTAGACACTACAACAAGAAGGACGTTTTTTTCACTTCCAGTGTATAGACCTTGACCTTTTAAAATAGTTGCACCTCTTTTTAGCTCATCTTTGATAGCATTTCCAACCTCCACATACTTATCAGAAATTATCATAAAAGATGATGAAGTATTAATACCTTCCACCATTATGTCGCTGACTTTTACTATTATGTAAAGCGTTATGGCAGAATAAAGAGCTATTTCTATGTTTCTGCTGACAACTCCTGATAAAATTACAACACAACCATCGGCAAATCCCATAAGTGTTGGAACACTAAGTGAAGAAAAGGCTTTATTTGCCAAAAGTCCTATCAGATCAGTACCACCAGTACTTCCGTTTATTCTAAAAATAAGCCCAAGGGCTATTCCAAGTATAATACCACCGGAGATAGAAGATAAAAGTACATCGTTAGTTACTTGAATATTTCCCAGGTTCTCTGTTATTTTTAATGAACCAGTAAGAAATATTATACCAAGTAGTGTTTTTGTCGCATCTTTTTTACCAAGAATTCGAAAAGCAAATAAAAATAAAGGTATATCAAAGATTATATTTATAAGCCAAATTGGAAAACCAGTTAAGGTATTAATAATTATGGATACACCTGTAAGTCCTCCTGGTGCAATATTATGAGGATTTAAAAACATATTTATGGAAATAGCCATGAAGAAACATCCTATAAGAAGGATTATAATTTCGTTAAATTTTATTTCTGATTTCATTTTAGCTACACCTCTCAGAAGCATTTTTTATAAGTTTAACCAAGACAATTAAATAATATGTAGGAAGTATTAAAACAGTGAATACTTAAGTAGAGAATAAAGGATTGAAGGGGGTGATTATAGAACTATACAGAAATTATACAAGCCTGGTCAGGAGTATATGAAAAAACAGGAGTTATAGTAAAAATCGGTCATTCTTTTGAATTAATAAAAACAGGAGATTATGTAATAGTTAATGGTAATGAATGTTATGTAGAAATTGTAGAATAATTTTATAAAGGTATAAAAAGAAAGCTAGGGCAGGAGACCCTAGCTTTTTTAAATATATAAGAACAAAATATTTTCATTATAAATGAAAAATAATCCTAGGTAGGCAATAAAATCTTTTAAACATCCACAATCAATTATTTACAATTTATATTATCAAATGACTCACAGTTAAATCCATCACTTATCTCTAACTGTTTACAATTATATAGTACAACAAGTTTTACATTGGATGGTTAAAGGAATGTTAAAAATACATTGTATCCATGTTAAATATGAGGAATAAAATTACTAATTTTTCATAGAGTACTATTTCGCAGATTTTTTGAATAATAAATTATATCAAAATAAATGGGGGGATAGTATGTTTTCGAGATCATTGAAGTATGATAACTTGACAAAGAGATATAAATACAAGAAAAAAAGACCATACAAAAACTTTAGAGGTGATAAAAGTAACAGTAGTAAAAATGGTATAAACTATGTACTGATATTCTCTTTGTTATTAACTGCCACAGTGGTATCTGTGGGAATTTTGTTGCCAGAAAAATTTAACTACATATCTACAAAGTTGTTCAATGTACTTATAGATAAATTTAGTCCCATGTATCTTATGCTTATGCTTGGTATTTTTGTATTCTCTTTGTATCTGGCTTTTAGCAAATATGGAGATATAAAGCTTGGAAAGGAGAGTGACAAACCTGAATTTAGCAATATTGTGTGGTTTTCCATGCTGTTTGGGGCAGGAATGGGTATAGGGCTGGTCTTCTTTGGAGCATGGGAACCTATGAGCCATTTTGTTAATCCACTAAATGCAGTAGGTGGTAGTGAGGATGCCATTAGGTTTGCTATTGAGCAGAGCTTTATTCACTGGGGGGTTATGTCTTGGGTTTCCTATGCAGTTATAGGCGTTTCTTTAGCTTATTTTCAATTTAGAAAAGGAAGAAAAGGCCTTATTAGCAGTACACTTGATCCAATTTTGGAAAACAGCAAGTATAAAAACTCCATAAAGCTAGTTGTAGATGTGTTGGCTGTTTTTATTACAGTAGTAGGAGTGGCAGCGTCTATGGGACTGGGAACTATGCAAATTGGAGGAGGAGTGGAGTATTTATTTGGAATAAAAAACAGTTTCAAACTTCAACTTCTTATCATATTAGTAATAACCGTAATTTACATATGGACAGCTGTGGGTGGTTTGGACAAAGGAATGAAGCAATTATCTAACATAAACTTGGCTTTGGCTACTATTTTAGTAGTGGGATGTTTTTTTGTGGGACCAACATCAGAAATCATGAATACTTTTGTAAATGGTGTGGGAGATTATCTTAATTATTTTGTGTCACAAAGCTTGTTTATAAATCCAATTACAAGCAATGAATGGGTATATAAATGGAGGATTTTTTACTGGGCCTACTGGATTTCTTGGTCACCTTTTGTTGGAGTTTTTATTGCAAGGATCTCCAAGGGGAGAACTATTAGGGAGTTTGTTCTTGGAGTTATTATAGTTCCTTCTATTATATGTATGCTTTGGTTTGTAATTTTTGGAATGATGGGTATGGATTTGGGGTATGAGTTTGCTAAGGATGCTATTACTTGCACTGATACAAGTTTATTTAAAGTTTTATCTCAGTATAAAGGTGGATTTGCATTTTCTATAACAGCAATATTCTTGTTGTTTACTTTTTTTATTACCTCTGCAAACTCAGCCATATATGTACTGAGTATGTTTACTTCTAGGGGAAGTTTAAACCCTAGAAATATAAATAAAATTGTATGGGGTGTTATTCAAGCACTATTTGCAATTGTGTTTATAATGCTGGGAGGGCTGGATATACTGCAAAGATTTGCCATAGTGGTGTCTTTTCCTTTTGCGATTATTATTATAGCTATTGGGGTAGCTCTGGTGAAAGAGCTTAGGAAAGAAAAATGTAGTAAAATGTAGAAAAAGCCAGAAAATTTATTGTCCAAAAAAATGTACAATTTCGTTGTACATTTTTTTGAATATATATATAATTATATTAAATATAAACTAGCAGAGTTTTCAATTAATTGGGAAAAAGATATAAGCTTTTTTATATTTGTGATTATAGGAGGATTGGGATGGAAAAAGTAAGCAATAATATTAAATTCTGCGCATTTATTAATATTTTGAGAACTTATTCTAGTGAAGATGTCTCCATATCCATAAAAGAAATAAACTATCATATGAAAAAAAAGCTGGGTATCACTTTAGACAGAAGGACCATGTATGCATATATTAAAGATATGAGGAACATTGGTCTAGAAGTCAGTGATTACGATAAGGAAAAAGAGGGGTATTTCCTTAAAGACTTCTTTTTTAAAGAGTATGAGTTGAAGCTTTTAATGGATTCAGTTAAGGCTAGTAAGTTTATCACCAAGAAAAAAACTGAAGAACTTCTAGAAAAAATAAGTACACTAAATTTTATTTTCAGAGGCAGAATTGTAGAAAGTAATGTATTTATTGATGACACTGGTAAAAATATCAACGAGAAAATCTATGACAATCTTAATCTTATCAATGAGGCAATCACACAAAATAAAAAAATTACTTTTAACTATTGTCAGAATGACTGTAACCAGGGGATAGGTTGCAATGAAAAAGATGACAATGGGAAAGGACATCTAAAAGTCAATCCAATAAGCATGGTAAACAACCATGAAAACTATTATTTAGTATCTATTCAGGACAACTTAGAAGAAATCACTTATTATAGGATAGAAAATATGAAATCCATAGAAATTTTGGAAGAGAAAATTAAGGACCTAAGTTTTATTGAAAATTTTAGTTACGGGCTTAATGCTTCCGATAACATGGAAACAATTATTGCACAAGATTTAAAAGAGTACGTGGAAATTGGAGGGAATGATGGAACAAAGTATTAACCTAAGAGAATATGTGGACATGTTCAAAAGAAGAAAACTTATAGTTATTTTAATAATGATTATATGTTTAGGACTTGGTGGGTACAAGACTTATAAGAATTATGTTAACTATGTTCCGACTTACAGATCTACAGTAACAGTAAGAATTAACACAGCCAAAAAAGTGAAAAAAAGTAAAAGTAGCAGTACAAATTCAACACAAACAGACCCATATTCAACTTACAACATCTCTCAAAATCAAAATATTGCAGGGACATATTATTCTTTGGCATCATCGAGCAATGTTAAGAGTTTAGTGGCAAGCTCTTTGAAAATCTCATCAGCAGAGGTGGGAAGTATAAGTGCTACAGTTAGAGAGGAAATGGCTGAATTTATTGATATTTCTATAATTAGTAGAAAAGCAGAAATAGCAAAAGATGCAGCGAAGAAAATTCCAGAAGCTTTTAACGAAGAATTAGTAAGACTTATTGGGATTGATTGTGTAGAAGTTGTATATGATGCATCAGAACCAGCATTAATAGGAAGATCAAGGGATTTAACTTTATTAAAATTTGCAGCAATAGGAATGGTATTATCCATATTCTTTGTTTTACTTAGAGAATGTTTGGACACAAAAATAGTTACACCAGATGATGTAAACAAATACTGGAATTATCAATTAATAGGAACTATTCCTTTAGACAAAGATTCTTCCAAGGGAAAACATGGTAAGAAAAAATAAGGGGGTTAAATATGTTAGGGCTATATGATAGTGGTAGTTTTGAAATTAATGAAGCTTATAGAGAAATAAGAACTAACATCTCGTTAAACACTGATATAAAAACTATAGTTTTTACAAGTGCTGAAATGGATGAAGGTAAAACTACTACAGTATGTTCCATAGCAAAATGTTTCTCTGATTTAGAAAATCATAGAATTCTCCTAATAGACTGCGATTTTAGGAAGAAGTCAGTGGCTAAAACTTTAGAAATAGAAAATAAAAAAGGAATAGCAGACATGACCATGAATGATATGGACAGAAAAGAATGTATAAAAAAGGTGGAAGGATTTGATGTGTTGACATGTGGGGTGTCACCTTCAAACAGTTCAGTATTATTAGAATCAAAAAAATTTAGAGACATCATAGAGAGTCTAAAAGGTGATTATGATTACATTTTTATAGACTCACCACCACTGGGAAGACTGAATGATGCAGCCATATTAGCTAGATACTTAGATGGAACAATAATAGTAAATGCATCAGAATATATAGATCAACAAATGGCAAAGGTCACAAGAGATAAACTTGAAAAAGTTAATGCAAATGTTATAGGGGTAATACTTAACAAGTTTAAAGCAGGTGACCACAAATACTATAAATATTATGGATATTACAAAGAGGAAAAAGGTAAAAAGTCATTTTTTAAAAAAAGAAAAAGAAGATAACTGATTTATAGGGGTATGGATGAGTTATTTACAAGGGGAGATGGCTAAATGGGGGCTAAAATTTTAGAGAAAATTAATTACTACAGCAGAGAGTATGGTGATTTTAGATATAGACAAGTAGTCTTATTAATATCAGACATCATAATCTTGATGGGGGCTTTTATCATATCTTTATCAGTGACCATGGGCATTTCGTATTTGGGAAAAGGCATGTTGTTACCATTTTTTATAATGATAGCAGTATGTTTAACAATATTTTCAATCCTTGGAATTTATAGAACATTGTGGTCCACCAGTGTGGACAGAGAAATCATAATGATCTTAATATCTACTATAATTTCAACATTTACATATTTTGTTATTTTTAAAATAGGAAAAATAGATTATTACGGTATTTTTTATATTGTAAATATATTACTTACGCATTTGGGAATGTGTGGTATGAGAATTTTATATAGAGCAGCAAGAAGGGCAGTACTTTATTTTAGATTAAATCAAAATATGGAAAATAGAATGAAAGTATTGATAGTTGGAGCAGGCTCAGCTGGTAAGCTTATTTTAAAAGAAATGTTTGAAAATCCACAGCTCAACATGTGTCCTGTGGGAATAATCGATGACGATGAAAATAAGCTAGGAAAATCTTATTACAACGTACCTGTAATAGGAACAACTAATGATATAGAGCAGATAGCTAAAAATCTAGAAATAGATGAGATTATTTTTAGTATAGCTAAAATAAAAAGAAGAAGAAAAAGAGAGATAATGCAAATTTGTAACAATACAAAGTGCAAAATAAAGACTATACCAGGAATTTATGAACTTATTGATGGAAGAGTAAGCATAAAAAAAATCAGAGATGTGGAAATAGAAGACTTGTTAGGGAGGGAAAGTGTACAAATCAGAGACAAAGAAGTACTTCGCTTTATAAAGGGGAAAAAAGTGTTAGTAACAGGAGCAGGGGGCTCCATTGGCTCAGAGCTTTGTAGACAAATATCTTCACTAAATCCTAGGGAACTGATTTTAGTAGATATCTATGAGAACAATGTGTACGAACTTCAACAAGAATTAATAAGAAAATATGAAAATCTGGATTTAAAAGTTTTGATTGCATCTGTAAGAGATAAAAATAGAATGGAAGAAATTTTTATAAACTACCAGCCGGAAATAGTATTCCATGCAGCAGCACACAAGCACGTACCTCTTATGGAAGATAGTCCTTGTGAAGCCATAAAAAACAACGTATTCGGAACGTTGAACGTGGCAGAGCTTTCAGCCAAACACAGGGTAAAAAGATTTGTATTAATCTCTACAGATAAAGCAGTAAACCCAACCAATATAATGGGTGCAACAAAAAGATGTTGTGAAATGATAGTACAAACACTGAATAAAAGTAGTGAAACAGAGTTTGTGGCAGTAAGATTTGGTAATGTTCTAGGCAGTAACGGTTCCGTAGTTCCTCTATTTAAAAAACAAATAGAAGAAGGAGGACCAGTAAAAGTAACTCATCCAGAAATAACAAGGTTTTTTATGACAATTCCAGAAGCAGTTTCACTTGTATTGGAAGCAGGAACGATGGCTAGGGGTGGCGAGATATTCGTGCTAAACATGGGGGAACCAGTGAAGATTTTGGACTTGGCAAAGAACTTGATTTCTCTTAGTGGTTTGGAGCCTGATTTGGATATTAAGATTGAATTTACAGGGCTTAGACCTGGGGAAAAACTTTATGAAGAGATACTTATGGATGAGGAAGGCTTGAGAGAAACAGTGAAAAGCCAGATTTATATTGGGCAACCTATCGAAGTTGATGAAGAAGGTTTCTTTGATAAGTTGAGATATTTGAATGAAGTTGCAGGTAAAAACGATGAAGAAGAAGTTAGGTATGTAGTAAAGGGGATAGTACCTACTTATATAATAAAGGAAGAAAGAGGAGTGGATAAGGTTGCAATCACAGGGTAAAATTAAACCATTTTACCCTAAGATTAAGCGATTTTTAGATTTCGTAATTTCTATAACAGGAATTGTAATTTTATCACCATTATTTCTTGTAATTATCTTATTAATTAAATTGGATTCAAGGGGACCTGTTTTATTTAAACAGAGAAGAATCGGAGTTAATAAGAAAGAATTTAACATTTTAAAATTTAGAACAATGAGAATTGATACACCAAAAGATACACCTACTCATTTATTAGATAATCCAGAAGTTTATATCACGAAAATTGGGGAATTTTTGAGAAAAACAAGCTTAGATGAATTACCACAGATTATCAATATTATAAAGGGGGAAATGAGTATAATTGGTCCAAGACCAGCTCTTTGGAATCAATTTGATTTAATAGAAGAAAGAGACAGATACAGTGCAAATGACGTAGTACCAGGTCTTACAGGATGGGCTCAAATCAACGGTAGAGATGAGTTGCCAATATACATGAAAGCTATGTATGATGGGGAATACGTAGAGAAGATGGACTTGTTATTTGATATTAAATGTTTCTTTTTGACTATATTTAAAGTGTTAAAAAAAGATGGGGTTGTTGAAGGAAAATTGGAAAAGTAAAAATACGTTTACTTAGGGGTTTTAATATGGGGAAAAAGCTGCTAATACTAGCAAATCATTTTGCTACTATTTATAAATTTAGGAAAGAATTAGTTTCTAAACTTGTAGAAGAGGGATATGAGGTTGCTATATCTCTTCCCTTTTCACAGGACATAGAAAAAATCAAGGACCTGGGGGTTAAGGTAATTGATACGAAAGTTGATAGGAAAAGTGTAAATCCTATGAAAGATTTGAAACTATTAAATGATTATAAAAAAATAATCAAAGAAGAAAAACCAGATTTAGTTTTAGCATATACAATCAAATGCAATATATATGGAGGCATTGCATGTAGATTATATGACGTTCCATTTATGGCAAATGTGACAGGACTAGGAAGTGCTTATTACAGAGGTGGATTTATAAAAAGTATAGTAAGTAATTTGTATAAAATAGGTCTAAAAAATGCTAAAGGTGTATTCTTTGAAAATACTGCCAATGCTCAAGTAATGATAGATGAAAAAGCAATAAAAAAGGAACAAGCCGTAGTACTCAATGGAGCTGGAGTAAATCTAGAAAGATTTGAATACAGTGAAATGCCAAAAGATACAGTAATCAGATTTATATTTGTGGGCAGAGTAATGGAAGAAAAAGGTGTAAACGAACTGTTTGAAGCAATTAGAAAAATAAGAAAAGAATACGACAATGTGGAGTTTACATTTATAGGGTGGTTTGAAGAAGATTATAGAGACATAATGACTCAATTAGAAGAAGAAAAGATAATAAGATATTATGGATATCAAAATGATGTTATACCTTTTATGAAAAATAGTCACTGTGTAATACTTCCATCATATCATGAGGGAATGGCAAATGTACTTCTTGAAGGAGCAGCTTTAGGTAGAGCAATCATTGCTACAGATATACCAGGATGTAGAGAATCAATAGTTGATGGTGTATCTGGACTTAAGTGTAAGGTAAAAGATAGTGAAGATCTTTACGATAAGATTAAAAAGTTTGTTGATATGGATTTTGAACAAAAAGTTGAGATGGGTAAGGCTGGAAGAAAGCATATGGAATATGTTTTTGATAAGAAGAGAGTTGTAAGAGAAACTATGGAGGTAATGGGAAGATGAGCGAACCAATTAGAATATTGCATATAGTAACTTATATGGGTCGTGGAGGACTTGAAACTATGATTATGAATTACTATAGAAATATTGATAGAAGCAAGGTTCAATTTGACTTTCTAACTCATAGAGAAGAAAGATGGGATTATGATGATGAAATTGAAAAGCTAGGTGGTAAAATATATCGTTTACCAAGATTAAATCCATTTAATCCTAATTACATAAAGGCATTAGATGGATTTTTTAAAGAGCATAAAGAATATAAGATTGTTCATTGTCATCAAGATTGCTTAAGTGGAATTCCATTAAAATATGCGAAGAAAAATGGTGTACCTCTTACAATTGCCCATAGTCACAATGCTAATCAAGATAAAAATATTAAATATCTAGTTAAGTTAGCTGCTAAGAAAAACATATGTAAATACTCAGATCACTTATTTGCATGTGGTAAAGAAGCTGGAGAGTGGATGTTTAACACATCAGATTTTGAAATTTTAAATAATGCAATTGATACTAAAAAGTATATATATAATGAAGAAAAATCACTAGAAATGAAAGAAAAACTAGGAGTTACTGATAAGTTTGTGGTAGGTCATGTAGGAAGATTTAGACCTCAGAAAAACCATAGCTTTATTATAGATATTTTTAAAGAAGTTTGTGAAAAAGAACCAAACAGTATTCTACTACTAGTAGGAGATGGACCTTTGGAAGAAGAGATAAAGAAGAAGGTACATGATTTAGGATTAGAAGATAAGGTAAAGTTTCTTGGTTCTAGAGATGATGTAAATGACTTGATGCAAGCTATGGATGTATTTATATTACCTTCATTATATGAGGGATTTGGTATAGTGCTTATAGAAGCTCAAGCATCTGGATTGAAATGTGTAATATCAGAGAGTATTCCAACCGATGCTATAATTTCTGAGAAAGTTAAACAATTAAGTTTAGGTGATGATATTAGCACTTGGGCAAAAGAAATATTATCTAGCAAATCAGAACGAAAAGAAGGAATTGAAGATATAGAGAAATCTAAATATGATATAAAATCAAACGCAAAATGGCTAGAAAACTTTTATATAGAAAGGTTGAGTGTATAAGTGACAACTTTGACAGTATTTACACCAACATATAATCGTGCATATATTCTTCATCGATGTTATGAAAGTTTATGCAGACAAACAAGTAAAGATTTTATGTGGTTGATTATAGATGATGGTTCTACGGATAATACCAAGGAATTAGTAAATAAATGGATACAAAAAGATAATGGTTTTGAAATTAAGTATGTGTATAAAGAAAATAGCGGTATGCATACAGGACATAATAAGGCTTATGAGTTGATAGATACGGAACTAAATGTATGTATAGATTCAGATGACTTTATGCCAGACAATGCAGTAGAGCTTATAACAGAATTTTGGAAAAAGTATGGAAGTGATAAGTACTCTGGAATTGCATCTTTGGATAATGATGAAGACGGAAATATAATAGGAACTAAATTTCCATGTCAAAAGTCAATAAAACTTTGTGATTTTTATGATCAAGGTGGAAAAGGTGATAAAAATTTAATTTATAGAACAGAAGTTATGAAAAAATATCCGCCATATCCAGAGTTTGAAGGTGAAAAATTTGTGCCATTAGATTATAAATACTTGCTAGCAGATCAGGAGTATGAATTACTTATATTAAATGAACCCACTTGTACAGTAGAATATATGGAAGATGGCTCTAGTATGAACATGCTTAGACAGTATTATAAAAATCCTAGAGGGTTTGCTTTTATGAGAAAGGTTCATATGAAGTATGACAAAGGATTGGTGAAAAAGTTTAAGACTTGTATTCATTATGTATCGAGTAGCTTTATTAGTAAGAATAAGAGTTTTGTTAGCGAAAGTCATAATAAGTTCTTAACTGTTCTTGCCATACCTTTTGGAGTTTGTCTCTATGGATTAATTAAATATAATAACAGAGAAAGGGTATAAGATATGAAAATATATTGGTTTATGTTAGCATGGGTAATTATGTTTGGGATGATGTCTCAGATGAGAGCTCAATATGTTTGTATAGGTGAAGGCAGATATGAAGCAAGAGCTAATTTATTTATGGCACTAGCTACTTTTTCTGTGATTATATTTTTTGCTGGTATGAGAAGTTACGTGGCTGATACAACGGCATATATAAAAATGTTTGATGATTACCCGTTATTTTCAGAAGCTCATGATATTATTTTTGATAGCAGTGCCAGAGAGCCCGGGTTTAGGTTATTTTCTATATTAATAAAGACCTATATATCAAATAATTATAGTGTTTGGCTTTGGATAATTGCAATAATAAGTGGCATATGTGTGATGGTACCACTTTATAAATATTCATGTAATTTTGGTATAAGTGCATTTTTATTTATGGCATCATGTCAGTTTACATGGATGTTTAATGGTATGAGACAATTTTTAGTTGCATCGATTATATTTGCTTGTACTGGACTTATTCTTAGAAATAAAACTATTTTATATATATTTATTGTATGTATATTATCCACAATTCATACATCTGCATTGATTTTAATACCAATGTATTTTATAGCTAAAGGAGAACCATGGAACAAGAGAACTATGATGTTTATTGGAGTTATTATATTGGCAATGGTATTTGCAGATAAGTTTACTAATCTACTTACAGATGTGGTTGAAACTACAGATTATGCTACATCAGTTAATGAATTTAAAGACACTGATGATGGAACAAGTGTAATTAGAATATTGGTGGAATCAGTACCTGTAATTATAGCATTTATATATAGAGATAGGATAAAAGATAAGTTGACGCCAGTTATTAAGTTGAGTATAAATATGTCATTAATTGCAAGTGGACTTTACGTAATATCTAAAGTGGCTAGAAGTGGAATACTTCTTGGTAGATTGCCTATATATTTTTCCATGTATAATTTGATACTTCTACCTTGGCTTATAAAAACGATATTTGAAGGGAAAGAGAAAAATTTAATTTATTATACAATGATAGTTTGCTATTTTGGATTTTTCTATTATCAGATGTGTGTTGCATGGGGTGGTATGGAATATAACAGTACAATATTAAATTTAAGTTACTAAAATGATTAGTTATTAATAGTATTAATAATTTTATTGTATATTGTATTCTACAGTATAATTAAAAATAAAAAATATAAACTTAAATATACTTATATATTCTTAATATATATCAAAAGACAGAATAGCTTTGTTAAAGTTTTAAATAACATGATATATATATTGAATGATAAGGGAGAATCGTTAATGAAAAAAATATTAATATTAATGCCCTCAATGTTTATAGGAGGAGCAGAAAGAAGCTTAGTTGGATTTCTGGATTCAATTGATTATTCAAAATATAAAATAGATTTATTTTTATATAGGCATGAAGGTGAATTTTTAAAGTTTATACCTAAAGAAGTAAACTTGTTGCCACAAATTGATGAATATACAACCTTTGATAGACCTATAAAAGATGTGTTGTTTAGTAGACAATATAGATATGGTATTGCGAGATTAAAAGCCAAAATAGATATAAAAAGAAGAAATAAAGTTAATGTATGGAGCTCGTTGCAGTATATATCACATAGATTGATACCATTATTACCTGATATAAAAAATAAGTATGATTTAGCAATAAATTTTTTAAATCCATCTGAAGTTCTTATGGAGAAAGTTAAAGCAGATAAAAAAATTGCTTGGATTCATACAGATTATACCAAACTAATTCCAGATAAAGAATTAGATTTAAATGTATATTCAAAAATAGATTATATTGCTAATGTATCTGAGACTTGTCAAAAGCAATTTTTATCTGTATACGAAGATCTTAAAGATAAGTGTTTAGTAGTTGAAAATGTTTTATCAGAATGTTTTATTAGAGAACAAGCAAACGAGCCAATAATAGATGAAAAGTTTAATATTCATAATAAGAATACTATAAAAATATTATCGATTGGAAGGTATGATAATGCAAAGAATTTTGATAATGTGCCAGAGATATGTAGTAATATTTTAAAAAAAGGTATTGATATAAAGTGGTATATTATTGGATTTGGAACGGATGAAAAACTAATAAAAGAAAAAATTAAAGAGTTCTCTATGGAGGATAATGTAATTTTGTTAGGTAAAAAAGAAAATCCATATCCATATATAAAGGCTTGCGATATATATGTACAACCTTCAAGATATGAAGGAAAGTCAGTAGCTGTGAGGGAAGCACAGATATTGAATAAACCAGTTGTAATAACTAACTTTGAAACCTCAAAAAGTCAGCTTACAGATGGCTTTGATGGAATTATAGTTCCGATGAACAATGAACAGTGTGCAGAAGGAATTTATAAAGTAATCAAAGATAAAAAGCTTCAACAAAAATTAATTGATAATACAAAAATAACAGATTATACAAATAAGCAAGAGTTAGAAAAAATTTATGCATTATTGGAGGGATAGATATGGATGGTCAAAATATACCAAAGATAATACATTATTGCTGGTTTGGGAACAATCCTAAAAGTGAAGAAATACAAAAATATATTAACTCTTGGAAAACTCATATGCCTGATTATGAAATAATTGAGTGGAATGAGAGCAATTTTGATGTAAATAAATTAAAATACACTAAACAAGCATATGAAATGAAAAAATATGCATTTGTAAGTGATGTAGCTAGAATAGAAGCTTTATATGAATATGGTGGAATTTACTTTGATACGGATGTGGAAGCTTTTAAAAGTTTTGATGATATTTTAAATAATAGTTGTGTCCTTGGATTTGAAGAAGAAGAATATGTTGCCACTAGTATGATGGCTACAGTTCCTAAATATCCATTGATAAAAGAATTTATAGAATTATATAAAAATATATCTTTTTTAGATAGTGAAGGAAATATTATAGAAGGTACAAATGTATCAAAACTTACAGAATTGTTACAACAAAAGGGATTAAAGAGAGAAAATGTTTATCAAAAAATAGAAGAGAATATAAGTATTTATCCAAAAGAATATTTCTCACCATATGTTTATCCGTATGGAATATATCAGATTACAGATAAATCTTACTGCGTTCATCATTTTAATGTTTCTTGGCAATCAAAAGAAGTTCTTTTTAAAAGAAATTTAAAAAGATGTATAGTTAGATTTATAGGTCTAGAAAATACAAAAAAATTTCGTAATAAGATATTGGGGATAATGAAAGGAGAATAGCCATGCCTAAAGTAAGTGTTATAGTTCCTATATATAAAGTTGAAAAATATTTAAGACAATGTATAGATAGTATTATAAGTCAGTCATTGAAAGATATAGAAATTATACTAGTTAATGATGGATCTCCGGATAATTGCCCTAAAATATGTGATGATTATAAAAAAATAGATAGTCGTATAAAGGTAATACATAAAAAAAATGGTGGCCTTAGTTCAGCAAGAAATGCTGGAATGAAAATTGCGACAGGAGAGTATATTGGATTTGTTGATTCTGATGATTACATAGAATATGATATGTATGAAAAAATGTATTATACTGCAAAAGAGCATGATGTTGACTTTGTTATGAGTGATTATTATAAAGTACATGAAACTAATAAAACAGAAGTGTCAGCTATAATTGATGGTGGTCTTTATAATAAAAATAAAATTAAGAATATAATCTATCCTCAACTTATAATGAAAGAAAATATTGACTATGGACCACTTTTAGCAGTTTGGCATTGTTTATATAAAAATAGTTTTCTAAAAAATAATGATATATCTTTTGATGAAGTTGTAAAATATTCTGAAGATAATTTATTTAGTTCTACAGTAGGATATAAATCAGAGAGTTTTTACTATATGAAGGGAAGTTATTTCTATAACTATAGATATAATCCAAACTCAATATCTACAACATATAAGGAAGATTCACTTAGTGTATATGTAGAAATGAATAATAGATTATACAATAAATTTTATAATTGTAAAGAATTTAGCTTTAATAGGCAATTAAACTTACATATGATTTACTATACTTTTAATTATATTAATCAAGTAATAGGAAGTAATCTAACATTTAAAGAAAAGTATAAAAAAATTAAGGATACTATGATAAAGAAAGAAATAAGAAGAGCTTTTAACAACTTTACACTACCAGATGTAAATATGAAATTAAAGCTATGTATATTAATGTTAAAACATAAAATGGCTTTTATATATATGATAATTAGGGCAAAAAGTGCTTAGTTTATTATTAGGAGGAAAAAAATTATGATAAAAATAAGCGTTATAATGCCTGTATATAATAAAGAATTATATTTAAGAAATACTATAGAAGCTATATTAAAGCAAGATTATGAGAATTTTGAGTTAATTATAGTGAATGATGGTTCAACAGATAGTAGTAAAAATATTTGTGATGAATATGCAAGGAAAGATAGTAGGGTAAGAGTATATCATATTGAAAATGGTGGTGTATCTAATGCAAGGAATATAGGTATTGGACATGCTACAGGTGATTACATTCAATTTATAGACGGTGATGACTGCATAAATGAAGGTGTTTTTAATGAATATATATCAATATTAAATAAAGATAAATATGATATTATATTTTCGCCATATAACAAAGTAGACCATGAAGGAAATATATTAAATATTCAGCTAAATATTATTTTTTTCATAAGATAAGTTTTAATTATTTACAAGAAGCACAAAACTCTTCAAGTTTATTATATGATAATTTAGATTATTATATGCAGTTATTAATAAATTTAAAAATGAAAGATTTTATAATACAGAGCGGGTACTATAAAGGAGAAAATAAAAATATATTAAATTACAGAATTGTAGATTATATTTTTTATGTAGTCTTTTATACAAAGTTAGATAAGTCTAACATTAAAAATAAGGTGAAAAAATTATATGAAAATAAAAATATAATGAATAGTATCCAAGTGAAACTAACACTATCATTTAAAAATATAGTGATAAGATTTATAAGAAAAAATAGATATAACCTAGTTTATAACTGTTTATATATAAGAAAAGTAATGAGAGATATAGTTAGATTTATAGTACCTAGGGAGGAATAAGATTATGAAAAATATAGTGCTATATTCACACAGTGGTAGTAAAAACCATGGTTGTGAAGCTATAGTTAGAGGAACAGCTAAAATATTAGAGGGAGTAGGTAATATAAAGTTATTATCTCACGCTAAAGATGAAGATTTAAAATATGGAATAGATAATATAGTTGAGGTTGAAGTAGGTAAATCAAGTATAGATAAAAATTCTATTGACTTTTTTAAATCTTATTTAACATTAAAATTAAAAAAAGATACATCAAAGATGGATGCATTACAGTTTAAAATAGGATTAGAAAATATAGATAATGATAATATAGCAATTTCTATAGGAGGAGATACATACTGTTATTCAGATGTGTATAATCAAGTAGAGATACATAAAATGTACGGTAAAAAAGCCAGTAAAACAGTACTTTGGGGATGTTCAGTAGAGCCTAAATTATTAGAGGATAAAAGAGTATGTGATGATTTAGCAGCTTATTCTAAGATAATAACAAGAGAGAGCATTTCTTATGAAGCATTAAAAAAAACTAATAAAAATACTAAATTATATCCAGACCCAGCCTTTAATTTAGATAAAGTGGAGTTACCATTACCAGAATTATTTGAAGAAAATAATACAGTTGGAATAAATGTAAGTCCTTTAATAATCAGAAAAGAAAATAAAGAAGGAGTTACGTTAGATAACTATACAAAATTAATTCAGTATATATTAGATAATACTGATATGAAAATTGCATTAATTCCTCATGTAGTATGGGATCATAATGACGATAGAGAACCACTTAGTAATTTGTATGAAAGATTTAAGCATACTAACAGGGTGGTTATGATAGATGACTGTAATTGTATAGAATTAAAAGGATATATTAGCAGATGTAGATTATTTATTGGAGCGAGAACTCATGCTACTATAGCAGCGTATTCCACATGTGTACCAACTTTAGTTGTTGGATACTCAGTAAAAGCAAAAGGTATAGCTAAAGATATATTTGGAACTTATGAGAACTATGTTATACCAGTTCAAAGCTTAGAAAATAGTGATGACCTAATAAACTCTTTTAAATGGATATATAAAAATGAAGATAATATAAAGGAACACTTGAATAAATTTATGCCTGACTATAAGAGAAAAGGGTTAGAAGCAAAGAAAGAAATAGAAGAATTATTTATATAAGTTGGGAGTGAAATATATGGACAATCAATTAGTTAGTATAATAACTCCTTGTTATAATGGAGGCAAAGTTATATGTAGGTATTTAGATTCAGTATTAAATCAAACCTATAGAAATATTGAGCTTGTATTTGTTAATGATGGATCAACTGATAATACAGAGGAAGTTGTATTAAAATATAAATCATCATTTGAAAAATCTGGCATGAAATTAATTTATATAAAACAAGAAAATAAAGGTCTTGGAGGTGCTATAGATACAGGTCTAAAGTATTTTACAGGAGATTTTTTATGTTGGGCAGATGCAGATGATTTTTTCCATTCAGAATCAGTAGAAAAAAGAGTTGAATTTTTAAATAAAAACTTACAATATGGTTGTGTGACTAGTAATGCATATGTATATGATGAATGTAATTTAGATATTCCTTTATATAAGGTAGGTGATAGATCAAGTGATAATAAGTGTGAAGACCAATTTGAGTACCACCTAAGAGCGAAATCTATATTTTGTTGTGGTTGTCATATGATAAGAAGTGAAGCTTTTTTAGATGTAAATCCTAATCGAGAAATATTTCCTGCTAAAAGAGGTCAAAATTGGCAAATGTTATTGCCTGTATACTATAAGTATAAGAGAGGATTTTTAGATGAATGTCTGTATAATTATATTATATATAAATCAAGTATGTCTTCATTAGATACATCAAAAGAAGAAAGGGTTAGACGTTTTAATGAACATTATGAAATAATAGAAAATACACTATATAGAATAAATATGAGTAATTATGAACGTGAAAAGTACTTGAAGATATTTTATAATATATGCATTGTTGATATTTTTGATGTGTCAATTATATATACAGATATTAAGTTAGCACTGAAACAATACTTTAAGATGGTTAAATATAGATTATTAAGAAAGAATGACACAAAATCATTAGTAAAAATAATTATAAATAGCTTAATAAATTAATAAGAAATGGAGAAAAAATAAATTTGGATAAAGTTAGTATTATAGTTCCGATATTTAATTCAGAGAAATACTTAAGAACAAGTATTGAATCAATATTAAATCAAAGTTATAAAAATTTTGAGCTGATATTAATTAATGATGGATCAAGTGATGGAAGTTTAGATATATGCAAAGAGTACATAGATAAAGATGAACGTATTGTTTTAATTAATAAAAATAATGAAGGTGTATCATCAGCTAGAAATGAAGGGATTGATAAGTCTACAGGTAAATATATAGTTTTCTGTGATAGTGATGATTATATAGAAAAAAATTATTTTAAATATTTATATAAATAAAATATGCAATGAAGTAGCAGGTGTATCAGAAGAAAAACTTATAGAAGTTAAGAATTTAGATGTCTATCTTGAATATATAATGAGAACTATGCCAGGACCTTTTTTATCACCATGGGGTAAAATGTATAAAGCAGATATTATAAGAAATAACAAAATTTATTTTTTTTCTAAAATAATTAATTATCATTTTAGGGGAATTATAGGAAATGGTGGAATAAAAAAAAGAAAAAAATTTGACTTAGTTTATGATATTTCAAGTTATCATAAGGAAATAAATAAACTTTTAAGCAAATTGAAATATAATAAAGGTTTAAAAGATTTTATTGAGAGTTCATTTATAGAACATTATAAGTTAGTTTTTCAAAAGTTAATTTTAGAGGAATCTAATATAAGTAAAGCAGATAGAAATAATGTATTAAAACACTTATGTAAAGATAATGATTTTTGTAATTTTTTGACGCATAATAAAGGAAGGTTAAGATTATATACACTTATAAAAATTTTAGTTGATATAAAATGTTATAATTTATCTTATTTTATAATAAAAAATAGATTGAGATAATATATAAGGAGATAATATGAGAGATAATGTTAAAGTATCGGTAATAATTCCTATATATAATAGTGAAAAATATTTAGTACGTTGTTTAGATAGTATAGTAAATCAAACATTAAAAGATATAGAAGTTATATTGATAAATGATGGATCAACAGATAATAGTTTAGATATATGTAATGAATATGCAAAATTAGATCCTAGAGTAATAGTTATAAATAGCGAAAATAAAGGTGTTTCACAAGCTAGAAATCAAGGGATATACATGGCAAAAGGGCAATATATTTATTTTGTGGATAGTGATGATTATATGGATATACAGGGATTAGAAGAAATGTATAGTATAGCCAAAGAGAATGAAGTAGATATAGTAATATGTAATTTTTATAAAGATAATAAAATTGTAAAGTCATCTTTGCCACCTAATGTTAAATTAGAATATACGCAGTTAAATAAAGCATTACTAAAATGCAGTACAGATATGTTATTACCATTTCCATTTAGGAGTTTATTTAAAAATAGTGAAAAACAAAGGAGAATAAGTTTTAAATATACTTTAAAATATGGTGAAGATACATTGTATAATTTGAAATCATACTTTAATAATGTAAGTGTTTTTTATTTGGATAATCAATTTTATCACTATATATCTAATACAAACTCTGTAATGTCTACAAAGAAAGATAATTTATTACATAACTTAAATGATTTATATATAGAAAAAATAAATTTATTTACTAATAAAAATTTAGAAGAACATAAACAAGATGTATATGATTATTCTTTAGGACATATGTTAGATTTACTAATAGATGATGTATATAAGTATGATGAAATAAATCATATAAGAAATTCATTAAAAAGTATAAGAAATTCAGAAATGATAAGTGATGGATATAAATATTCTAACTTAAAGAATACAGGAGATACAAGAGTTTATAAACTGATAAAATTATTACTTAAATATAGATTGTATACAGCTTTAAAACATTTAATTATAATAATTAGATTAAAGAATAAAAATACGATAAATATATAGGTGAATAAAAATGATTAAGAAAATAAAGAAAAATAAAATATTTATTAAGATAAAGCCAATACTAGTATGCATATATAATAATTTATATAATATACCCATTAATAGTTTGATTTTTATAGATGAAATTATTAATTTATTTAATAGACCTAAAATTATGACTATTGAAGAATCTATCAACTATATACTTGACAATAAAGTTTCACTTAGTAGATTTGGTGATGGAGAAATGAAATTAATTTATAGGAGTGATATTTCTTTTCAAAAATATTCATCTGAATTAAGTATGAGACTAAAAGAAGTATTAAATAGTGATACTAATAACCATATGATTGGGATACCAAATGTTTTTGGTTTTTTAAATGAATATACATATGGACATAAAGTATACTGGGGAAAAAATTTATTATATTATAGGAAAAAATGGATTCTCAATTTAAGAAAGGATAAAATTTACATAAATGCATTTATTAGTAGATGTTATTTAGCTTTTAAGGATAAAAGCAAAAGTTATTACTATTTTAAGTTGATTAAAAATTTATGGAACAATAAAGATATTATAATAGTTGAGGGACAATATAGTAGATTAGGAGTAGGTAATGATTTATTTGATAATGCTAAATCTATAAAAAGAATACTATGTCCTAAAGAAGATGCTTATAGCTATTATGTAGAAATTTTAACTGAAATTAAAAAGATTGATAAAAATAGTATTATATTTTTGGCACTTGGACCAACAGCTACTGTTCTAGCATACGACTTAGCAAAATTAGGATATCAGGCAATAGATATAGGGCATGTAGATATTGAGTATGAGTGGTTTATAAAAAAGGCTAATAAAAAAATACCTATAAAAAGTAAATATGTTGCAGAATCAAAAGATGGCAAGTGTACATCTGATATAAAAGATGAACAATATTTAAATGAGATTATTTCAAAAATTATATAAACTAAATATTTAAATATATAGAAAATACAAAATTATGATTAGAAAGGAAGAGATTATTATTCATGCAGGGAGAAAATTGGACAACTGTAATCAAACCTAAAACAGGATGGTTTGATATAAATTTAAAAGAATTAATACAATATAAAGACCTTATAGTAATGTTTGTAAAAAGAGATTTTAAAACATTATACAAACAAACAATACTAGGACCACTATGGCTTATAATAAGTCCACTACTAACAACGTTAATGTTTACAGTAGTATTTGGGAATATTGCAAATATATCAACAGATGGGATGCCACAGATAGTATTCTATATGTTAGGTACAACGGTGTGGACATACTTCTCATCGTGTTTAACTAAAACATCATCTACATTTACAGGAAATGCAGCTATATTTGGAAAAGTATATTTTCCAAGGTTAGTAACACCGATATCAACAGTCATCTCAGGATTAATCAACTTCAGCGTACAATTTTTAATGTTTTTAGGATTTATGGGGTATTTTATGATAAAAGGATCACCAATTCATCCCAATTTATATATTCTAATGACACCATTCTTGTTAGTACAATTGGCAGCTCTTGCTTTAGGATTCGGAATAATTATTTCATCATTAACAACAAAATATAGAGATTTAGCAGTTTTAGTTACATTTGGTGTTCAACTTTGGATGTATGCAACACCTGTTGTTTATCCAGCATCTCAAATAAGTGGCAAATTAAAAACTTTAATGATGTTAAATCCAGTTTCTCCAATAGTGGAGACATTTAGATATGCATTTTTAGGAAGTGGTTCAATTCCATGGAACTATTTAGGAATAAGTGTGATTACTACTTTAGTGGTTTTATTTGTAGGAGTGGTTTTATTTAGTAGAGTTGAAAAGACTTTTATGGATACAGTTTAATAGATGGGAGAGTTTGATATGAGTGAAGTAGTTATCAAAATAGAAGATTTACATAAAAAATATAGACTTGGTGCCATAGGTGGGGGTACTTTGACTGCTGATTTACAAAGTTGGTGGGCAAAGGTTAGAGGAAAGGAAGATCCTAATACTAAGATAGGGGCTAAGACTTATGGAAAAAATGAAACTTTTATGGCTCTTAATGGAGTAGATTTACAAATTAATAAGGGGGATACTATAGGAATTATTGGTGGTAATGGAGCTGGTAAATCTACATTATTAAAAATATTATCAAGAGTAACTGCTCCAACAAAAGGAAGTTTAAAAATTAAAGGTCGTATTTCTAGTTTGCTTGAAGTTGGAACAGGATTTCATCCAGAGCTTACAGGAAGAGAGAATGTATACCTTAGTGGAGCTATTCTTGGAATGAGTAAGGAAGAAGTTGACTCTAAGATTGAGGATATCATAGAGTTCTCTGAATGTAGAAAGTTTATTGATACTCCAGTAAAAAGATATTCTTCTGGTATGTTTGTAAAATTAGCGTTCTCAGTAGCAGCTCATCTTGATTCGGAGATACTTATTATGGATGAAGTTTTAGCTGTTGGAGATATGAAGTTTCAAAAGAAATGTATAAATAAGATGTTGGATGTCGCACATTCTGGAAGAACTATACTATATGTAAGTCATAATATGCAGACTATAGAGCAGTTATGTAATAGGGTTGTTGTGTTAGATAAAGGCACTGTAAAGTATGATGGAAATGTAGAAACGGGTATAAGTATATACTTAAATAATAAGTGTGAAGGATCTAGTATATATAATAATTTATTTGAAAAAGAAAGAGAAGGATATTTACCCAAAGAACCACAAGCTAAATTTAATTATTTAGAGTTATTAGATAAAGATAATAATATTTTTGTAGATGGTGAAAAATTTAGATGTAATATAAATTGGAAAAATTATGATGATATACATGATGTTCAATTAAGATTTGAGATTAGAACTATAGATGATACTCCAATAGCTGCATCAGTATGCTCTAAAAAGTTTTCTTGTTATAAAGATACAGAAACAACATACGAAGTGGAACTAGATATAAGTAGGTTAGTTACAGGAAAATATCAATTACTAGTTGTTTTATGTGAAATAGGAGAACTTGGTGGATATAGAGATTTTGATGGAGTTTATCCAGCATGTGTATTTGAAGTAGTTAATTCTAAATTAAATGACTATGTATTTGAATGGAATCGTAAACAATGGGGTCATATACAATTAAAGGACTTAGATATGATTGAAGTTGAAACGTATGAAACAAGAGAAAAATCACTAGTTAATTATATATAAGAGAAAAATAAAGTTATAAGGAGTATACATGGCAGAGATTTCAATTATTGTACCAGTTTATAATGTGGAGAAATATTTAGGAAACTGTATAAAATCAATATTAAATCAAACATTTAAAGATTATGAACTTATACTTGTAAATGATGGATCTACAGATAAAAGTGGTGAAATATGTGATAAGTACGAGAAAATAGATAGCAGGATAAAAGTTATTCACAAGAATAATGGAGGCCAATCATCAGCAAGAAATGCAGGATTAGATATAGCTTGTGGAAAGTATATAGGGTTTATTGATAGTGATGATAGTATCCATCCTAGAATGTATGAGATATTATATGATTTAATAAAAAAACATAAAGCTGATATTTCATGTTGCAACTATAAAAATATATATAGTCTATATACTGAATATAATACAGATATAGAACAAACCGAAGTTATAGAAATGGATAATATTCAGGCAATAAATAATTTGTATGATAAAGAAATAGGTGTCAGATTAGTTGTGCCTTGGAATAAGTTATATAGTAAGCATTTATTTGATGATATTCGCTATGAAGTTGGAAGAATTCATGAAGATGAATTTATAATACATAGAATATTATATAAATGTAGAAAAATAGTATATGCAAATAATGAGTTATATCACTATTTACAAAGAGAAGGAAGTATAATGTCAAAGATATCATATAAGAAAAAAGTAGATGCTCTTCTTTCACAGTCTGATAGGATGAGATTTTGTAGAAAAGTGGGATTAATAGATATGTGTAATTATATATCTAAAATATATGAATATAATTTTTTTACTTTATACATGGAAATAGATAAAAATACAAATTCTGAAGCTAAACTTTTGAATGAGCTAAGAAAAGATTTTATATCTAACTTAAATACATTACTTAGATTAAAAAATTATAGTATTAAAGAAAAAAGGAATTGGATAATATTTGCTATTAGTCCTAAAGTATATAATTTTATTTCAAACTTAAGGAAGTATAAAAATTATAATAGCTAAGGATTATTGATATAGTGTATTTATAGATAACGCTATATGATTATATATAATATGTATGAAACCTTAGATTACTGGAAAAATATATACGTAACATAAGTTCTAGTAGAAGGACTTTCTAAATTACAATATAGAGGATACAATTCAGCAGGTGTTGAAGTAAACATTGGTGAAGAGTTATTAATTAGAAAAAATCAAAGGAAGATTACAAGTATTAGCATAAGATTTAACTGCTAATCCAATAAACGGAGGATATAGTAGTATTTAATCTAATAGATAAGCCTATGTGGTTAGATAATTTACTAAGTTATTTAAGTAAACATTCTACAAATATGTGGCTTGTGCATATGTTTTTCTATATGATCTTCTTTAAAGATTTAGTATATGCACCAAAGTATCCAATGCTTATATTTATATGGTTAGTTGTACTTTGTTTAGGAGCATCTTACTTAATTAATTTAATATACAAACCAATTATAAGTTTGTTAGATGAGAACTTAGAGAAAATAGAGCAGAATCGAAGAGGATTAAGTAAATCAGTTACAGCTGAATAGTATAATTAAAAGGAAGTTTTGTTATAATATAGCAAGTATAAAGGGCATAACATAGTGTTATGTCTTTTATTATGAATAAAATAAATAGGATCATCCATAGTATCGATACCTGTGGTACTTATATTCAGACAAGTCATAGGCTTTTTTAGATTGGGTAATATAGAAATGACAATAATATAAAATAGTTATGCAAAAACACCCCTTAGAGATTTTTCTCTAGGGGGTATTTTACTACAAAAAAAGGGAGAAAAATTGCACTGTACAAGATGTTATAATATAGCTAAAAGGAGGTATTTATGTCAAAGTTTAGAAAAAGAATACATAGAATAACAGAGTTTAATAAGTGTTTAGATATAATAGAGGATAACCTATCATATCCAACAGAAAGTATACTGAAAATTTTTAGAGAAAGGGGTTACTCTGAAAAAGTATTAAACAATATGATGAAAAATTTCTATATATCTGATAAAGGATATAATAAAATTATACGTACTTATATAAAAAGAAGGAAAAATAAAGAAAATTTACTGAAAAGAACTCGTTTTATATGTAAGGAGGATAAATACGATACATTTAATATTAAAAGACATATACTTTTAGACATAGTATGTAGTTATAACTTTTGTAATTTACCTATGAAGTATATATCATACTATTTAAACGATAAAAGATGGATAAATTCTAATATTGAGGAAATCTTTGACCTAAACAAGTATCTTATAAAGGGGATATAAAAACATATGGCTAAAAATAAAGATAAGATACTATTATTATATTTATTTCAAAATTCTAATCTTAAAGAAATAGATATATATAGTCTATTAAAAACTATACTTAAATTACGTAACGTCATGGAAGCGTGCACCATAGGTGGACAAAATAAAAATAAAAATGAAAATGAAAATGAAAATAAAAATAAAAAATAAAAAGAAAAACCATAGGGGGATATGGTACTACATATGATAACGAGGGATAAAAAATATAATAACTTACCTAAGGATGTAATCAACAGTCTTACTAAAATGATAACAATCATAAGTACCATAGAAGAAAATTTATTCTTACCTAAAGATGATATACTTAGAGAAATCAATATTAAGATAGATTCACTACAAAGAGCTATGGATGTTTTTAATCAATATTATCCAGATAAGAGAGTTAATTTATCCACATACATAATACAGAGAAAGAAAACGGAAGCAGTAAAATCAATTGAGGCTGATGGAAGTTTTTGAAGTAAAACTAAGGCTGCAGTAATAGCTTATCAAAAATCAAGGGCATTAAGTGCAGATGGATATGTTGGTCATGATACTCATACGGCTATTATTAATGATTAGTATTTATGAAAAAGTAATTATAATTGAAAATTTTTTATCATATGACATAATTTAAAAAGATAAATTTATGTATAAAATAGTAGATAGAATACTAAAAAATGGGGAGAATGATATGAGTAAAAAAACAAAAAGAATAGTATTTGCCTTATTACTGCTTGTAATAATTTGCTTAATTGGGATATATGAAGTATACATATCTTATAATAAAATAACAGTAAGTGATTACAATATAAAATCAAATCAAATTAACAACTCAGTCAATGCAGTTATAATATCTGACCTTCATGACAATCAGTTAGGAGAAAACAACGAAGACTTAATAAATGAAATAAACTCTCTATCACCTGATATTATCCTTTTTGTAGGAGATGGAGTAAACTCAGATTCAAAAGACAGTAAAATAGTCACAAACCTTATGAAACAGCTCTGCAAAAACCACAAAGTATTTTATTCCTTGGGAAATACAGATATCGATTACATAGAAGCAGGCATATCTGATTTACTAAAAGAGCTAGAAAGTGTAGGAGTTACTATACTTGATAATGAGTACAAGGATATAAATGTAAACGGAAATAACATAAGAATAGGTGGAATGTATTCATATGCTTTTGGATTAAATGATAACAATGATGTTGACAAAGACACTATGGAAGAAGGAGTATACGATTTTCTAGCAGACTTCCAAGACACAAACAATTACAAAATCATGATGGCACACAGACCAGATAGTTTTATATTTGGAGATGCATCAGAAGTATGGAACATAGACCTAGTAGTAAGTGGACACAACCATGGAGGACAAGTTGTTCTTCCTTTTGTTGGAGGACTTTATGGTGGAGATCAAGGCTGGTTTCCAGAGTATGATAAGGGATTTTTTGATTTAAATAAAGTAAAAATCCTTATAACTAGTGGGTTAGGCTCAGGTAAGCAGAAGTTGCCTAGATTTAATAATCCACCAGAAATAGTTAATTTACATTTATCAAAATAATAAAATAAAAATCTATCAAATTAATAGTACTCATATGTTGGATCAAAAAATTACCATTTGCCTTCTTTAAGATTAAGTTTAGTAAAACTAAGTAAAACAAAAATTTTTATAAACCTAAAAATATATATACTAAACTACAAAAAACTATAGCCTAAACTTTTGTGAAAAAATACCTCAACAAAGCCATTACAAACACTTAAATATATGAGAATAAATAAAAAACAAGTAAAAATGAAAAAAATACACTATGAAAACAACCTCACTCCTTACACAATACTCACTTCTTGAAAATCGACTATACAAAGGCCTTTTGAAGGAATATAATATTAATAAATTTGAAAAAAGGGAAGGTTTTAATATGGATAGGCGGACCAAGGAAAAAGAAAATCAAAGAAGAAAAGAAATAGGGTTAATTTTATTAGGTACTATAATTTTAGCCTTTGGAGTTTACAATTTAAATTATCAAAACAACATAACGGAAGGTGGAGTTTTAGGAGTTTTATTATTACTAAAAAATCTCTTTAATATAAATCCATCTGTGGCAAATATAATAATAGACATTTCATTATTTGTAATAGGATACAAATTCTTTGGGAAAAAATTCTTAATTTACTCAATGATTGCAACAATAGGTTTTTCTGTTTTTTATGCAGTATTTGAAAGTATAGGGCCACTTGTGCCTGTGTTTGACAGCAAATTACTAGGTACAGTGCTAGCAGGTTTATTTGTAGGAGTTGGCGTGGGTATAGTAGTTAGGGCTGGAGCAGCAGCTGGTGGAGACGATGCATTGGCATTAATCATTTCTAAAATAACATCTATGACTATTGGAAAGGTTTATCTCATAGGAGATATTTCGGTACTTTTACTTTCTTTATCTTATCTATCAACATATGATATTTTCTGGTCTTTGATCGCAGTTAGTATAAGTGGAAAAACCATAGATTATATATATAATTATAAAATGGAACCAGCTAAAGCAATTTAGAAGAATATAAATATAGGAAAAAATATAAAAATTAAACAAATATAAAAGAATGTGAAAATTAAAGAATATTAAAATAAAAGAATATTAAAATAAAAGAAAAATAGACTTTATATATTGATAAAAAGTTTTAAGCCAGTAGTTATAATGAATCTTGTTAACTATTGGCTTTATTTTTTTGAAGACTTGGAGCACCGCATTTTTGCTAGAGCTATAAAACAAAAGTTGTTCATATGCCTTTGTAAGATATATAGATGTGCTTGTTAAAAGTTATTAAATGAAAAAATATATCAGGATACCGTATTAAAAACTTACAAAAAATACTATAATGTAATATATGTGAAAGTAAAAAAGTAAATTATAAGCTAGTTAACTTATTTATTATAAAGGAGCAAAACTATGAGCAAATTAGCGAGAGCCACTTTTGGACTTATGGTGGCCACAATAATAGCAAAAATACTGGGATTTGGGAGAGAATTAGTCCTTGCTGCTGGATATGGAACAAGCATTTACAGTGATTCCTATGTAACAGCTATGAATATACCACAGGTTATTTTTGCCATAATAGGTAGCACCTTAGCAACGGTGCTTATACCCATGTATATGGAAGTACATAGTGAAAAAGGAGAAGAAAGATCTCTTAAGTTTATAAATAACGTGTTTAACTTAGTTGTGATTGCGTGTATAGTCCTTTCAATCCTTGGATTTATATTCACAGAGCAAATTGTAAATGTGTTTGCTGTGGGATATGAGGGAAAGGCACTGGAAGTTGCAATTAATTTTACTAGAATAACTATCTTGGGAATTGTGTTTACAGGACTTAGTTATGTTATGACTTCTTATTTACAAATAAAAAATGATTTTATTATGCCAGGTCTTAGTAGTGTGCCAAAGAATGTGATTATAATTGTGGCAACTTTACTTAGTATCAAGCATGGCCCTTATTTGATGATTTGGGGGACTTTGATTGGAATGGCAAGTGAGTTTTTATTTCAACTACCTTATGCAATTAAGGCAGGATATAAGTATGTACCAATTATTGATATAAAAGATAAATATATTAAAAAGATGGCTTGGCTGATTATGCCTGTGTTAATCGGAGTGGCAGTAAATCAGGTAAATACTTTGGTGGATAGAACTCTGGCCTCTACTTTACCAGTGGGGACAGTGTCTGCACTGAATTATTCAAATAAGCTGACATCATTTGTTATAGCTATTTTTATAACATCAATTTCATCAGTGATTTATCCAATTTTGTCACAATTATCTAGTGAAAATAACAAGGAGAGATTTACTTCTTCTGTTATTAAAAGTATAAACTGTGTCATAATTTTAGTTTTACCTATAACTGTGGGAACTATAGTGTTGGCATTGCCTATTGTTAGAGTGTTGTTTGAAAGAGGGGCGTTTGATGCAAATGCAACTTACTTGACTGCTTTAGCTCTTGCTATGTATTCCATAGGAATGGTGGCTTATGGGTTGAGAGATGTGCTGGGTAAGATTTTTTATTCTCTGCAAGATACGAAAACTCCTATGGTCAATGGTGTAATTGCCATGGCTATGAATATGATTATGGACGTGGTGTTTATCAAGTTTTGGGGATTGGCAGGACTGACCCTTGCTACTAGTTTGTCTTCCATGGCTTGTATTATGTTGTTGTTTAGAAGTTTGAAAAAGAAGATCGGGTACTTTGGACAGGATAAGATTGTGGGGGCAACAGCGAAAAGCTTGGTGGCTTCACTGATTATGGGTGCTGTGGCTTATTATTCTTATCATTACATGATTAGGTTTACTCACACTGGTGGGGAAACGGAGTTCGTTGTGCTGATGGTGGCTGTGACTTTGGCAGCTGCTGTGTATGGTGGTTTGATTATGCTGTTTAAGGTTGACGAGATTAGGATTGTTACGGATGTTGTGAAGAGAAGGTTGAAAAAGAGTAATTAAATAGAATATTAAATGTAAAATACCTCAATTGTTGAATTAAAATCCAAAAATTGAGGTATTTTTTATTTTAATTGTTTACCAAAGCGACATGAATTAAGCAAGTTTATTATAAAAGTATAGTTTAAATATGAAAAATTGTTGACAATGTATCATTTTAAAATACAATCATTAATACAAGGGAAAAATTATAGGGGAGAGACTAATGAATTTTATAAAAAAAGTAGTAAAAAAAATACAAGAAGGTATGCTACAGGAGATGTGGGAAGAAACCAAGTGGATGTATCAATATGCAAAGAGATACAAGATAGCCATACTTTTCTACATTTTATTAGGGGTAGTAGGAACTGGCATGAGCTTGGGTGGAAGTGTGGCATCCAAATACCTTATAGATGCAGTAACAGGGGTGGACAAAAGAAACATAGGATATATCGTGTTTCTGATTATAGCAATGGCAATACTAGGTGTAATTATCAAAGCTGTATCCTCTAGAATCACAGCAAAAATTAGTGTAAAAGTTAATAATGAAATACAAAGAGAAGTTTATGATAAAATAATGACCACTGATTGGTTGTCTATGACGAAATTCCATAGTGGAGATTTACTTAATAGATTGAACTCAGATGTGGGAACAGTGTCAAACAGTGTTCTAGGATGGGTTCCCAGCTTGATTACAAAGTTGGCACAGTTTTTAGGAGCATTGGGTATAATTTTGTATTATGATCCAACCATGGCAGCTTTAGCACTACTTAGTGCACCAGTTATGCTAATTTTTTCAAAAATGCTTATGACAAAAATGAGATTTTATAATAAGAGAACTAGAGAAGTTTCCAGTGATGTAATGGCATTTAATGAAGAATCATTTCAAAATATACAGTCCATTAAATCATTTGATTTGATTGGACTTTTCAGTAGAAGACTGATAGATATGCAGGAAAAATACAAAGATGTATATATGGATTACAATAAATTTTCTATATACACTTCTTCTTTTATGTCCTTGGTGGGGATGATGGTTTCTTATTCATGTTTTGGATGGGGAGTGTATAGACTGTGGAGTGGAGCTATTACTTATGGTACCATGACTTTATTTTTACAGTTGTCAGGATCTTTGACAGGTACTTTTTCAGCACTAGTTGGATTGGTGCCTTCTGCAATTTCAGCAACTACTTCAGCAGGAAGATTGATGGCGTTTTTTGATTTGCCTCATGAAGAGAAAATAGATGATGAGAAGGTTAAGTTAGTGGAAAAAGGAGGTTTGGATAAGGGTCTTTCAGTGAAGTTGGAAGATGTTATGTATAATTATGATGAGAATAAAGTAGTGTTTGAAGAGGCTTATGTGGAAGCTAATCCAGGAGAAATAGTAGCTTTAGTTGGACCTTCTGGTGAAGGAAAGACTACCATGGTGAGATTGTTGTTGGGTCTTATTAATGCTAAAAAAGGTAAGGCAGTGGTGAAAGATGCCTTTGGTGTGGAGTGTAAGATTTCTGCAAATACTAGAAGATTTTTTGCTTATGTACCACAGGGAAATACCATATTCTCTGGAACTATAGGTGATAATATGAGAATGGTGAAGGAAAATGCCACTGATGATGAGATTGTGGAAGCGTTGAAGGCTGCTTGTGCATGGGATTTTGTGAAGCAGTTACCAGAAGGATTGGAGAGTAAAGTTGGTGAGAGAGGTGGTGGATTTTCTGAAGGTCAGGCTCAGAGGTTGTCCATTGCTAGAGCTTTGCTTAGAAGAAGTCCAATATTGTTGCTAGATGAGGCAACTTCTGCGCTGGATGTTTATACGGAGAGGGAAGTTCTTAGAAATATTATGGATATGGGATATGCGAGAACTTGTATTGTTACTACTCATAGACCTAGTGTGCTGAGTATGTGTGACAGAGTTTATAAAATTGATAGAGGTAGCGTAGCAGAGATTGATTGTATGGAAGTTGAGAGATTGATAAAGGATTTTTAGAAGAAGAGTTGCTTCAGTTTTGATGAGGTAATTTTTGTGTAAATAGAAGATTCTATTATAAACAATTGAAAGTAATTAACAAATAAAATTTTTGTATACATATATAAAGTAAGTTTTTTAAATAAGTACGAAATTATGTACATATAGGAGTTTCTAGAATGGTAAAATGTGGTATAATTTATTATATTAGTAATAATGAAAACTTAATGGGGAGATGAAAAAGTTGAATAAAAAGGGGAAAATAGTTACCGGAATTATTGTGGTAGTTACAATCTTTGGGGGAGGATTGTGGTTTAACAACAAAAATTTACCAAATAGTAATTCAAATAAAGGCTCAAACTCTACTGAAGTAGAAAGTGAAGCTATAGAAATTCCAAAAGCAGACTCAGCAAAAGTAGAAGACATATCAGGATTCAACGAAAATACAAAAGAAAAAGTAGGTGGACTAAAGCTACCTTATAGTGTGGAGAATACAAATTTAGTAATAGAAAACATAGGACAATATACAGGTCCATTTGTAGAAGATGGCAGCGACACACCAACAGCTAATGTTCTCTCTATTCTAGTTAAAAACAATTCAGATCAAGTCATTCAATATGGAGAAATAAATGTAAAAATAAATAAAAAGGATACAGTAACTTTTAAGGTATCAAATTTAGAACCTAAAACATCAGCTCTAGTTATGGAATCAAGTGGAAAAGTTGAATATAAAGAAGATGACAAGTATAAAGTAGTAGACTCATTGGATGCAACAATAGAAAAAATGCCAATGATGGACAAGCAAATTCAAATAGTAAGCTCAGAAGACAAGAAGATAAAAATAAAAAATATTTCAGATAAAGACTTAGGAACAGTATATGTATACTACAAAAATATACAAAATGGGGGCGCATATTTAGGTGGTATTACATATAGAGCAAAATTTGAAAATATGAAAGCAGGAGCAATATTGGAAGCTGAAACTTCTCATTTCTATAAAAATGGAAGTCATATATTAATGGTGGATAATGTTCCATCAGAGTAAAATAAATATTATTAATTGTGGATTTTAGCTAGATCTATAATTTAATATTTATATAAAATTTATGGGGTTGATTTATCTTAATCTTTTAATAAGGGGGGGATTTATTTTTAGTTTTTCTAAAGATAAATTAACAAAGATTTTGAAAAGGGGGAAAAATTAATTGGGGAAAATAATGAAGAAATTCATGTCGACACTTTTAGCATTAGCTATGACTATTACAGTACTTCCTCTTAGTTCTGTATCATCATTTGCAGATCAGGTAAGTAAAAAAAGTAGTAAAGCAGCTAGTAGACCACAAACTTTAGCAGCAACAGCAACTACATATAAATATGAAAAAGTTAGTAAGATAGATAGTACTAGTGACAATTATTTAATTGTTTATGGAAGTAATAGTGTGGCATTAAATAATAAAGGTGATAGCAATAGTAATGATACAAGTGTAAGTATTACAAACAGAAGTGACGGATTTTATGATATTACTAATGTTGACAATAGTGTATTATGGAATTTTAGTAAGACAGTAAGTAGTAGTGCATCAGATGTTAAGATAAGTAATATGTCAGGAAAGAAGTTATGTGTAAATAATGGCTCTGTAAGTATGAATATCGAAGGTGATGACTTAGTAGTAGCTAAGAATGGTGAGTATTTTAATATATATTATGATTATTCTTATTTAACTAGTAAAAGTAATTATTTACAGTATAAAAATAATATGTTTTTAGGAAAACAAATCAAGAGTGATGGATCCTCAGAATCAACTTATAAAATGACAATATACAAACAAATACCAATAACAGTTAACTATACTTACACTTTTACACAACCAACAAAAACATCATATAAAGTAGGACAAAGTATAGATTTAACTGGAGGAAAAATAACAAAATCAGGAGATGATGGAACTAAACAAGATATATCTTTAACAGAAGATGGTGTAGAAGTTACTGGATTTGATAGTTCTTCAGTAGGAGAAAAAACTGTAACAGTAAAATATGAAAATCAAACATTTATATTTAAAGTAGAAGTTAAAGATTCAACAATAACAGCGATAGATCCAACAATACCAGATGATGCAGAATATCCAAACCAAGGTTCGGTAAGAGTTAGCAAAGATGTTACTGATGATACAAAATCAAGTTTCGACAGTACCGGTCTTGCAAGAATTGAACTTGGTGTTACGGGTGTTCCATCTAAAAAAGGCGTAGATGCAGTATTAGTATTTGATAGATCTTACAGTATGAATACAAAGGTAAGTGGTACTAATAAAACTAGAGCTCAGGTTGCAAAGGAAGCTTCTATTAAATTTATAGAAAAAGTTTTAGAAGATAATGCAGATGGAAGTTCTTCAAATAACCGTATTGCTATAGTTACATTTAATGATGATGCAACAACATTAGTAGCGCTAAGTGATGATAAAACTACTTTGAAAAATGCAATAAATAGTTTGAGCAATACCGTAAGAAGAGGTAATACAAACTATGATGCAGGTGTAAAATCTGCTTATAATATTTTAAATACAGCTAAAAGTCAAAGTGGATATAACAGAGAGCAATCTGTATTATTCTTAAGTGATGGAGCGCCACAAAATGGGTATAATGACTATGGTGTTGGAATGTCAGATCGAACATATAATAACTTAGTTAATGCAGGAGTAGCAACAACTCACAAATATTCAACTAATGTTAAAAATCTTCCAGCTACTATGTATACAGTTGGATTTGGTTTAGCTGATTATAGTGGATTTTCAAAAGCGCAAACAGAGCAGATATTAAGAGATTGGATGGCATCATCGTCAGATACTTTTTACTCAGTTCAAAGTGCAAGTGAACTAGATGATGCTTTTGTTAACATAGGTACAGCTATTAAAAAAGCAGGTACTAATGCTAGTGTAACAGATAAAATGGGTAGTAGTTTTAATTTGCAAATGGGACAACAATATCCATCAGGTGTAACTGCAGCGACATTCCCAACTGATTTTGATACAACAATAAAAGTTCTAAGTTATAAACTAGATGACCAAGGTAAGCGTACAAATCAATTTACTACTAAAGAAACAGTTACTTTTAGTAAAGACGGAAAAATTGCAAAATCAGATAAGAAAACAGATGCAAATATTATTGTAGATAATAAGATAGTAGCTAAAAACTTTACTTATGATTTAAGTACAGAAATATTTACTTGGACTATAGGAGATATTACAGAAGAAGAGATAGTACTAAGTTACCCAGTATATTTAACAGGTTCTATGGAAGGAACTAGAGATGCTGGAAACTATGATACTAATGAATCGGCAAAATTAAATTATACAAATATAAATAATAAACCATGGGAAAAAGAATTTGCAAAGCCTTCTCTACCATGGAAGAGCGCAAATGTTAAAGTTGAATATTATTTAGTTAATAAAGAAGGTCAACCTATCAATAGTGCAGGCACAGTAGTTCCTTATGAATATAGAAAGACAATTTCATCAGAAACAAAAGGACTTACTAAAGGCCAAAATGTTGATATAAAAGCATCAGATAATACTCCAAATGGATATACATTACATAATAATGATGCATTTTATAAGATAACAGGAGTAGGTCAAGCTGGTGCAGTAAGAACTTACTCAGATAACGATAAGAGTACAAAAGTATCTAATACTGATACACCATATACTACATCATCTGTAGCATTTGGTGTTATGACAAGTACTGATCTGAAATCAGATTCTATTGTTCTTGATTATGGAAAACCAATAACATTTAATGTTTTATCAAATGATGGTTTGAAAAATATTAAATTAAATGGTATCGCGAAGCAAGAAGGAACAAGTATAGGCACTGAATTAAATACAGGAGTTTCAAAAAATCATAATGATGCATTTTTAGAAACTGCAAATGAAGAATTTGGTTCAGCAAAAGTTAAAAATAACACTGGTGATGTAACTTATACATTATCAAAATATATGAGTGGAATTGATAAATTCTATTACGAAGCAACAGGAACAACTACTAATAGCGAAGGTCAAGAAGATGATTTCTATAAATATTCTTCTATATCTGTAATACCAGCAACTTCAGTTTACTATGAAGATAACTTTGGTAGTGATAATCCAGATGGAACAAATGGAATCATATTTGGAGGTGGTTGGACTGTAGCAGAGGATACTTCTTATAATGCTACAGAAAAAGAAGAACAAGATAGTAATCAAGGCTCAGATGCAACATATGGTAAAGATAGTTCGTATTCAAATGATGGAACTTTTAGCTATGGATCAGCACATGTTGTAACAGCAAAAGATGGTCAATCTGCTACTGCTGAATTTAAATTCAAAGGAACGGGTTTTGATTTAATTAGTAGAACTGATAATAATACAGGATGGATGAAAGTAAGGGTATACAATTCTAATGGTAAATTAGTTAAAAATATTGCAAGAAACACAGTATATGAAACTGAGGGAGGAGCTTTATATCAAATACCTGTAGTTAATGTAAATAATTTAACTTATGGTGAATATAGAGTTGTAATAACTATAAGTGAATCAACTAATTCAGCAGGAGAAACAACTCCAAGTACAGTTTATATAGATGGAATACGTATATATAATCCAATAGATCCAAATGGAGAAGATGCAGCAGAAGCAAATAATCAATATAAAAATGACAAAGAAGCCAATGCCATTGTTAAAGAAATAAGAAATCTATTACTTGATACAGATAGCTTAACATCAGATACAAATGCAACAGGAATAGTATTTGTGGACTCAAAAGGAGATACACCAACTATATCAAATTATAAAGATTTAGGACCTAATAATGAAGTTTATCTTTCAAAAGGTAACTCAATAGGATTTAAGTTAAAATCTTCAACTCCTACATCAATAAAAATAGGAGCAAAAGCACCAAGTGGATCAACTAAAGTTGCAATAGGTTCTAATGTTAATTCTACTAAAGATTTCACACTAAATAGTGCTACAGATATGTATTACGATGTTACTAATGCAATAGTATTTGATGATAATGGTGAAGCGTATGTAGTAATTACAAATACAGGAGATAGTGATGCAATAGTATCTTTAACTAATATTAAATTTACTTATGATGAAGAACCTTTAATTCAACCATCAATACTGTCAAATATAGAGGTAGGAGAATATACTGTAAAAATGACATTAGATAGAAATAGTATTGAAGGTAGTGATTCATCAAAAGATGATAATGAAACTGAAGATAGTACAGATGAGCAGCCTAATGAAAATCCAAGTAATGATAAAAATAATACCCTTGATAAAGTTGCTAATACTATAAAAAATACAATTAAAAATTTATTTTCAAAATGGTTTAAATAGGTTTTTAGCTTAATAACAAAGGAGGGGAAATATGAAAAAACAATATGAAAAACCAAGAATTTTAATAGAGGATTATAGTATGTCAGAAATTTGTGCTGGTAGTCCATGCGAAGAAAAACTTAACTTTGCTGATGGGAATGTATGTCACTCATGGCTTACAATAGGTGGAGAATATTTATTTAACACGGCAAATGATGATTGTTTAGGAGGCTGGATGGATGATCCTGAATTTAAATTTGATGGGGTTTGTTATCATGGACCTGAAAATAGAAACTTCTTTACTTCATAGAATTTAAATATACTATAAAAATAGGTATGGTCATGTCTTTTGACATGGCCATATTTTATAGATACACTTTCATAAAGGGAGTAGGGTAAAATGAAATCATATAAAATAGGGGATATTTTAATAGCAATAGACTCAGATATGAAATTTAATGACTATGATATATTAGATAAGTTTATATATATAAAAAATGATGAAGAATATGATGCTTTATATAAAGTTAAAATTTCAAATCCTTATGTTTTTGAAGATGAAAAAATGATATTTAAAAACAGTAAAATGAAAGTATATAAGGATGGAAAGAAAACAAGTAGAGTATATGGTATGAATGATTTATTTGGAGATTATGCTTGTGTTGAATTTGAAAAAGATTCATCACAGTATACCTGTAATATTTATAAAGGAAAAGAAGAGGCATTTTATAGCACAAAACATTTATTAGAACTATTAGTAATGGAAGATTTATTTCTAAAAAATAATAGTATAGTACTGCATTCATCAAATATTCTATTTAAAGATAAAAGTATATTATTTACTGCTCCATCAGGGACAGGAAAGTCTACACAAGCTAATTTATGGAATGAAACTCTAAAGGCAAAGATAATAAATGGAGACAGAGCATTAATTAAAAAAATAGATAATAAATACTTTTCAATGGGCATACCGTTTTGTGGATCTTCTAGCATTTGTGAAAATGAAAGATATCCAATAGGAATTATAGTAGTCTTAAAGCAAGGAAATGAAAATATTATCCGCAAGATAAGTAAGATAGAAGCTTATAAGAGAATTATAAGTGAAGTTACAGTAAATATATGGGATAAAGAAAGTGTATTGAAGGTATCAGATATAGTAGAAGATATAGTAAATAATATAGAGATAATAGAGTTAACTTGTCTTCCAAATGTGGATGCAGTTATTTTGCTTAGAGATTATCTTGAATTGGGGAAAATAAGGGGGAATAGTTGATGCACGAACAGAATACACAACCACAAATAACCGAATATCTATATAGAAAAGCATGTGTAAAAAAAATACCACTAGCAGGGACATTTGAATTATCACCAAGATGTAATTTGAATTGCAAGATGTGTTATGTGAGAATGTCTAGTGAACAAATAAAAAGTAGTGGATACTCAGAAAAGACTGCAGATGAATGGATAGAATTAGGAAAGAAATGTAGAGATGCAGGAATGTTATTTTTATTGATAACGGGAGGAGAACCGTTCTTATTAAAAGATTTTAGGAGAATTTATACTGAATTAGCTAAGATGGGATTTATTATTAAAATAAATACAAATGCAACTATGATTGATAAAGATACAATAGAATGGTTGAGAGAAATACCTCCATCTAGGATAAATATTACTGTATATGGTTCATCAAATGAAACTTATGAGAAGCTATGTAATAATCCAAATGGGTTTGATCAAGTCAGCAATGCAATAGACTTATTAAAAAATGCTAATATTCCAGTTAAAATTAGTATGACTTTAACAGAGTATAATATTAATGATATGGAAGATATACATAAATTTGCAAAAGAAAAAAATATTGAAATTAGAACCACAAGTTATATTTTTCCACCAGCAAGAAAAGATAAAAGTAAGGTTGGCGTTGGGGAAAGAATGTCATCTGAAAAAGCAGCATGTTATGAATTTATTGGTGAAAAGTTAAGATTAAGTAAGGTTGGGTTAATTAAAAAATCACAAAACATGAAAAATATGGTTAGTTTAAGAGAAGAACAAATAAGACAAGGGGAGAGTAAACTTATACCTATGTCTTGTAGAGCAGGAAGATGTACATTTTGGATAAATTGGAAGGGCGAAATGACACCATGTGGTATGATGAATTTTCCAAAATCAAATCCATTTGAAATTGGATTTGAGAATGCTTGGAAAGAAATATTAGATGAAACGAATAAAATATTTTTACCTCAAGAATGTAGTGTATGTAATTTGAAATCCATATGTCATGTTTGTCCATCAGTGGCATATGCTGAGACAGGTGAATTTGATAAAAAGCCTACTTATATTTGTGATATGACAAAATCTATATATGAAGAAATGTTAAAATCAGTTGAATAAAAATGAGTAGATAAATGGGAGGTGGATTATAGTGAAAATTAAGAAAGATTTTATTAAGAGAGAAATAGCAGGGGACTATATATTAGTACCAATAGGAAATACAGCAATAGATTTTAATGGACTTATAACAATGAATGATGTGGGAGCATTTATTTGGGAAAACTTAGAATCAGTAGAAAATCAAGATGAAATGCTAAAGAAAATTCTATCAGAATATGAAGTAGATGAAAAAACAGCAAAAGTAGACATGGAAGAATTCTTAGATATACTTAAAAACGCAGATATAATATAAAAAACTATTCTAAAAAGGGCAATGAAAATTGCCCTTTTCTAGTGCTATAATTTAACTAGGTAGAATCACAAAAAGAGAAAATTTACACAGAGATAAAGGGGTACACAAAAATGTTACCCCCTTCAAGAGGGAGAAATATGAACAAAATACACAAAGATTTTTTACAACTATTAAAATCAAGCATACAAAACCAAAAACTACCAACACAAATATCACCAAACTGGCAGGAAACACTCAAACTAGCATCCATACACAAAGTAATACCACTAATATACGAATCATCATACAAAACAGAATCATTCAAAAAAACAGAACAAAACTTTCAAAAATACTTCAAAACCACATCCATGCAAATCATCTACAGTCAAATTCAAAGAAGTGATAGATTTTTACAACTATACAAAGAATTCAACAAAGCAGGACTTAAAATTCTTGTATTCAAAGGGATCATATTAAGAGAGCTATACCCAATTCCAGATGAAAGAATATCTGGAGACGAGGATTTATTAATCAAAAAAACAGATTTAAAAAAAGCTGAAGAAATATTACAAGGCAATGGTCTAGAAAGAGTTTTATCTCAGGAAGAAGATGAAGATGTGTATCATTATTTTTGTCATAAAACAGGTCTTCATCT
Organism: Terrisporobacter othiniensis; assembly: GCF_000808015.1. Taxonomy (GTDB): domain Bacteria; phylum Bacillota; class Clostridia; order Peptostreptococcales; family Peptostreptococcaceae; genus Terrisporobacter; species Terrisporobacter muris. The sequence goes on along the minus strand of NZ_JWHR01000064.1, from coordinate 134,277 downwards.
AGAACTACACACTACTTTGTTTGGTGACAACTCAGAGATTTACAAAAAAATGGATGGAATTTTTTCCACTGTTTTTGATGATTCAGATACTGTTACCATAAATAATGTGGAAATTAACACATTCTCATTGGACGAGCATTTATTGTATGTGATTTGCCACGCAATGAAGCATTTTGTCTCATGTGGTACTGGAATTAGGCAAGTTTGTGATATTACCATGTATATAAATAAATATGACAATCAGATCAACTGGGATTATATTTGGAAGGAGATAACTAGCCTTGGTTATGATACTCTGTTTATGAATTTTCTACAGATAGGTATAGATTATTTAGGATTGGAAGAAAGTAAAATAATGTATAACCAGAATAAAGATAAATACTATATAAACACAGAAAATCTTATCCAGGACATAATGGACGGTGGAGTTTACGGAGCTAGCACACAATCAAGACTAAATGCAGCAAACATGTCTCTAGATGCTATAAATAAAGAATCAAAATCAAAAATAAAATCAAACTTGGCAGCAATATTCCCAAAATCAGATAACCTAAAAGGGCGATACAAATACCTGGAAAAATACCCTATATTGCTACCGGTGGCATGGGGGAGTAGGATTTTTACCTATACAAAGGAAAGAGGTAGTTTGTCTAGTGTGGGAACAACTGCAAAAGAGACCATTGCTGTGGGAAATCGAAGAATAGATTTATTAAAAGAATATAAACTAATATGAGACTATAAAATAAGGTGGAGAGAATGAATAATAGTGAATTTAATGCTAGAGATGGCAAAGAAATTGTACCTATAATGGAAGAAATAATAAATAATGGTGGTCAGTGTAAACTAAGAGTAACAGGGTACTCCATGACACCAATTTTAAAGCACTTTCGTGACAGTGTGATTTTAACATCTACTGATAATAGGCCAATAAAGAAAGGTGAAATAATATTTATACAAAGGCAAAGTGGTCAGTATGTATTACATAGAGTAATGAAAATCATAGACCAAGATACCTTTATTATAAATGGAGACGCACAGCAGTGGACCGAAATTGTGAGAAAGAATCAAGTTATAGGAGTTTGTTGCAAAATTATAAGGGATAACAAAGAAATATCATGTGACAACGTAATTTATAAAAATATAATAAAAATATGGCAAATGTGTATGCCTATAAGGCATGTTATATTTAATATAAATTCTCTTATAAAAAAAGTCAGGTAGATTAATGTTATCTACCTGACTTATAAAAAAGCACTTAAGTCTGATTGAGTCTGAAATTTATATAACTAGTAATTTAGCTTTATGTTACTATCATCTTTTAAATATTCATTATCCTTCATATCAATATCATCATAAATAAAATCATGTAACACACTCACAGAGTTCAAATCGTATAACCAAACCCAGCCAGCATCTTTATAAGTTCCACCTTTAACATGTACATCATCAATAATAGGGAATTGACCTTGTTTAATATTTTTAATAGCTCCAGTAGAATAGGCATTGGTAGCCATATCAAGAACTTGTGAAGAAGTAATGTTTGTTGAGTAATATGGAGAAAGTTTATTAAGAAGATCTTGGGAACTGGAAAGTGATTCGTTTTTTATATCCCTAAGAACTGACATCAATACTTCTCTTTGTCTACCATCTCTATTTATCGCATTGTCCGAATATCTAATTCTAGTATAGGCAATGGCTTGGTATCCATTTAGTTTTTGTCTACCTGTTGAAGTTAGAAGTTTCATTTCACCTTTGTTTTCATATGTACAACTTTTATAAGATGCTGGAATTAGAGCATTTACGGCATCTAGCTCATGTTCTTCTACACTTACTGTGACCCCATCCAACTCAAATATAATATTCATTAAATTATCAAAATCCACTTGAATATATTTATACAACTCAATTCCAAAATTCTTTTCTATAGTTTTAAAAAGCAATTCTTCTTTGCCCCAAAAGTAAGCTTCATTTAACTTCCCTTTTCCGACACCTGGAATATCAACATATGTATCACGAGCAAGTGAAGTTAGTTTTATACTATTATGTTTCATATCTAGAGTTGCAATAATCATGCAGTCAGATCTAAAGCTACCTTCATTTTCTCTACCATCAGTCCCTAGCAATAAAATATTTGTAATCCCGTTGTTGGCATTGCTTTGAGCTGTTGAAGTTTCTTTTTTCTGTTTTGTTGTAGATTGGATAGCAAAAAAAGTAATGATTGGTATAGTTACTAGTAACAAAACTAGTATTATAATTATTCTTTTTAAATTGAAATTTTTTTCTTTGTGAGACAAGATAAACCTCCCTTTTTTTATGAGTAAATTTTATCATTATTATAACATGATTTATTATATGGCAAGTACAGTAAACTCTTTATTTATATTTCACCACATAAGAAAAAGAGCCAACCATATATCAAAATGAATTTATTTTAATATAAGTTAGCTCTTTTTTAATCTTAAGCAAATTTTTTATAAAATGATTATAGTTTTATCAATAAATATTAATTTGAAACTATAATATTATGTCCTTCTTTCCTAAACCTATCAACCAAATCTTCCTCAATATGGGAATCCGTAACAATACAATCCACCTCATCCAGAGGACAAACCTTATAAAGAGAAACCTCATCAAACTTAGTACTGTCAGATAAAACAACAACCTTCTTTGCGCAGTTCATCATTTTATTATGAACCATAACTTCAGCCATTCTTTGATCTGTAATACCATTATCCAAAGATACACCACAAGTTGTTAAAAACATTATATCTAGATTTATTTTATCCAAAATCAAAGTGGCAAGATCAGAGATAAATGAGTTTTCATCTGGTGTAAGTACACCACCTGTTGCTATAACAGTAAACCCTTTTTTATTAGCTAGTTCATGGGCATTTACTAAAGAGTTAGTAACTATAGTAAGGTTATTAAATTTTTGTTTTAAAACCTTAGCCAACTCATAAGAAGTTGTTCCAGAGTCTAATCCTACAGATTGCCCTTCTTTTATCAGTTCTGCAGCAGCCAATGCAATTGAATGTTTCATTTCTGAATTTTGGCATTGTCTAACATCAAATGATATGTAGTTATCATCATCTTGTTTAACAATTGATTCTTTGTTTGCTTTAGGTATGGCTCCACCGTGAACTCTATCTAATTGACCTACTTCATCTAAATATTTAAGATCTTTTCTAATAGTTTCTGAAGAAGCGTTTAGTAGTTTTTTTAATTCGTTTGTTTTTACGATGCCTTCACTTTTCAATTTATCAAGTATTATGGCATATCTTTCTTCTGCTAAAATATTTACCGCCTCCAATCTATGTTCCTATTTAAAAAACTATAAAGATAAACACCAATAAATTGCGTTTAATTGTATAATTCAATTTTTATTATAAAATATATAAGGGATTATTGCAAATTAATAATTAAAAACCAATAAAAAACAATAATTAACACTAAAAAACAAATTTTTCACAGAAAAACACAAAAAAAGACTTGAAAAGACAATTAAATCCAATTATAATAAAAAACATAGAAAGACGAGTACATAAAAAACTCAACAAAGAAAACGATTTACAAATCGATATGGAGGTTTACAATGGAGACAAGCGCAAAAGGTTTACAAACAGGAAAGTACGCAGCTAACAGATGGTTTACATTTGCAATACTAGTGTTAGGTGCAGGAACTATATTCAAACTTAGTTCATTAAAAGATGCATTTTACGTACCAATGCAACAATATATGGGATTAAATCATACTCAAATAGGTATGGCATTATCAGTATATGGAATAGTACAAACAGTAGGACTAATATTTTCAATTTATTTATCAGACAGATTCTCTAAGAAGTATATGATATCTTTCTCACTAGTTGGGGTTGGTTTAACAGGTATTTATTTATCTACATTCCCTCCTTATGCAGGATTCTTAGCAGCATTTGCTATACTTGCAATATTTGGTGAAGTTGTTTATTGGCCAGTTCTTTTAAAAGCAGTTAGACTTACAGCTACAGAAGAAGAACAAGGAAGAATATTTGGTTTTTTAGAAGCAGGACGTGGTGTAGTTGATACAATAGTAGCATTCTCAGCTTTAGCAATATTCACAGCTATGGGATCAAGTGCTACAGGTCTTAAAGGTGGTATATTATTCTTCTCAGGTGTAGTTATAGTAGTTGGAATAATATCATTTTTCTTAGTACCACATGATGAAATAAGAGAAACAAACGATTCAGGTGAAAAAATAGGTAAAAATGCTGCAGCATTCCAAGGTATGATGCAAGCAATAAAAATGAAAGAAATATGGGTAGTTGCTTTCACAATATTCTCAGTTTACTGTGTTTACTGTGGACTTACATACTTCATACCATTCTTAAGTGATATATATGCAATGCCAGCAGCTTTAGTTGGAGCATACGGAATAATAAACCAATATGGGTTAAAAATGGTTGGTGGACCAGTTGGTGGATTTTTAGCTGATAAGGTTACAAAATCTACTTCTAAATACATAAGAGCGGCATTCGTTGTTGCAGCAGTTGCGATGACTGTAATAGTAATGTTACCTCATGAAAAAATGAATATATACGTAGGTATGACATTAACATTGGGATTTGGAGCTATAATATTCACAATGAGAGCAGTATTCTTCGCTCCAATGGATGAAATAAAAGTTCCAATAGAAATAAGTGGTGCAGCAATGTCAATAGGTTCTTTAATAGGATACTTCCCATCAACATTTGCATACACTTTATACGGAAGTATGTTAGATAAAGCTCCAGGACTTGCAGGATACAAAATGGTATTCATAACAATGATAGGATTCTCAGTAGTAGGGTTCTTCATAAGTTCTTACTTAGTAAATGTAATTAAAAAGAAACAACAATCTGCTTAATAGTAGTTGGTATAAATTTAGTAAGGGTATAACCTGTGAAAATTTTCACAGGTTTATGCTCGATTATTATAAAAATTTTATTATACAAGAAATTATACTTTATATTATAATAAAAATACATAGAGGGAGAAAAATTATGTCAGGCATAAATATTAAAGGATTTAAAGGAAATAAAAATTGGTATAAAGGTAATTTACATAGTCATACAACAGTATCAGATGGAAAGTTAGAACCAAAAGAGGCAGTTGAGCTATATAAAGAAAACGGTTATTCATTTATGTGTTTAAGTGAACATGATATATATACAGATTTTAGAGATGAATTAAATAGTGAAGGATTTATATTATTACCAGGAATAGAATGTTCAAGCGTTTTATATGATGAAAATTACGAAAGAAAGAAAATTCATCATTTACATGGAATACTTGGAACAAGTGAGATGCAAGAAAAAGCAAAAGATAACTTGTTTAAACATATGGAAACGTTAGATCACCCACCTTTTGAAGGTGCAAAAACTGCACAAGACATAGCAGATTTAATGGCTAAAAAAGGATGCATATCAACTTATAATCATCCATTATGGTCAAGAGTAGATCAAGAAGATTTTATAAATACTAAAGGAATTTTTGCTCTTGAAATATATAACCATGGAACAGTTCTAGAAAGTAATACTGGTTATGATACTACTCACTGGGATACTATGTTAAGACAAGGAAATAGAGTATTTGCCTTTGCATCTGATGACAACCATAACGAAGATTTCTTACCAGATTCATTTGGTGGATGGATAATGGTAAATGCAGAGTCTCTAGATCATGATAATATAGTAAATGCATTAATAGAAGGAAATTATTATTCTTCTTCAGGACCAGAAATATATGATTTTGGAATAAAAGACGGTGTTGCATATGTAGAGTGCTCTCCAGTAAATCATGTACACTTTATGTCAGGAAATGCAATAAATGGAGGTTTTTCTTATTGGGGAGAACCAAAAGAAGACAGCCTTACAAGAGCCGAATTCAAACTAAGAGGTAACGAAACTTATATAAGAATAGAATGTGTAGATAAATACGGTAAAAAGGCTTGGAGTAATCCAATATTTATGGATGACTTTGAAATTTAAAAATTATAGCAGTTAAGAGAGGTAAGTATGGAAAATTTGGGAGTTTTTTTGAAACAACTTGCTAGTTTTTTATGGGGGGATTGGCTACTATATACTCTACTAGCAGTAGGGGTTTTATATTCATTTGCAACAGGGTTTATTCAGTTTAGAAAATTCCCATATATTATTAAGCAAACATTATTTAATCCTATAAGAGAAAAATCAAAAGGTGGAGAATCTAATTCTAAAGGAAATGTATCTTCATTTCAAGCAATGTGTGCAGCACTTGCAAGTTGTGTAGGTAGTGGAAATATTATTGGTGTTTCTACAGCTCTTGTTTCAGGAGGAATAGGAGCAATTTTTTGGATGTGGGTAGCTGCATTTTTAGGTATGGCAACTAAATATGGAGAAATAATCCTTGGTATTATTTATAGAGAAAAAAATAATAAAGGAGAGTATGTAGGTGGCCCTATGTACTACATCTCAAAAGGTTTAAAACTACCTGTATTAGGTAGTATAACAGCCATACTTATGACAGTTCAAATAATAGGTGGTAATTTTATACAATCTAATGCTATTTCAGGAGTAATGAAAAATACTTTTGAAGTTTCAACTATAATTACTGCAGTAATATTATGTACAATAATATTTATTATAGTATCTGGAGGATTTAAAAGATTAGCAAGTGTAACTCAAAAAGTTGTCCCAGTAATGGCCATATTTTATATTTTATTTGGTTTATTTTTAATAATATTAAATATAGATAAGGTTCCAGGTGTGTTTGCAGAAATATTTAAAAGTGCATTTACATTTGAAGCAGGGGTGGGAGGTATAGCAGGTCATACAATTAAAGAAGCTATGAGATTTGGTGTAGCTAGAGGGCTATATTCAAATGAAGCTGGTGAAGGATCGGCACCTGTAATACATTCAACGGCCAACGTTTCTCATCCTGTAGAACAAGCTATATTTGGAGTAACTGAAGTTTTTATAGATACAATAGTAATATGTACAATAACAGGATTAATCTTAGGATGTACAGGAGTGTTAGATAGTGGAGCACATCCATCTGTATTAGTTATTAATGCTTTTGGAACAATACATCCATTATTAAAATATGTAGTATCTGTAAGTTTAATATCTTTCTCATTTACATCACTTATTAGCCAGTGGTATTTTGGTTATGTAGGACTAAATTATGTATTTGGAGAAAAGATTGCTCTAAACTTTAAGTATGTGTTCCCTATGTTTACTATAATAGGAGCTTTAGTTAGTATAGAAATGGTATGGACAATACAAGACTGTGCTCTTGGATTATTAATATTACCAAATCTTCTAGCTCTACTAGTTTTATTACCAAAAGTAAGGCAAGCTACAAAAGAGTATTTTCAACAAGATTTTATAAAAACTAAAAAAGCAGTAAATCAGTAGACCTCAATTAGATTGAGGTTTACTTTTTTGAAAAATATGGATGTTTATTATGATACAAAATATAAAGAAAATAGTGACATCAGAGGTGTATACCAGGCTTAGCTCTAATTGGAGCAACACTAATTTTTCTTATAATAGCTAAAATGTCTATTTTTGCAGCTGCTATATTATCAGTAATATTTACAAATGTGTTGTTGTCAGCTAAGAAAATTAGATTTAGAATTAGAGGATTTGCAAAATAATGGATGGATTTTAACTTATAAAAAATATAATGAAAAATGATATTGTATAATAATATAAAGCAAGAAAATAAAATTGAATAAATTATAAAATAAAATATCAATATATGAATTATTAAACATATATTGATATTTTTTTAGAAAAATTACTTGATACGCCTTTTTATATTTACAAATATTGTAAATTTAGACATAATTTATTATATGGGGTATTGTGAAATAATTATGAAAAGGGGGAAGAAATGAATAATTTTAATGAAAAATATGGTGAGAGGCAGATTATAAAAAGAGGTCAATGGGCAGATACTTATAGAGCTGTAAATTCTATAACACAGGATATAATTACTTTAAAAGTTATAGTTAATAATAGCAATAATAAAGAATATATAGATGATCTACGAAAAGAAGTAAGAATCCTAAAAGATATGGAAAATCCTAATTTAATTTGCATAAATACTGTGGGAAGCATCGTAGGGGAAGAAAACTCGTATCCTTATATAGAATGTGAAAATTTCCCTGGCATAAGTTTAAAAGAAAAATTACAAGCTGGAAAGCTTAGTGGAGTAGAAGCTATTAAAATACTTAAACAGGTTGCAGAAGGGCTAAAAGAGTTTCATTTCAAAAGTATTGTTTATGGAAAGTTAAGTTGTGACAATATATATATTGATGAAAATGGTACTGTAAAAATAGATACTCTAGCTTACTTAGAGGAAAAAATTTTAAATGAACCTTTAGAAGAAGAGTTCAATGAAGAAGAAGATATTTATTCTTTAGGAGTTATTTTATTTGAATTACTAACTAAAAATACTAATTTTAAACCAGGAAAATGTAAAAATGAAATTTATGACGAGGACTTATTATATATAATTGATAAATGCACTAATAAAAAATTTAGTATATATGAAGATTTAAATAAATTTGTAGCAGATGCCGATGCTTACTTAGAGTATATTAAGGAAGGTGCTGCTGTTGATACGCAAGAGGAAGTTCTAATTGAAGAAGATGATGAAGAATACGAAGTAGAAATTAAGAAAAATTCTTATAAAACTACACCATTACAACTAATAATAAGGTTAGGAGTTTGTCTTTTAGTATTCTTAATATTGGCAACAACTATTAATGGTGGAAGTTTATTTAATAATAAAAAGAAAGAGGAAACTGCAAGTGCTAAACCACCTGTACAACCTGTTGTTACTAAGCTAGAAGAGGAAATACTAGAAGATGAAGAACCAGTAGATGAAGAAGCTACAGAAGTTAAACCAGCCTCAAATGACAAGGATAATTATAGTGAACCAGTTTATAATAATACTGATGATAATTCCAATAACAATGATACATCGAATGATTACTATCCAAACAATGGGAATAGTAATAATAATAACAACAATAATAACGGAAATAATTCTGGTAATACTGGAAACAATAGTGGAGGACAATACCCAGGAGAAGATGATACAGATAATCCAGGTGGTGATACAAACAATCCAGGAGACGGTTCAGGGGAAGAAACTCCAACACCAGAGCCATTGCCAGATCCTAATCCAGAGCCAACACCAGATTCAGGAGACAGTGATATAGGACTAGAATCAGAAACTGAATAGATAAAAATAAAGTAAGGGTATTATGCTAATGATACTCTTACTTTATTTTGACTATAAAGTAGCTAATATAAATTAAATATTATATCGTTTCTGTAAAAATTAGGTTAAATTTTTCCCCGAATGATAAAAATATGTTAAAAAACAGTACATTTATATACTATTTAAATTCTAATGATATATAATCCAACTTAAACATAAAATTTTTCAATGTTTAAGGGGGTACTAACATGAAAGGTCAGAATAAGGATATCTTAGTAGTAGGATTTGCATTATTTGCTATGTTCTTTGGAGCAGGAAACTTAATATTTCCTCCCTATTTAGGAGTAGTATCAGGAAGTGACTGGTTAGTAGGTTTTACAGGTTTTGTTTTGGCAGATGTTGGATTAGCATTACTAGCCATATTAGCATCAGCTAAGTGCCAAGGTGATATCAACAAAGTCTTAATTAGAAGTGGTAAAACGTTATCATTCGTATTAGCGACAGCAATAATGATTTGCCTTGGTCCACTTTTAGCAATACCTAGAACAGGAGCAACAACATTTGAAATGGGGATGGAACCAATTTTTGCGGGTTTTAATCCTGTTATATTCTCCATATTATTTTTTGGATTGACATTAATACTTACAATAAAACCATCCAAAGTTGTAGATATTATAGGACAATATTTAACTCCAGCTTTATTAATTGCTTTAATATTTTTAATAATAATGGGTGTAATACATCCACTTGGAAATTTAAATGAACCAGCAGTTATAAATCAAGTTTTTGCAGAAGGTATATCTCAAGGATATCAAACAATGGATCCTCTTGGAGCCATAGCATTATCTGCAGTTGTTATAATATCACTTTCTCAAAAAGGATATAATGATGAATCTGAAAAAGTAAAATTAACATTAAAAGCAGGAATTGTGGCAGGTGTAGCATTATTCATAGTTTATGGAGGTCTTACATATTTAGGCTCATCTGTGGCACATCAATTCAAAGGTTTTAGTCCAAGTGAGATAAATCAAACATCACTAATAGTTAGTATAACAGAGCAGTTACTAGGTCAACCAGGAAAAGTAATACTTGCAATAATTGTAGGACTAGCATGTTTGACAACAGCCATAGGTCTTACTTCTGCAACAGCTCAATACTTTACTAAAATTTCTAAAGGAATGATAAAGTATGAAGCTGTAGTAATAGCTGTTTGTGTATTTAGCGCATTTGTATCTAATTTTGGAGTAAGTACTATAATATCATTTGCAGAACCAATATTATCAATTATTTATCCTGCTACTATAGTTCTAATAATAATGACTTTATTCGGACATAAAATTAAGAATGATAATTCATTCAAAGGGGCAACATATATGGCATTATTAGTGAGCATACTTACTGTTGTAGATGGAATGGGAATTAATATTTCGTTAATAGAAAAATTACCATTCTATGACTTAGGATTTAACTGGATTGTTCCAGCTATAATCGGAGCTTTATTAGGTAATTTTATACCTCAGAAGAATGAGCCAGAGTGTGATCTTCTAGATAGTGCACAGTAATAAATACTATACAATAAATTTAATAGCCTAAGAATAGGATTATATTCTCAGGCTATTTAGATAAATTTTTATTTAAACTCATAATCAGTAGAAGCAATTTTTAACATATCAGGGATAGTTAAATTAGTTTCCACATAAGGTTTTATCTTATTATAAATCTCAAAATATTTGCTAAAACCTAAATCCTTTATATTTTTAACTAAAGAAAGAATAGCCTCCTTTTGTTTATTACTATCTTTGGAAACAGCACTAACATAAGCCATTGCTTGATATTCGTTTATATTTTGTTCACCAGGTGAAGTTATCAATTTCATTTCACCTTTGGAACTATCTTGGAACTCTGCATAAAATTTGGGGATTAGGTTATTAATAAGCTTCATATCTTCTGATTTTATATTAACATTAATATCACCTAAAACTGAAACCACATCCATTAATTCTGATGTATCCACTTGCAAAAACTTATCTAAATTCATATTTATATTCTTTTCAATATTATTTAGCAAATCTTCCATATTACTTCTGTCAAAGTAGCCTGTGTTTGTAACTGGTGTTAATTGAATATTTTTATTGGTAGTATCTACTGAAGCAACTACCATAGAGTCAGATTTATCATCTAGAAGTAGGATGTTTGTAGTATCTTTTGAAACTTCATCTTTAGATGAACTTATATTTGAGTTATTATTAGCAATATCCTCTTTTACCTCTGTGGAAGAAGGTAAGCTATTAGATTTTTTCTGTGAAAATAAATCTGCATAAGCTACAACTCCTATTATTACAAAAATTAAACTCGTTGATATAATGATAAATTTTATTTTTTTTAAAAGTTTTGACAAGGTAATTTCCTCCTCTTACAAATAGTTGTAATAGGATTATGGGAAAAAATCTCAAATTATATAACACTTTTTAGATATTTATTTGCTCAAAATCCTTGCCTAAAATTTCATGTCGCTCAGACAAAATTTATATATAGTTTTAGCTTAAAGAATTATCTCTATTTTTATCAATAACTAACACGAAAAATTAAGTTAATAGCAAAAACACTTCTAAATATTAAAATTTTATATATAAATTAAAAAAATGTAGAAAAATGTATAAAAATGTATTGACTTCAAAAAGGAAAACGGTTATTTTATATTTAAGGACAAGTTATGGACATGACAAAAAAGAATTATGAAGGAGTTTGATTATGGAAGCAAATTTAAAATCACCACAAGTAAAAGAAGAAAAAGATAGTTTTTTTAACAGATTTCTAAACAAAATTGAAGTTATGGGAAATAAACTACCTGATCCAGTTACAATATTCTTAGGATTCAGTATAGTAGTTTTAATAGCTTCAAGTATAATTGCTAATACTGGAAATGGATTATCAGTTGTTCACCCAGGAACAGGAGAAACAATAGCAGTAGTAAACTTACTTAGCAAAGAACAATTACAATTACTTTTAGCTAGTGTAGTATCTAACTTCCAAGGATTTGCACCACTTGGATTAGTTTTAGTAGTTATGATAGGTGCAGGTATGTGTGACAAAGTTGGACTTATGGAAGCTGCTATAAAAGCATGTGCTAGTAAAATATCTGGAAAATCAGTTACTTTAGTAGTAATGATACTAGGTATGCTTGCTAACCTTGCATCAGATGCAGGAACTATATTATTACCACCACTTGCTGCAATAGCATTCTTAGGGGTTGGTAGACATCCACTTATAGGACTTTTCGCAGGATATGCAGCAGTTACTTTAGGATTCTCAGCAAACGTTATAATAAGTGTTGTTGACGTATTAGTGGCAAGTTTCACTATACCAGCAGCTCAAATGATGGATCCAAATTACACTGGAAATGCAACAATGAACTTATACTTTATGATAGCTTCAACATTCATATTAGCAATACTAGGTACAATAATAACTGAAAAGTTTATAGCACCAAGATTTGGGGAGTACAAAGGTGAAGCTAACCTAGATGTAAATTCAGATTTAACAAAAGAACAAAGAAAAGGTTTAAAATTAGCAGGATTTGCATTATTAGCATGTGTAGCAGTTTTAGTAGCATTATCAATAGGTGGAACTAATTCATTCTTAGCAGACCCTGAAACAGGAGATTTATTATCAAATAACGCACCATTTATGAAGGGTATGGTTCCAATAATGGCATTATTATTCTTCATACCAGGTATAGTTTATGGTAAAGTTACTGGACTTATAAAAAATGATAAAGATATAGTTTCTTTAATGGGTAAATCTATGGCTGACATGGGAAGTTACATAATACTTGCTTTTGCAGCATCTCAATTCTTAAAATTATTTGAACTTAGTAATCTAGGTATAGTTTTATCAGTAAAAGGAGCTGAATTCTTACAAAATGCAAATATAAGTGGAGTACCACTAATAATAGGATTTATAATACTATGTTGTATAATTAACTTATTCATAGGTAGTGCATCAGCAAAATGGGCTATAATGGCACCGATATTTGTACCAATGTTTATGATGTTAGGATACTCTCCTGCATTAACTCAAATGGCATTCAGAATAGGTGATGGTATAACTAACCCAATATCTCCATTATTTGCATACTTCCCAGTTGTATTAGCCTTTGCAAGAAAGTACGACAAAAATGCAGGTATGGGTACAATAATGTCAAATATGATACCGTTCTCTCTAAGTTTCTTAGTAGTTTGGTCAGTATTATTAGCAATATTCATGATGTTTGGATTACCACTTGGACCAGGAGCATTACCTACATATGCAATGTAATTTGAATAAATTTTAAAAAGGGCTGTGTTTTTTCACATGCCCTTGTTTTAAATAGATTAGGAGAGAAGATTATGTTAAATAAAGATAGATTAATTAACAATTTTATAGAAATGGTTAAAGTAGATAGTCCTTCTTGTAAAGAGCTAGAAATGGCTAAATTCCTTGTAAACTACCTTAATGAAAGAGGAATAGAAGCTAAAATAGACGATGCAGGAGAAGGATTTGGCGGAAATACAGGAAATGTAATAGCTCATATAAAAGGACAAGATAGCGAAAATCCTATATGTTTTGCTGCTCACATGGACCAAGTTATGCCATGCTTAGGAGTAAAGCCTGTAATAGATGGAAATTTAATAAAAACTGATGGAACTACTACTTTAGGAGCAGATGATAAAGCAGGAATAGCAGCTATATTAGAGGCACTTGAGTGTGTGTTAGAAGATAAAGTTCCTCACAGGGATATATACTTATTATTCACAGCTTGTGAAGAATCAGGATTAAATGGAGCGAAAAACTTTAAATCAGAAAATCTACCATGCAAAGATGTGGTAATTTTAGATGCAGGTGGAGCAACAGGTGTAATAGCTTACAAAGCACCAGCTCAAGAAACTATAAAAGTTACTTTCCATGGAAAAAAAGCCCATGCAGGTATAGAGCCTGAAAAGGGTATAAATGCAATAGTAGTTGCTTCTCATGCTATAAGCAATATGCATATAGGTAGACTTGACGAACTTACTACTTCAAACATAGGTAGAATAGAAGGTGGAGGAGCTACAAATATAGTTACAGATGAAGTTACTTTCACTGCGGAAATAAGATCTCATGTACCAGAAAGATTAGCAGAAGAAATAGAACATATGAAAAAATGTTGTGTGGATGCAGCAGAAAAATTCAATGCAACTTGTGAGTTTATAAATGAAAATGCATATCCAAGTTTTGAGTTAAGCAAGGATAGCTATGTATTTAAATTAAGTGAAGAAGCAATAAGAAAAGTTGGTATAGAGCCAAATCCTATGATAATAGGTGGAGGAAGTGATGCCAACATTATAGCTAATTTAGGATATAGATGTGCAATATTAAGTGTTGGAATGTATGAAGTTCATACAGTTAATGAATATGTTAATACAGATGAAATGTACCAAGCTGCACAAATGGTATATCATATGATGGCTTTATAGGGTTTATATTGCCATAAAATTTTTAGAAAGACATGGAGAAATATAATGAACATAAATGAATTAAAACAACGTTGTTTAGAAGAAATAGACAAAAATAAAGATAAAATAATAGAAGCTGGGAGAAAGATTTATTCTACTCCAGAGCTTGGATTCAAAGAAGTTGAATCTACAAAAACAGCAAGCGAATTTTTCAAAAGCTTAGGTGTAGATATTAAGGAAAACATAGCAGTAACAGGATGTATGACTTCTTTAAATAAAGATAAAAATGGTCCTAAGATAGCTGTTATGGGAGAGTTAGACTCTGTAATGTGCCCTGAACACAAAGATGCTAGTGAAATAGGAAACATGCACTGTTGTGGTCATAACATACAAGTGGCTGGAATGTTAGGATGTGCTTTAGGTATTGTAAACTCTGGTGTTTTAGAACATTTAGATGGTCAAATAGACTTTATGGCAGTTCCAGCAGAAGAATGTATAGATTTAGAGTTTAGAAAAACATTACAGGACAAAAATGAAATCAAATATGTAGGTGGAAAACAAGAACTTTTATATAGAGGATATTTTGACAATGTGGACATGGCAATGATGTTCCATGCTCAAAATTTTGAAGATAACAAAAACTGCATAATAAAATCATACACAAATGGTTTTATTGCAAAATCAGCAACTTTTGTAGGTAAGTCTGCTCATGCAGGTATATCTCCACATTTAGGAGTAAATGCTTTAAAAATGGCAACACTTGCAACAAATAATATAGATTCTCAAAGAGATACTTTTAAAGATGAAGATAAAGTAAGAATCAGTTCAATAATAAATCATGGTGGAGATGTTGTAAATGTTGTTCCTTCTAGAGTAACTATGGAGTTTATGGTTAGAGCAGCTACAGTAGAAGCTATGATGGATGCAAATGAAAAAGTAAATAGATCTTTACACGCAGCAGCTTTAGCTCTTGGAGGTAAAGTTACAATAGAAGACTCCATAGGATTTTTACCATTAGATTCTGACAATACTATGGACTCAGTTTTCAAAAAGAATTTCGTAGAATTAATGGGTGGAGATGATAGTACAATAACAGATGTTGTCGTAACTGCTGGTTCTACTGATTTTGGTGATTTATCACAATTAATGCCAGTTGTTCACCCTTGGATAGGTGGTGTAAGTGGAGCTCTTCATACTCAGGATTACAAAATGGATGACGAAGAGTTAGCTTATATAATTCCAGCTAAGGCCATGGCAATGACATTAATAGATTTACTTTATGATGATGCAAAAACAGCAAAAAATATAATCAAAGGTTTTACCCCAAAATTCACAAAGGATAGTTATCTAGACTTTATGGAACAAAATACAAATACTTACACTTTTGATTATATGAACTAATTACCCCATAAATATAGAGTGGTTTAAGTATTATATATTAAATAATGAAAGATAGAATATTAAAAGGGCTCTCACATAAATGAATTGTGCAAAGCCCTTTTTTATTTTATAGATTTAGAATTAAAATAAAATCTCTGTAAGATTTTTAGGCCTTCCTTTGCCATGGCTAGTTTCCTTGGCAATAACTCGTCCCAAATCACAAGATATTATTTTCTGTAGAATTCTTCTGGCACTTCTTTCGCTTAAATCTAACAAATCAGCCAGCTCTTTTGAATCATATATATTGCTTTTTCTAGTTTCATTTAAAGCCATGATTTTAACAATAGATTCACAGCTAAGTCCAGTAGCTTCAGATATTTGTATTAGTTTTTCATCAGATACTTTAAGAGAGTAGTTTAACTCTTTTTCTTTACCTAAAGGTCCAATCATAGTATCATTCTCGTCTACCATATATATATGAGATGATTTGGAATCTATAGATTTAATCAGAGCTTTTCTTGCATTTGTTTCAGCTTGATAAGAAGTTGTACCTATTCCAAGACCTATGTTAAGATAAAAACCAATATTTTTAATATCCTTAGATAATTCCAATAACTTGTTGTAGTTTTCTTTATCGTAAATAGCACCTTTATTGGCAAATACTATATACTCATTACGGCCAAATGGAAATAATGAACCTTGGATACTTCTAACATAATTTATAATAAATTTATCCATATCTGATTTTTTTATCATATTAGAATAGTAGTATTCTATATCATTTTTATTATCTGAAAAACTTAAGATTTCCACTGCAATTTGAGAATATTGAGCTTTATTTAAGGCATATTTACTTTTTAGTTGTTTGTAGGCCACTTTAATTAAAGGGATAGTAGGTTCCAATCTATATACAGGATAGCCTTCTTTTTTTAGCTCGCTATAAACATCACTAAAACCAGTAATCATTACATCAGTCTTACCTTGATTATACAAATCTTTATGCCATTGAATAGCTTGGTTTTCATTTCTTTGTTCACTAAATGGATTACTATATAAGTTAGTAGGCTCAATGGAAAAATCTTTTATTATATCTTCTAATACTTCATTTTCTATAACGTCTATACTTATCTTGTCAAAGTTAGCATTATCTAACTTTATTTCCCATAAGGCTTTTACAATACTTGTACCACCCCTGGATACAAAATCATAAGGTTTTTTTATATCGTAATGCTCTTTTACATATTCACTTACAGCACATCCAGTAAATAAAATGGCATCACATTCATTTTCACAATCAGCAATTACTTCTAAAGTGTCTTCAACTTTTTCTCTAATATATATTTTAATTTCCATGTGTGGATCTATCTCTTTTAAGCAGTCTTTTATTTTTGTACTTGAAAATAAAGGACCAATTATTCCTATTATCATTGACTTCACTCCTAATAATAATTTACGTCCATATATTATTTTACCATATATTGAAAACTATTATTAGATGGTTTGAAAAAATGCTATATAATTATATTGAGTATAAACTATATAATTATATTGAGTATAAAAAAGAAGAAAAAGGGGTTATTATGAAGAAAAAGATTTATATGCTAGGAGTTTTGATATTAATTTTCATATTAAATCTAATTAATTATATAGTAGAAACTCAATATGGTGTAAATTTAGTTGAATATTTTACTATATCAAAGCCATTAACAAAAGAGGAACAACAATGGTTGAAAAATCATGGAGATATAATTTATGGAGCAGATAAAAATGCACCACCTCTTAGATATGTGGATACAGATAATCAGTATAAAGGGATTTTTATTGATTATTTAAACTCTTTATCCATAGAAAGTGGCTTGCAAATTGAGGTAAGGCCTTTAGTTTGGCATAAGGCACTAGCAGAGTTAAAAAACGAAAATACAGATATATGTGATATGTTTCCAAGTATACAAAGGTCAAAAAATTATTTATTTAGTAATCCGATTTATAAGTTAAGAGGAGTTATTGTAACTAATGAGGGTAATAAAGATATAGCAAATATTGGGGATTTGAAAGATAAAACAATAGCAGTTCAGTTAGGAGACTATACAAATGAATTTTTAGAAGACAATGTGACAAATGCTAAGTATATTTATGTAGCAGATATAAATGAGGCTTTGAAATTATTAAAAAATGGAGAGGCTGATGCTGTAGTTGGTGATGAACCAGTTTGTAGTTATTTTATTCAGGAAAATAATTATAAAGATGATTTAAAAATAGTAGAAAAAGCAATATATGAAAATGATGTGGTTTTGGCAGTTCCTAAAAGTCATGAAATGTTAGTTAATATTATAAATAAGGGAATTTACTCTTTAAATAAAAATAACATAATGGAAAAAATGCAACAAAAATGGTTCGGTATTTCTGCAACCATGACTTATACAGGAGAAAAGGAAACTTATTCAGCTAAGATCGTACTAAGTATAATTTTTATTTTTATCTTATTCACATATTTATTTTGTTTGATTAATAGATCTTTGAAAAATGCAGTTACTGATAGAACAAAGGAACTTAATAGAAGTAAAAATGAGCTACAGGCAGCATTTGATGTTTTTAATAGGAATATTGTTATTGTAGATAGTAGAGGGCGTATTTTAAATGGAAATAGAGCTTTTTATGAATATTGTAATTTTACAAAGGAAGAGTCTTCTAGCAAGAGGGTATATGAAATAGATGATATGTTTAAATATGTTTGGGAGACTATTGATGTGAAAAATAACAAAGAAATACCTTTTGAATTTAATTATAATAATAGAATTTATACAATTCATGTAAGAAATATAAAGGATATAGATCAGTTAAAAAATAATAAAGATGAAGAAAATAAAGCTTATGATATGCTAATCACAGTAGAGGATATTACAAATAGAAAGGCCACAGAAAAGCAATTGTTACAATCAGAAAAAATGGCGGCTATTGGTCAACTTGCTGCTGGTATTGCCCATGAAATAAGAAATCCTCTAGGCGTTATTAGAAATTACTGTTATCTTCTAAAAGGGAAAAATGCTAGGCAAAATGAGGAAATCTATCAGAAAAGTATAGATAATATTGAATTATCAGTAGAAAGAGCCAGTGGTATTATAGACAATCTTCTTAATTTCTCTGCTATTTCAGGAGATGAATTTAAAGAAATTAATATAAGAGAGTTTTTGCTTTCCATTTTACAACTTGAAAAAAAATCAATGAAAGAGATGAATATAGAAGCAACTTTATCTTGTGAAAATATATTTATTAATACTAATGAAGAAAGCTTAAAACATATTTTTATAAATTTAATTACTAATGCTGTTGACTCCATGCCAAATGGTGGAATTATAGAAGTTACTTGTATTAATAAAGATCCTGTTATACAAATTGATATTACTGATATGGGGATTGGTATTGAAAAACATAATTTAGATAATATATTTAATCCATTTTTCACAACTAAAAATCCAGGAAAGGGAACGGGATTAGGACTTTTTATAGTCTATAATGAGGTGGAAAAACTTGGTGGAAGTATTAAAATAACTAGAAGTGAAATAAATAAGGGGACAACATTTAGAATTGAAATACCTATAAAGGGGGATTTGATTTAGATGTATAAATTTAAAATACTTGTGGTAGATGATGAAGTACAATATCAAGAAGTTATAAATATGATTTTGCAAAGTGAAGGATATGAAACTAAAGTGGCCAATAGTGGAGAAGAAGCTTTAGAAATACTAGAAAAAGAGAAATTTCAACTAGTTTTAACAGATTTAAAAATGAATGGAATGGATGGAATTCATTTGTTGGAAGAAATAAAAAATAATTATGTGGATACTTATGTTATGTTAATTACTGGTTTTGGAACTATAAAAAATGCTGTGGAGGCAATGAAAAAGGGAGCTTTTGGATATTTTATAAAAGGAAATAACCCAGGAGAGCTTTTAAGGGAAATTGAAAAAATTAAAGTAGAGTGTGAAAGTGTTGAGAAAGTTGAAAAAGTAAATGATAAGTTTTTACTAGATACTAAAAACTATAATTTTAGAAAAATCATAAAAATTGCTCAAAAAGCAGCCAGTGCCGATGTAAATGTGCTTATAACAGGAGAATCAGGAACAGGAAAAGAAGTAATGGCTAGGTTTATTTATGAAAATAGTAAAAGAAAGAATGAAAAATTTGTGGCAGTAAATTGTCAATCTTTATCAAGTTCTTTGCTAGAATCTGAATTATTTGGTCATGAAAAAGGATCTTTTACAGGAGCAACGAATAGAAGAATAGGTCGTTTCGAAGAAGCACATGGTGCAACTTTGTTTTTAGACGAAGTGGGAGAAATTGATTTAAATACTCAAGTAAAGCTGCTTAGAGTTTTGGAGAATAGAACTATAGAAAAAATTGGGAGCAATAAACCTATAGATGTGGATTTTAGATTAATTTGTGCTACTAATAAGGACATTAGAGAGGCCATAGAAAACAAAGAATTTAGAGAAGATTTATTTTATAGAATAAATACTATTTCTATTCATTTACCATCATTGAAAGAAAGAAAAGAAGATTTACCAATGTTAATTAACTTCTTTCTGAAAAAATCTTCTGCCAAATACAATAAAAAAATTGTAAAGGTGGAAGGGGATGTGATGAATTATCTTTTGAATTATGAGTATAAGGGAAACATAAGAGAGTTGAAAAATATTTTAGACAGACTTGTGGTTTTATCAGACAATGGAATTATTCGAAAGGAACTTGTATCCACAAATGTTTTAGATAATAAAGAGGATGAATGTAGCAACTTTTTGAAATTGGAAGATATTAAACCTTTAAAAGAAATAAAACAAGAAGCAGAAGCAAATTATATAAAAAAGGTACTAGATAGATTTAATGGTAATATTACAAAAAGTGCTGAATATTTAGAAATTAGTAGAAGACAACTTTTTAATAAAATAGTGGAGTATAACGTAAAAGAAGATTTATAGTGTGAAAAAAATTACATACTTAGTAGGAAAAATATTTCTAGGTGGAAAAAAGTTGCACATTTATTTGATAAAATGTGAGACTTGCTGGAAGTGTTTTTCCTTTTTTACTTACTAGCATATTATAATACTCTTACGCTTGTGGAAAACTCCTATATCTAAGTAATAGAGATACGTTTGAGAAATAGTAAAAAAGTAAATTTTGAGCAACGGAGTTGCCTGAAGCGGAGCAAAGGCATCTCGTTGGCGATATGAGCGAAGCGAATTTTTTATTGTAAGTACTTTATACTTTATCAAAATAAAAACTAGTCAACTATAAGCATTTTATAGAATAATCCTTCAATTTTATTCAAAAATACATTATTTTCCAAGAAAAACCAAAACTTGGCATATAACTTGCTTAAATATAAAGACAGATATAATAATCAATTATAAAATGGAGGGTTTTATATATGGAAGAGAAAAAGGAGCTTAAGTTTTATGGAGGAGGATGGACATCCTTTTTACCTTTTGGAGTATTTATAATCATAGCAATTTATATATCACTACTTAACGCCCCAGATATAAGGGGGATGTGGATTGGCGCATTATTAGGAATCATGGCAACATATTTCTTTGCCAAGGATAAACAAACTTACTGTGATACAGTAATAGAAGGTATGGCAGATCCAATAGCAGTAACACCAATAGCATGTTGGATATTTGCAGGTGTTTTTGCATCAGTTCTAAGAGCATCTGGTTTAGTTGAAGGGATAATTTGGCTTGCATATAACATTGGAGCTAGTGGAAGAATTTTCGTGGCAATTACATTTATAGCAAGTGCATTATTCGCAACAGCAGCAGGAACAGGATTTGGAACAATAGTTGCAGGGATGTCTGTATTATATCCAGCAGGTGTTTTACTTGGAGCAAACCCAGTTGTTATGGCAGGTGCCATAGTTGGTGGAGGAGCTTTTGGAGATAACTTGGCACCACTTTCTGATACAACAATATGTTCAGCAGCAACCCAAGGAGCAGATGTGGGTGGAGTTGTAAAATCAAGATTAAAATATTCCTTGGTGGCTGGAGCAGCTACTTTAGTAGTAATTATGTTATTTGGTGGTGGGGGAGTAGCTCAAGATATTCCTTATGAGTTAGTTTCTCAATATATGAATCCAAAAGGATTGTTTATGTTAATACCAGCAGCTATAACAATTACTTTGGCAATTAAAGGCTATCATATAATAGCAGCAACAACTATAGGAACAATAGCAGCTGCAATATTTGGATGTGGACTTGGAATGATAAGCCCATCAGACTTGTTATTTATACAAGAAGGTACAGTTCAAGGTTTACTAGTAGATGGAATTGGTGGAATGGTTGATATTTGTATACTGGCTCTTTTAGTTTTAGCATGTGTTAGAATTATGCAAAAAGGTGGAGGAGATCAAGCCTTAATAGGTGTGACAGAGAAATTTGTACATACTGCTCGTGGAGTTGAAATGAGTATAGGAGGATTGGCGCTTGCAATGTCAGGAATAATGGGATTAAATGCACCACCAATCCTTGCCATAGGAACATCTTTTGCTAAGCCTTTAGGGGAAAAATATAAAATATCTCCATATAGAAGGGCGAACTTATTAGATGCAACAGCTTGTACATTAGTTTACTCCCTACCTTGGACACCAGCTTTATTACTTACTAAAAACTTGTCAGTTCAAGCTAGTGAACAATTTGGTAGTATGGTGCCTGCACTTACAACAACTCAAATGTCTCCATGGATAATTTACTGTTGGGCATTGCTTGTAGTAATGTTATTTGCCATGATAAGTGGCTGGGGAAGAATGTATGTAAATAGTAAAGGTGAAGAAGTAAAGACTTTAGCTGAAGCAGAAGCTTAAAAATTTAAGATGCTAATTAAACTCAGGGTCTATTCTGACAAATTATAGGCTTTGAGTTTATGAAATATAGGATGTCTAAATTGAGAAGGGAGATAGTAGAAAATGATTTTAGCAAAAAAAGGTGATTGGGTAGAGATTCAAGAAGTACTTTTGAAGCCAGAAGAAAGAGCACCTCAAGTACCAGATGATACAAAAGAAGTGCCTTTAGTTCAATGGATAAGAGGATTGATGATGACAGAAGAAGCAACTATAGGTGATGAAATAGAGATAGAAACTATAATAGGAAGAAATGTTAGAGGACAATTATGCGCAATTAATCCTAGACATGTGCATGATTTTGGTGAACCAGTAAAGGAATTAATTCAAGTAGGAATGGAACTTAGAAAAGAGATTGAAGAGCTAAACAAATAAAATTAAAAATATAAAGAAAAGTTTATTTAATAAATATAAAGATATTAAATCTATTAAATTTTCTAAGAAAGATTTAATTAATGAGAAGGGGATGTAGATATGAAGGATATGTCTTACTTAGCCGTAATGGGTAGAAAAAATGACATAATGAAGCAAGCAGTAGGACTTGATTATAGTGTTTTTGAACATGGAAAGATAGCTTTTGACTATGAAAAAATGATGGCATCAGTTGGATACTCAATAGAAGATATAATAAAAATACAAAAAGAAACAAAAGTAGGAGGGACACCTTTAGTTGAACTTAAAAATATAACTGCTTTAGTTAGAAAATATTCAAAAGAAGGTAAGGGAGCTAGGATATTTGTAAAAGACGAAGCAGCAAATGCATCAGGATCATTTAAAGCAAGAAGAGCAGCTATATCTGTTTATCATGCTAAAAAAATGGGATACAAAGGTGTAATAGCAGCAACTAGTGGAAATTACGGTGCAGCTGTAGCATCACAAGCAGCTCAACTTGGACTAAAATGTATAATAGTTCAAGAAGTATTTGATTCTAAAAAAGTAGGACAACCAGAAATACTAGAAAAAACAAGAAAATGTGAAGCACTAGGTGCAGAAGTTATACAATTAACAGTTGGACCAGAGCTATTTTATACATTCTTAAAATTATTAGAAGAAACAGGATACTTCAATGCTTCTTTATATACTCCATTTGGGATAGCAGGTGTGGAAAGTTTAGGATACGAATTAGCTAATCAAATGATGGAAATGGAAGGTAAATATCCAGATGTAGTAGTGGCAACACAT
This sequence comes from Terrisporobacter othiniensis, assembly GCF_000808015.1. Taxonomy (GTDB): domain Bacteria; phylum Bacillota; class Clostridia; order Peptostreptococcales; family Peptostreptococcaceae; genus Terrisporobacter; species Terrisporobacter muris. The sequence continues at coordinate 110,121 of NZ_JWHR01000064.1, read as the reverse complement.
GCAGGTGGAGGAAATCTTACAGGTACAGCAAGAGGTTTAAATTTAGCTGGAGCAAAAGATACTAAAATAGTAGGAGCATCTGTTGATTTAAGTGGATTACACATGGCATCTGATCATGCATTTAACAAAAAATCTTTCACAACAGGTCATACAGGATTTGGTGTCCCATTTGCTACTTGGCCAGATAGATCTGACGTACCAAGAAATGCAGCGAGGGTTCTTAGATATATGGACAGATATGTAACCGTTACGCAAGGAGAAGTTTTCTATGTAACAGAAGCATTAGCTCAAGTGGAAGGAATAGAAAGAGGACCGGCAGGAAATACTTCTCTTGCAGCAGCAATTTCCATAGCAAAAGAAATGGATAAGGATCAAATAATAGTAGTACAAGAAACAGAATACACAGGAGCTGGAAAACACCCAATGCCACAGCTTACTTTTGCAAAACAAAATGGTATAGAAGTAAGAAGAGGAAATCCTGTTGAAAACATTCCAGGCAAGAATATAGTAATTCCTTGGAACATAGGTGATATTCAATCTAATGATTTAGATATAGATAGATTAAAAAATAATTTTATAAAAAATGCAGTTGTTAATAATAAGCTGAAAGAAATTGATGAAGAAGATATAGCTTATTTGATGGAGGAAGTAAATAAAGACCGAGATTTTGTTGTGAGACGTTTGGAAGAACTAGGCGTAAAAGTTATAAATAAAGTTACAGTTTAGGTATCAATACCCAATTAACTATATACTCTCTGTAAAAACCCATAAACCAATATTATAAAAAGCTCTCAGATAATAGGCTTATTGAGAGCTTTTTACTACTCTCATGTTATTTATTGATGAAAATTATAGTATTTTTACTAAAAAAAGGGAATAAAAAACTTTAAGAGAATATTAATACAAGTAAAGAAAAAATATCCTAGGGGTAGTGATTATTTTTGTATAAGGGGGGGATTAAATTGGATATTGCCATATGTGACGATGATAAAAATATCTTGCAATATTTAAAGCAAAAAATAGAAATTGTATTAGAGGACAATTGTCAAATTACAACTTTTGAAAACGGGTATGATTTAATAGAATATATAAATAGTGATATAAGTAATCCAGATATTATTTTTATAGATATAGATTTAAAAGATCATTTGGGCATTGATATTGCGAAAAAAATTCAACAAAAATTTAATAATATAAAGATCATATTTATAACAGGGAATGCATCTTACGTGGAGGATATATTTGAAGTTGAAACTTTGGATTATCTTACAAAACCTATAAATGAAGAAAAACTAAAAAAAGCTTTAAATAAAGCTATGGAAGTTATAAAGGTCAATAAAGAAGAAATTTTAAATATAAAGATAAAGAAAGAGGTTGTCTCAATTAATTTAAATGATGTGAATTATATGGAAAGCCATTTAAGAACTGTTATAATCCATTGTGATAAAATCAAAAAAACTATATACAAAAAATTAAACGAAATAGAAAATATTTTACCAGAGAAATTTATAAGATGTCATCAAAGTTATATTGTAAACATGGAGAAAGTAAATATTCTAACTACAAATAAATTCATTTTAAAAAGCGGTGATAAAGTTCCTGTTAGTCAGTCTAAATATAAAGATACAAAGGAAAAATTTTTGAATTATTTGGGAGATAGTATATGAGATTGGGATATTTTCTTACATAATTAACTTTGTAATTGTTGTAGGAAACTGTAAATGGGAAATAGGGGCATTAATTGAAAATTAGTGTTCCTTTTTGTTGTGCAAAAAAATAGACATAAAAAGGAATTTTGGTCAAATAGCAGAATAATTAAGAATGAGGAAATTTTACTCCAATTTTAAAAATATATTATTCTGGGGGATATGATATGAAAGGTTTAAAGAAAACAATAAGTTTATTTTTATGCTCCTTACTGATTTTTAACTTAATCTCAATAGGAGATTTTAATATTTTTGCAGAAAATTTAAGTTCTGCTTATGAAACAAGTCCAAAAGTTATTTCTATTGGAAGTTCAAAAGATGAACTTCAGGTTATAGAAGAGGAAGATGGAAAAGTAGTAAATCCTTTGTACCAAGGAGTGAATGTAAAAACCTACTCGCCAAAATCTTCAGTAACACCATACTCAACTAATGTTTTTTATACAAAGAAAGATGCTGCAAATTATTTAAGAAGAGAGATGGTAAAGAGAAGTGGAACTATTGAATTTACAATAAAGCAGAAGAATTATAGCACTTTATATGCAGACTTATTTGCCATGGCAGTAGAAGATAATGCCAACGCTAATTCCAGTGAGGGAGACTATCTTTTTAGACACTGGAGTAATTTTTATGTAGACTGGAATGACAGTAAGTCCACTGAAACTAAATTTATTTTTCAAATGGAATATCTCTCTACTTATAAACAAGAACAACGTGTGGACTACGAAGTAAAAAAAGTACTAGATGAGTTAGATGTTTACAATGCAGATGAATATACTAAAGCTAAGTCTGTACATGATTTTATTACTGAAAATATAGTATATGATTATGATTTAACGAAATTCTCTGCCTATGACGGTATTGTTTCAAAAAATGTGGTATGCAATGGGTATGCAGCTTTAACATATAAAATGATGAAAGATTTGGGATTAGGTGTAAGATGTATCACAGGTTATGCAGGCAGTGACTATCATGCATGGAACATTGGAAAAATAGGGACGAAGTGGTACAACATAGATAATACTTGGGATGCTTCCAACAGCGATGATAATTATGTTTATTATACATATTTCCTGAGAAATAATGTAGAATTCGAAGACCACAAAAGAGATTCACAATTTACTACAAAGGAGTTTAATTTAGCTTATCCAATGTCAAAGACTTCTTACAAAGATGTTGATTATTATGGTGAAAAATTCTCTTTAAATAAGCTACAAAAAACAATAGGTATGGGAAAGTCATTTAAATTATATGGAATTCAACTGGATGATAATGATGAAATTCAGTTTTTTAGCAGTAGTAATGAAAACGTGGCAAAAGTAGATTCAAAAGGAAAAGTAACAGGTATAAGTTTAGGTCATACAACAATTACAGCTACAACTAAAAAGGGTAAAAAGGCAAGTTGTAGTGTGAAAGTTAGATATGATATTAATGATTGTAAAATTACAAAAATAGGAAATGGAGAAAAATTCATATCCTACAGTGGAAATTTAAAACCAAGTATTACAGCTACATATGATAATAAAATTCTTGAAGAAGGCAAAGATTATTCTTTAGATTATGGAGAAAATATATCAAGTGGAAAAGGAACTATAAATATAGTAGGCATAGGCAGTTATACTGGTCAAAAAATGGCAACATTTAAAATTTATCCAAGTAAAGTTTCTGGGGTAAGAATTTTAAGTAATACCACTGATTCTTTGAAAATTAGATGGGACAAAGAATACGGTGTAACAGGTTATAGAATTTACAGATCTACATCAAAAGATGGAAAATATACTAAAGTAGCCACAGTTTCCAATAAATCTTCAAATACATATACAGATGGAGGACTAATTAGTGGTAAAACATATTACTATAAAATAAGAGCATATAAAACAGTGGGTGATGAAAATCTTTATGGCGATTACTCAAATGTTTTTTATGGAAAAACTAAATATCCATCACAGGTAAAAAATCTAAAACAGAATTCATCTTATAAAACTTTAATTAAATTGAGTTGGGACAAAGCTAGTTATGCCAGTGGATACAGAGTATATAGAGCAACTAGTAAAGATGGAACATACAAAAAAATAGGAGAACTTAGTGGAGGAACTAATAATAATTTTACAGATAAAAATGTATCAACAGGAAAAACATACTATTATAAAGTTAGAGCCTACAGAAAAGTTGGGAATAGTAGGGACTATGGTTCATATTCTACAAAATTAAAAGCCAGCACAAAATGTAACACACCAGTTATTACAGTATCTTCAACTTCATCGAAGAATACAGGAAATACAACTAAAACAGGGAAGGTAAAAATTAGCTGGAAGAAAATCACTGGAGCTTATGGATACGCATTATACAGAGCAGACAGTAAAACAGGTGGTTATAAAAGAATAGAAACTGTCACAAGTGGTTCCACTTTAAATACTATAGATGAAGGTTTGAAAACAGGAAAAATATATTATTACAAAGTGAGAGCCTACAGAACTGCCGACTGTGGCAACATATATAGCTACTACAGTAACGTAAAAAACATAAAAGTTAAGTAGAAAATTTTAAACAAAGGGAATTTGAGCAACGGATATATCCGAAATTTCATGGCGCCCACATAGTGGCTTAAAGTGGTAACGAGGATATATCGTTGACGATATTACCAAAGGAAATTTTGAGCAACGGATGTATCCGAATTGATAACGAGGGTATATAGTCGACGAGGTGACCAAATGAAGTTTTGAACAAGGTAATTTTTGAGCAACGGATTTGCCTGAAGCGCTAGCGAAGGCATATCGTTGGCGATATGAGCGAAGCGAATTTTTTAATATATATTTATATAATCATATTGTTATGATTTACCTCCAACAAATGATATAATGTATTTGGACAAGGAGGGGATAATATGACGGGATTATATACGGATTTAATTATAGGCATACTTGCCATTGGCCTAGGTTATGCAACACTAAGATACAACCTAGGGCGCTACATAATTTTTGTTAATGAGAAAAAATATGATAATAAGAAAGTGGCAAAAGTAGCAGGAACTCACATTATGGCGTATGGATTTGTCTCAATTATATTACTAGTTGCCAGATATTTTACCATGGGAAACAAGGTGGGGAATGCATTAGACAAAGCAAGCATAGCAGTGTTATTTATAATAGGTGCATTTATGTACTACAACATACGTAAGTCTTGCAAAATTGTGAAAACAGAAGAACCAGATAAAAAAGGTATACATAAAAAGAAGAAAAAGAAAAAAAAGAAGAAGAGAAAATAAGATTTTCATATTCTTGATAAAGGACTATCTCAAAAGAGATGGTCCTATTTTTGTACAAAAATATAAAAATGGACTATAATATAATTTGAGAAAGGAGAGAATAACAGTGAAAAAAAGTATTTTCGCCGTGTTGCTTGTAATTTGGATGGCATTTATATTTTCAATGTCATCACAAAATTCAGAAGTATCATCAAATACAAGTGGAGGCACTATTAAAATGATTTTATCGGCAGTGCCGAATTTTAATGAGCAACCAGAAGAAGTTCAGGAAAACGTAGTGGAAAATCTTCAATTTATAACGAGAAAAAGTGCTCATTTTATTGGATATATGATACTGGGTATTTTATCAATACTTACATTTTTACAATTTGAAAAAATAAATAAAAAGCCTCAGTTTGCATTTTTACTATGTGTAGTTTATGCCATTTCAGATGAAATTCATCAACTTTTTGTACCAGGAAGAGCAGGACAAGTGAGAGATGTGATGATAGACTCATCTGGAAGTTTTGTAGGTATTGTATTAGTGTTATTGTGTATAAAAATTTTAAAAGGAAGAAAAAAATTAACAAAATAAGTATTAAAATATAATAATAAACAAAGAATTAATGATATAATTCACAAAAATATTAAAAAAGTATTGAAATATAATGATATATCAAATAATTAAGAATGAAATTAGCATAAAAACTGCAAAATAAAAGATAACCATAAAGAATAGTCAAATCATTAAAAGAAGGAGACAGTTTTATGGATAGAACTTTTATAAATATTAAAGATAGAGGTAATTTAGTTGAATTTGTGAAATATGCCATTGTTGGGTGTATTAATACTGCTGATTACTATTTATCTTACTTGGTTTTTATGGATATATTTAAATTTGCATATAGAATTTCATTTGTTTTGGGTTATGTAGTTAGTATCCTAGGATCTTATTTTTTGAATACTTATTTTACATATAAACAAAAGCCTAGTGTGAAGAAGTTTTTAATTTTTCCACTAACTTATATACCTAACTTTATTATTCAATATTTAGGAATAATTTTGTTGGTGGATAGGCTAAATATGAGTAGTAAGGTGGCACCAGTGATTACAGCAATAGTTGCCACTCCAATTACTTTTTTTGTTATGAAATATGTAATAAAAAAATGAAACAAAACACCCATCCTGGAGATTGGGTGTTTTGTTGTACTGTGGAGGTGATTTTATGGAAGATAGGATTGTGAAGTTGAAGGGGTTGGAGTTGGAAAACTTTAAAAATGTAAAGTATGGAAAGATTGACTTTAAAGAAGATAGAGAGACAGGAAAGATATCTAATATTTTGGGTATTTATGGTCAAAATGGCTCAGGTAAAACTTCTGTAATAAACGCCCTTTATCTTTTTAGAATGGTGATTTCTGGACAAAAGTTAAATCCTAATTTTTGTAACTTTATTTCTTGTGAGAAGAACTCAGCAGCCCTTGGATTTGAATTTAGGATAATTGATAAAGGTGAAACTTATAGGGTCTTTTATAAATTTGAGTTAAGAAAAACTTATAAAAGTGGAGCTTTTCCAGATGATTTAAGTATGGAATATAATGAAATGCTAGATTTAAGTGAAAATATTGGCAATAACGTTGAATACAATAAAGTTACGGATATTAATAATAACAGTGAAATGAACTTAGAGAAGGACAAAGTTTTAGGAATGGATGAACACAGAATTATAAGTGTACATGATGACAAGGATATAACTGTTGAAGTTTTTAGGGAGAAGTTGAGCTATTCAAAATGGGAAGAAAATCAGTGGAGAAAGAGCATTACCATCGTGGATTATGATATGGATGATGAGGACTATACTTTTAGACCCATAAAGAATTACAGAGAAGCAGCAAATTCTACTGATAAAAAGGTGGGGCTTGGTATTGCGAAAGGACTTTCTCAGGAAAATTCCACATCCTTTATTTTTAGTCCAAAGACCTTCTCACTTTTGCTAACATCTTTTGCAAAAACTAGCCCAGAGAATAGTAAAATTCTAGCTATTTTAAGAAACTTTGCAATATTTAACATCTTTGTTATACAAAATGATGAGTTGGGAGCCATAACAAGTAATAGGATGATACCTCTTAGTTTTATGTTGGAAAACAAGAAGGTAAATATGAGAGGTAATATTGGACTAAACTTATTTGGTTTATCTGTTATTGATATGGATAAACTGGAGACAGTGAAGAAAATTTTGGAACAAATTAACGTGGTGTTGAATACTTTAGTTCCAAAATTAAAGATAGAAATAAAAAATTATGGTAAGGAAACTTTAAATAATTCAAAAGAAGCATTTAAGGTGGAGCTTTTGTCAGTGAGAAATGGAAGAAAGATCCCTTTAAAGTACGAATCTGACGGAATCAAGAAAATTATTTCTATTTTAAGTGTTTTAATAGGAATGTATAATAATGAAAATATTTTAGTTGCTGTGGATGAGTTGGATGCAGGTATTTTTGAATATTTATTAGGAGAAATTCTTGAAATTTTAAGTAAAAGTGCCAAAGGACAGTTGATTTTTACATCTCATAATCTGAGAGCTTTGGAAAAATTGAATAAAGAGCTTGTTGTGTTTACGACGACAAACGAAAACAATAGATACATAAGTTTAAACAATGCAAAGGTTGGTAACAACCTTCGTGATTTTTATTATAGAGGTATTATGCTTGGTGGACAGAAAGAAGACTTGTACGATGAGACTAATAAATATGAGATAAACTACGCTTTTAGAAAGGCATGGATGCTTGGAAATGGTAATAGTTAAGATGAAAAGAGATGAGGCGAATAGACATGGCAGGGATAGCAGCAGATGATGAAGACGAAGAAAATAGTACTATTTATAGTAGAAGGAATCACCGATGAAATGTCTCTGAGTTTAATTCTTTCAAAATTAGTACAAGACAGCAGTGTTCAATTTCACGTAATAAATCAAGATATTACAGCTGATTTTAATTCAAACTGTCAAAATATTATTAGAAAGATTGACAGCCAAGTAAAGAAATTTTTAGCACAGAATAATGGTTTAAAAAAAACAGATATAAAAGAAATAATTCACTTAGTTGATACAGATGGGGCTTTTATTAAGGAAGATTTTGTTAAGGAAGATATGAATCAGGAAAAAACTTTCTACACACATAATTCCATTGTTACAAATAAAAGAGATTTGATTGTGGAGCGAAACCAAAGAAAAAGCGGGATTTTAAATAAACTTTATCAAACTAGCCATATTGGGCGAATTGGCTACAAAGTTTATTTTTTCTCATGTAACCTGGAACATGTGCTTCACAATTGCCAAAATACAGCTTATGAGAAAAAACGTGCATATTCTTATGATTTTGTGGATAAATATGTGGGTCAGGAAAATGGCTTTGTGGACTTCTTAAGCGAGAATGACTTTACTACTCCTGGAGATTATAAGGAGACTTGGCAGTTTATCAAAGAAGATTGTAACTCTTTGAATAGATATTGTAATTTTCATCTTTATTTTAAAATGAATTAAGAAAGTGGCTTAGCTTAAGTCACTTTTTTAATTCATGTCGCCAACGACTTATCTTTGAGCAACGTGTTAGCGAATCATTTTGCTACTGCTTTAAGCCACTGTGTGGGCGCCATGAAATTTCAGATAAGTCCGTTGCTCAAAATGAATTAGGAAAGTGTATTTGAACAACGTGTTTGCGAATGGTTTTGTTATCGATTAAGGCAACAACCTTGTTCGAAATAGACATGAAAAGTGGACAACCTTGGGGAGGTTGTCCTTTAATATTAAATAATATGTAACTTAAAGAATGGACTATATCATATAGTTATCATTCGAGCCTAAAATAATTATAGTGCAAAGAAATTAAAAATGTAACAATATTCATATTATTTCTTAAAAAAAATAACCTTTGCAGCAATGGATACAATGAGATATGAAAATAATAAGTCCTCCCTGGAATAGATTTTCGAAAAAGAAATGTTTGATGTTGTTATAAACTGTGCGAATGAATCTGATATAGAAAAATATGTAGATTTACAAAATATTTTTACGATAACTAATATAATAGGCACTCAAATATTGCTTGATGCGAGTGTAGAATGTAATGTAAGTAGATATCATCAAGTTTCTACTATTGAAGCATATGGTGAATTATGTAACAAAAAGATACCTTCATATTTGGCATCTAGATTGGCTGGAGATTTATTAGTTAAAGTATATAATAATAAGTATGGTTTAAGAGCAACATTATCTAAAGAGAAGGTAGATGAAAATAATATAGAAGAATATTGCCAATGTATAGAAAAGGAAATTAATAAAAAATATATTTTAAATAATAGTATACTATAATAAAATATATAAATAATAAGCAGATATTTATGGGGGAGAAAATGAAAAGAAATACAGTAAGAAAAGCAATAATACCAGCAGCAGGATTAGGGACTAGATTCTTACCTGCAACAAAAGCCCAAGCAAAAGAAATGTTACCAATAGTGGACAAGCCAACGCTACAATACATAATAGAAGAAGCAATAGCATCAGGCATAGAAGAAATACTAATAGTAACAGGGCGTAACAAAAAATGCATAGAAGATCATTTTGATCGTAGTGTAGAGTTAGAATTAGAACTTGAAAACAAAGGCAAAAAAGAAATGCTAGATATGGTTCAAAACATATCTAACATGGTAAATATTCACTACATCAGACAAAAAGAACCAAAAGGACTGGGACACGCTGTTCACTGTGCAAAAAGTTTCATAGGGGATGAGCCTTTTGCAGTTTTACTTGGAGATGATATAGTAGATGCAGAAGTTCCATGTTTAAAGCAAATGATAAATGCTTATGATGAATACAAAACTTCTATACTAGGAGTTCAAGAAGTTGATAGAGAAAATGTAAACAAGTACGGAATACTTGATGTTAAACATATAGAAGACAGAGTATATAAAGTAAAAGATATGGTAGAAAAACCATCTGTAGAGGAAGCGCCATCTAATATAGCTATACTTGGAAGATACATAATAACTCCAGAAATATTTAACATATTAGAAAATCAAGAGCCAGGAAAAGGTGGAGAAATCCAACTTACAGATGCTCTTCAAACATTAGCTACTAAGGAAGCTATATATGCATACAACTTCGAAGGAAGAAGATATGATGTAGGTGATAAGCTAGGTTTCTTAGAAGCTACTGTTGATTTTGCGCTAAAAAGACCTGAACTTAGAGATGATTTTATAGATTTTTTAAAAAGTAAAGCTGGTACAATAAGTAAAGAAGAGAAGGTTAATAAGGACAGTAAAGAAAGTAATGAAAATGAAATAGAGAAGGTTTTAGAAGAAGTGGCAGTTACTGTTGAATAGATTTAATAATACCCAGATATAAAATCCTGGGTATTATTTATATATTTAAAGAGAGGAATTATAATTAATGGATTATATTAAATTGTTTATTTTATCTATGGTACCAATAATAGAGCTAAGAGGGGCAGTACCATTAGGAATAGCAATGGATTTAAACCCAGTTTATCTATATATAACTTGTGTAATAGGCTCTTCCATAGTGGCAGTACCAGTAGTTTTATTATTTAGACAAGCTATAGATTTTTTTAGACATAGAAAATATTTTAATAAAGTAATTAGATGGGTAGATAGAAAAATCGAAGGTAGGGCTAAGAAGTTAAAAGCAGCTAGTATAATAGGGCTTATAATTTTTGTTGGTGTGCCCCTTCCTACAACAGGGTCATGGTCTGGAGCTGCTTTAGCATCTATTTTTAAGATGAGAATAAAAGATGCACTTTTAGGTATATTTATAGGAAATGCCATAGCAGGTGTGATTATGATGACTGTCTCTCTACATTTATCAGATGGAATTAATATAGGGACTTTATTAATAGGTTTAGTTGTTGTCATAGCTGGGATTTTTGCTATTATTAAGAAGAAAAGAAATAATAAGTTGAATGCTAGTTTTAATGACAATGAGAGAGTAGAAGCATAAAGTGAATATAGGTTTTACAGAGTCATAATTTAGAGCTTATGGAGAAATGAAGATAGAGTATTTTAGATTAATAAGACGCATGGAGATGGAAAAGTAATAATCCTAATGGATATAAAGGCGTAATAGAAGAAGTGGTAGTAAGCGCTGAATAATATAAAACACTTATAAGAACCCCTTAGAGATTTTTCTCTAGGGGGTATTTTATTTACACCAGATAATTAATACCAAAAACTTCCAAATTTATACTTATCTATTCAAAAAAAGGGAGAAAAATTGCACTACATAAGATGTTATAATATAGCTAGAAGGGAGAATACATGTCAAAATTTAAAAGAAGAGTACATAGAATAGAAGAGTTTGATAAATGTTTAGATATAATAGAAGATAAATTATCATATTCAACAGAAAATATACTAGGAATTTTTAGAGAAATGGGTTACTCTGAAAAAATATTAAACAAGATGATAGAAAACTTTTATATATCTGACAAAGGGTATAAGGAAACTATACGTGCTTATATAAAAAGGAGGAAAAACAAAGAAAATTTGCTACGAAGAAGTAATTTTATATATAAGGAGGATAAATATGATACATACTATATTTTTAGAAGAACTATACTTTTAGACATAGTAAATAAGTATAGATTTTGTTATTTATGTATGAAGAAGGATGATGTATCTATATCTAAAATTAATGTGAATAAGTTGTTTAAGGAAACTTTTAGGAGGGACATATTTATTTATCCAAAAATTAAAGATGTAGATATATATGAACCTAAAGCAATAATAGATTTTAATGAGAATTTCCTTGGGAAAAAATTTGAGGATGATGACATATATAAACGTCTAAAGTTTGAGCATTTTTATAATAAAAATAATATGACCATAAATAATATTACATACTATTTAAATGATAGAAGATGGATGCATTCTAATATGGAAGAAATCTTTAACACTTGTGAATATATAAAGTGCAAGAATAGCTTTTTTAATTATGGTACAGTTTTAAGCAATACTAAGGAATTTCTAAAAGTTATTATGGATATAAATAATAAAACTACAAATTATGAATATGATAAGACGCTTAATATATACAGGCATGATTTGAAAATCACATGTGAAGATGATATAGACAGTCACTATGAAAAATCTGTAGAAGAAATAAAAAGCACACTCACAGGGGATGAGTGGCGTGTATTTGAGCAAATTCTTAAGATTGAAAATGAAAATGATTTCAGTCGTAAGTATCAAATAGCTTCCATAGGTGGTTTATCTTATGGTTTTGATAATATAAGGAGAAAAGTATTTTATGAAAATGATAAGATTGCTTTATTTGCCTTACTTATAAAGGGATATATTTATATTAAATAAATATAATATAAAGGGGATTTAAAAATATATGGCTAAAAATAAAGATAAGCTACTATTATTATATTTATTTCGTGACTCTAACCTTAAAGAAATAGATATATATACTCTATCAAAAAATATGCTTAGATTACGTAACGTTATGGAATCGTACACCATAAGTGAACAAAATGAAAATGAAAATGAAAAGTAAAAAATAAAAAGAAAAAACCATAGGGGGATATGGTACTACATATGATAAGGGGAAACCAAAAATATAATAACTTACCGAAGGATGTAATCAACAGCATTACTAAAATGGCAACAATCATAAGAACTACAGAAGAAAATTTATTTTTACCTAAGGATGACATACTTAGAGAAATCAGTATTAAGCTAGGTTCACTACAAAGAGCTATGGATGTTTTTAATCAATACTATCCAGATAGGAAAGTCAATTTATCCACATATATAATACAGAGAAAGAAAACAGAAGCCCTAAAGGCAATTGAGACACTTACTAATCAAATGTTAATTGACAGAAAAATTTATGACATAACTCAAATGTATAGATCTAACTTTAATCAATCATTAAAGAATAACTCACATATGATAGAAGCTTTTGATATGGAAAAAGTAGCTGAAAATATAAATAATATATACGACAATCTTTATAATTTAAACAATGAGGAGATTATAAAGACACATATCTGCAGGACAAAAATCCTAGTAGAAAATAGAGATTGGAATGTTGGTCTCAGGATGATTTTCTCCATGAGGGAGTATGTATCTTTTGGAGATGATAAAAATATGGAAAAATTAATTGCTTATGATATGCTTTTACAAGAACATGAGTGGATGGAAAACTATATAAAAAACATGAAAGATTACAATATAGCCGTGGCATTTGAGCATACTGTTAATTGTAATAAGGAATTAGATACTAATAGAGAAAATAGGATTATGGAATTTTTATTATATTATAAAGAAAACAAGAAGTTTAATATGGGGGAACTTACTTATTACTGTGTAGATAGAAGCTGTTTTAGGGATGTTATGAATATGTTTTTGCTACCTACTAATCTTTGTGAATACAGAACTATTTTATCCAAAACTAAACTATCTCTCAGGATGATTATGAAAAGTGATGCTCAAATATTAACTTATATGCAAGAGTTTAAATCTATGATAGATGATGATTTAGAAAGAGATGTATTTTCTTATTTAGCAGAAAAAGAAGATGCAAATCTAGATGGTAGCATTAAAAAAATCCACCAATATTTATGCAGAAAATATCAAAGTTTATCAGAAAATCATATAGAAGAGGCTATGAAAAATTTATTATTAAAGGGATTTATAAGCCTATGTATTTAAAACACTAAGCTGTGGCATTTGTCACAGCTTTTTTAATGAATAATATAAAAAAATTGGAGTTTGGCAAAGTTTCAATTTTTAAAAATATATACTTTAGATATAAGTTTAAGAAATAAGTCTTAAAACTTAGATTAAAATAAGGAGGATTATCATGAACTTCTACAAGAGTAATTTAGAGTATTTACTAAAAAATATTCAGTCTCAAAAAGAGCTTTTGACTTTTCAAGAGAAATATCTAAAACTTCTAGAAAACAAGATGGAAAGTGCTGATGACAATGAAGAAATAGGAACAGATGAAGCTAATGTTAGTAGCACAGTGGTGAAGATTGGTGATTTTGCAAAAATGATAAAAAGTAGAGGTGTACCCTATGGCAGAAACAAGGTACATAGCTGGTTCAATAATAGGGGATATACTTACAGGGAAAATGATAGAAACTATGCTAAGGATGAGTATATAGCTAAGGGACTGTTTGAAGTGAAACGTTATGTGAGAAATAGTAAAGATGGCACTGATGTTAAGGAGACCATATACCTTACACCACAGGGTGTGGCATATTTTATGGAAAAAATACTTAGAGAATTTAATATTGAGGAGATGTAGGGATGAAAAAAGTGTTTGGGAAAAACAAAGGAAATAAGATAGGGGCACCTGTAGGAAGTGCTGAGTATGGGAAATTTATAAGAGAGGCTTATATGGATACAGTAAGTGAAGCTGTAGTATTAAGTGATGATTTGCATGAGAGTTTGTCTAGATATGATGAGATAGTGGATTCTATTTCTAAGTTGAAAAGTGAAAAGGACATAATAGAACATAGCATAATGACTCTTATGAAGGAGAATGAAATAGCTTATGTGAAAAATAGAAAAATCACTTGGAAAAAATCAGTGAGGACTTCTCTTGATACTAAGAGTTTGAAAGAGGAGGAGCCAGAGATTTATAAGAAGTACTCAAAAATTAGTAGCAGCAGAATGTTTAAAATTAGATAGGAGGTTTTTTAGATGGCTATTTATAGGCATGTTTATTTATCCTTTTGGAAAGATGATAAAATTATGGAGCGATTTAGTATAGAGGAGAAGTTGTTATTTATTTTTTTTTAACTAATGGAAATACAACTCAGATAGGTATATATAAGATTCTTATGAAGGAGATATCTTTTTTTACAGGGATTAGTACTAACCAGGTGGATATGTTAATGGATAAGCTTGAAAATGAATACCATATGATAAAATACAATAAAAATACCCATGAAATAGCCATTGTTCACTGGGCAAAGTACAATATGAATAAGCTGGGGGGAAAGCCTATTATTGATTGTATTTCCTCAGAATTAAAAAGAGTAGAGGATGCTTCGCTGTTGAAGATTATTTTGGCTGATATTACTAGGGAAGAGATTAAGAATTTATTTTTAAAAGAGATAAAAGAAAGAGAAGAAAGAAAAAAAAGAAAAGAAAGGGAAGAACGAGGGGAAAGAGAAGGAAAAGGAGAAATAAGAGAAAATAAAAAAGGTAACAAGAGAGCGGATATGAGTAAAAAGGGAGAGGGGAAGAAATATGGATTTGGAGTATATTCAAAGGTCAAATTTGCCAGCCCAGTTAAAGGAGAAGATGATTCTCTCTATGAAAAACCAAGCGAAGAGCAACTTAGAAAAGTTAAAGAGCTCTATAGCTAATAGCGAAGAAGATTGTACAGAAAAGTACAAGTGTACAAAGTGTAAAGACGTCACATATATACTTACAGATGATGGAGCAGTTCCTTGTAGTTGTAAGGATATAAGAGAAGCTGAAAGAATACTTGCAAAAAGTGGCATAAGTAAAGAGTTTGCTAATAAGACTTTTGACAATTTTGATTATGCTAGGAATATGCAAGTTCTTAATTCTTATAACATAGCTAGACAGTATGTGAAGGACTTTGAAAGTATTAAAGATAGTCGCAAGAACAGTGTTATTTTTATGGGCAGTGTAGGTGGTGGTAAGTCTCACCTTAGTTTTGCCATAGCCAATGCACTTATGAAAAATGGTGTAGGTGTGATTTATATGGGATATAGAGATAGCATTATGAAAATCAAGCAAAATGTTATGAATATGGATGTATATGAAAAAATCATGAACAGATATAAGGAATGTAAGGTCCTGTTGATTGATGATTTGTTTAAAGGAAATATCACATCTAGCGATATAAATATAATATTTGAGATAGTGAACTATAGATATTTCAATAATTTAGCCATGATTATTAGTACAGAAAAGTGTGGCAGTGAGCTGTTGGAAATTGATGAGGCAATAGGTAGTAGGATTCTAGAAATGACCAAAGACTATGGGATTGAACTTAGGGGGCATAAGTTGAATTATAGAATTTATGATCAATGATAAAGGGGGAAGGTTGTTATGGAAATAAAAAAGGAAGATGTATCAGCGATTTTGAGGCCTATGGTGGAGATTGTAGGTATGGAAGATTTTATAGAAATTGTTAAAGTATACGGAGGTGATACACTTTACATACCTACATACAAATCATTAAAAATACAAGAGAGAAATAGAAAAATCAGTATAGCCTATGATGGATTTAATGCCAAAGAGCTATCTCAAGTTTATGAACTATCTGTAAGCCAAATTCACCGAATAGCTAGAAGTAAAATCTAAATGTATGGGTAAATATTTTAGACAAATGTTTTAGGAAAATGTTCTATACATGCGTTACTAACGCATACAAAGATTTTCGTATACTATGTAGTTAAGAAGGTTAGCTAGCTTACTTAACTATATTAAAAGGAGGTAATATTATGGCAGTAGTTTCAACTCCCAATGCTTCATCTATAAAAGTTAAATTTGACCATGGAACAGATCTAAATGGAGATAGAGTTATAAAAACAAAGACTTATTCAAGCATAAAATCTGGTGCTTCAAATGATAATATTATGTCTGTGGTCCTTGCTCTTGCAGGGTTACAAGAACATACTTTAGCTGGCACAAATAGATTGGATAACTCATCGTTGTCAGAGTAAAAATTCGCTATACTCATAGCGCCAACGATATGCCTTCATTATCATTTCAGGTATATCCGTTGCTTAAAATTCGCTATGCTCATGGCGCCAACGAGTTACCTTCATTACCATTTTAGGTAACTCCGTTGCTTAAAAATATATGTATTAGGAGGTTAGGTTATGAAAGAGAAAAGGCTTTTAATGACTTTTAAAAATACTTTAGGTAATAGTTTCACTATAACTGTGGATAATCCTAGAGAAGATCTACAAGAGCAAGAGATCATAGATGCTATGAACTTAATTAAGGACAAAAACATATTCCAACCAAAGGGATATGACATAGCTCAATGTGTATCTGCTAAAGTAGTTGACTCTACAACTACTGAGTACGACTTAGAAGTATAGTTAGGAAGTGTGTATATGGAGAATATAGCTACTATGATTGCGAACCTGGGGCTTCCAATTGCCATATCAATGTATTTATTGATTCGCATAGAATCTAAGATGCAAGGTTTGACAGATAGTATAAATGAATTATCAAAAAATATTCTTAATATAAGATAATTTTTAACTAAAAATAGGCACCCTAGAGTAAATCATCTAGGGTGTTTATTTTGTAAAAAATAAAAAAGTAAGGGGTTGTTGAATATGAGTGAAACAAGAGGTAGCTTTACACGATTTGATACTATAAGTGAATTTGAAAGTTATATAAAAAATCTAAAAATAGCACGCAAAGTAAATGGATTGCAAGTTCATCATATGGCACTACCTAATTATGATTGTTTCTATAAATCAAATGGAAATACAGAAGATGAATTAACAAGAACTATAAATCTTAATTCTTATGGCAAAAGTATAGGGTGGGCATGTATAGCACAGCATTTTAATATTTTTCCCAATGGAAAGATAACAACAGGAAGGGATATTAATAAAACTCCAGTAGGTATAACAGGTTGGAATACTAGTAAAATTTGTATTGAAATTTATGGAGATTTTGATAAAAATAAAGATATAATGAAGGCAACGCAAAAAGAAGCTGTCATAGCAGTGTATGGCATACTATGTGAAAAGTTAAATCTAATTCCTTCCACTTCTACAATTAGACCACATGCATGGTTTACAAGTGGTGGAACATATCTAGGGGATTACTATGCAAGCAAATCTAGAAAAACTTGTCCAGGAACAAACTTCATGGGATTTGGAAATTCAAAAAGTGCCTTTGTTAATAATTTTTATCCTCTTATAAAAAATTACATGTCAAACAGAAGTATATCAAAAGAGCAATCTAATGAAGGAAAATATATAGTTAGATATCTGCAAACTACTCTTAATAATGTATATAAATGTAACTTGCCTGTAGATGGTATTTATGGAAAGGCTACTAAATCTGCTGTTAAGAAATATTATTTGAAAATAGGATGCAAGGGTGATCACGTAGTTTGGCTGCAAAAGGCATTGATTAATAGAGGACATAGGGTTGAGGTTGATGGAAGTTTTGGAAGTAAAACAAAGGCTGCAGTAATATCTTACCAAAAATCAAGGGGGCTAAGTGCAGATGGATATGCTGGGGTTGATACTCATAGGGCTATTGTTAATGATTGAGTCTGTGAAAATTAGTTAAACAATATAGAAATAATAAAGTAAAGATGTTTTCCAGAAACTTAATTAGTAGTATCTATTATTCCAACTTGTTGTCCTGTAGATGCAGTTTGGCCATAGCTCATACTAAATACAAGAAAGGTGTTGTTGTAAGAAAAGCTGCACATTTTTCTATATATGCAGTTATAAATTTTTATGATAGAATAATTGATGAAACTATATGCAAAACTTATGGAAAATAAATTTTGGGGGGCAGTATGAGAAAGAGAATAAGAAAAGCAATAATACCAGCAGCAGGTCTAGGGACTAGATTTTTACCTGCAACTAAGGCACAAGCTAAGGAAATGTTACCAATAGTAGATAAACCAACTTTACAATATATAATAGAAGAAGCAATTGAGTCAGGTATAGAAGAAATACTAATAGTTACTGGTCGTAATAAGAAATCTATAGAAGATCATTTTGACCGTAGTGTAGAGCTTGAGTTAGAACTTGAGAAAAAAGGTAAAATAGAAATGCTAAATATGGTTCAAGATATATCGAATATGGTAAATATTTGCTATATTAGACAAAAAGAACCAAAAGGTCTAGGACATGCTGTTTATTGTGCAAAAAGCTTTATAGGAAATGAGCCTTTTGCAGTATTACTAGGGGATGACATAGTAGATTCTGAGACACCTTGTTTAAAGCAAATGATAAGTGCTTATGATGAGTATAAAACTTCTATTTTAGGTGTTCAAGAAGTTGCTAGAGAAAATGTGGACAAGTATGGTATACTCGATGTTAAACACATAGAAGACAGGGTATACAAAGTGAAAGATATGGTAGAAAAGCCAGCAGTTGATGAAGCACCATCTAACATAGCAATATTAGGGAGATATATAATAACTCCAGAAATATTTAATATATTAGAAAATCAAGCGCCAGGAAAGGGTGGGGAAATCCAACTTACTGATGCTCTTAAAACACTTGCTACTAAGGAAGCTATCTACGCATACAACTTCCAAGGAAGAAGATATGACGTTGGAGATAAATTAGGATTTTTACAAGCAACTGTAGATTTTGCATTGAAAAGACCTGAGCTTAGAGATGATTTCATATCATTCTTAAAACGTAAATCAGAAGAGAGAGATGATAGAGCTGTGGAATTAGAAGTGGCTATGACTACAGAATAATTTTGACCTTACCACAAAAATTCATAAGACCAAGGGTAAAGTTGCGTTTAGTTAAAATACTTATAGAATGTGAGGGGTGAATCTTATATATATATTAAATTTTATCAGAGGTTTCTGTATGGCACTGGCAGACAGTGTTCCTGGAGTATCAGGAGGTACAGTAGCATTTATACTAGGGTTTTATGATGATTTTGTAAATTCTTTAAATAATTTGATATCTAGAGGTAAAACAGATAGAATAAAAGCTTTTAAGTTTTTATCTAAAATAGGAGTTGGATGGGTAACTGGTTTTATATTATCAGTTCTATTTATAACATCTATATTTGAAAAAAATATATATGAAATAAGCTCATTATTTTTAGGATTTATAATAGCATCTATTCCGCTAATAATTAAATCGGAAAGAAAAATACTAGAAGGTAATAAAAAAAATATGCTCTTTTTAATAATAGGAATAATTTTAGTTTGTGCAATAACTTACTTTAATCCAATGACAGGTAGTGGTTTGAGTTTTTCTATTAAGTTGGAGAATTTAAGTGTAGGTTTTGGAGCATATATATTTATATCTGGCATGATAGCCATATCAGCTATGGTTTTACCAGGAATATCAGGTTCTACCATATTATTAATATTTGGCCTTTATACACCAATACTTAACGGGATAAAAGGAATACTTAAATTAAATTTTGAATATTTACCAGGTATAATTATATTTGGGGTAGGAATTTTAGTTGGTGTTTTAGTAACTGTAAGAAGTGTAAGAGCGTTACTTAGGAAGTTTAGGTCACAGACTATATATTGCATCATAGGTCTTATGATAGGATCTACATATGCAGTTATTATGGGACCGGCATCATTGGAAATACCACAAGTTCCAATGAGTATAGGGAGTTTTAGTATAGCATTTTTTACTATAGGATGTACATTAGTTCCAGCTTTGGAAATGCTTAAGATTGTACTTAAAAATAAAAGCGTAGTATCAGAAGATGAGGCGAAGACAGAGTGTATTTAAAAGGAAATTCGATGTGAGCATATTGATAATAGGTAAATAGGAAAAGTAGTATAGATTAGTTCAAATGGATTTTATAAAATTATCATACCAAAGTAGAAAAAATATACTTACTTTATAGGGTATATTATTATAAGTGAAAATCGTAAGTGATTTTTGAAGTATATAGTACACCGAATTTATTATAATAGTATAGAGTTTATTAATTAAGAGAAAAAGTCTGTCTCACAAGCAATAAAAAATGTTGTGTGACAGCTTTTTTTGTCTCAAGTATTAATAGTAGTACAGTGTGAAGAATACCTAAAGAATTTTATGTTAATATATTAAAAAGTGGTAAGCTATATAAGATTAAGTATAATAATAAAATAGGATATATTAATGAAAAATATATAAAGTTACATAATGTATAAAAGGTAAAAAATATAAGAATAATACAAGAAAAATTTGCAAATTAGTGTAAGTAATTGTATAATAAAAAGATAAAATATAAGAAATATAGCGAGGGAAAAGACAATGAAAATAGCAATAGCAGGAACAGGGTATGTAGGACTATCAAATGCTATACTATTAGCACAACATAATGAAGTAGTTGCAGTAGATATAATACAAGAAAAAGTAGACATGATTAATAATAAAATATCTCCAATTGTAGATGCAGAGATAGAAGATTATTTGGCAAATAAGGAGTTGAACTTAGTTGCAACAACAGATGCATTTAAAGCATATAAGGACGCTGAGTTTGTTATAATTTCAACTCCAACAGATTATGATCCGGAAAAGAATTATTTCAATACAAGAACTGTAGAAGCTGTTATAGCCAATGTATTATCTATAAATCCAGATGCTACTATGGTAATAAAGTCAACAGTACCAGTTGGATATACAGAAAAAGTAAGAGCAATGTTTGAAACTGAGAATATAATATTCTCACCAGAGTTTCTAAGAGAAGGTAAAGCGCTATATGATAATTTATATCCTTCAAGAATAATTGTTGGGGAGCAATCAGAAAGAGCAGAAAAATTTGCGTCTCTTTTAAAACAAGGTGCTATAAAAGAAGAAATACCAGTACTGTTTACACATTCTACAGAAGCAGAAGCTGTAAAACTATTCTCGAATACGTATTTAGCTCTTAGAGTAGCATACTTCAATGAGTTAGATACATATGCGGAACTTAGAGGATTAGATACAAAACAAATAATAGAAGGGGTAGGCTTAGATCCAAGAATAGGTGGACATTATAACAATCCATCATTCGGGTATGGCGGATATTGCTTGCCTAAAGATACTAAACAGTTAAGAGCAAATTATAAAGATGTACCTAATAACATAATAGGTGCTATAGTTGATGCGAATAGAACTAGAAAAGATCATATAGCAGATCAAATAATAAAAAGAAATCCTAAAGTAGTAGGAATAAATAGATTAACAATGAAGACTGGTTCTGACAACTTTAGAGCATCTTCTATACAAGGTATAATGAAGAGAATTAAGGCTAAAGGTATTGAAGTAGTAGTATATGAGCCAGTATTACAAGAAGAAACATTCTTTAATTCTAGAGTGATAAGAGATTTTGATGAATTTAAATCTATATCAGATGTCATAGTTTCAAATAGATTATCAGAAGATTTATATGATGTGGAAGAAAAGGTTTATACTAGAGATTTATTCAAAAGAGATTAAATGTATTAATAAAGGATAAATATAAGAATGGTTTCAGATAAATAATTAATTAAATAGAATAAGATTTAAAAAACTATTTTGATTATAACTGTCAATATTAAATTATGATGTAAGCAATAAGTTGACTTATATCCATGGTAAAGAACAAGTTTTAAAATTAAATACAAATTTTAAAGTCTATGTAATTTGCATAGGCTTTTTGAATGGGAAATTTAGCTTCATTATAAAATACCAGCGTTAAAGATGGTTATGGTATATTTACTATAATAAAATGTTAAAAAGTATATTTATGAATGTTGTGAAAACATCACTGATTAGGGGGGAATACTTTGACAAAAAAATTACATATAGAGGCCTTACGAATAATTGCAATTTTTTTAGTAATATTTAATCATACTGGTACTTTTGGGTTTCAGGCTTATTTAAAAACAAATAGTGGAATACTATACATAATATATTTATTTATGGCTATAATATGTAAAATTGCAGTTCCTATTTTCTTTATGATATCAGGAGCATTATTGTTAGGTAAAGAAGAGTCTATATCAGATCTGTATAAAAAGCGTATATATAGAATATTGATTGTATTATTGTTATTTTCTTTTTTACAATATATATATTCTATACGTATTAATATAGGCAATTTTAATATAATAGAATTTTTGAAAATAATTTATAAGTCACCAATAGTTACTCCATATTGGTATTTATATTCATATATTTCGTTTTTAGTAGTTCTACCTTTATTAAGAAAAATGGTAAAAAATATGGATAAGACAGATTATAAATATTTATTTGGAATATGGATATTGTTTACCTTTATTACAAGTATTATTGAAAAGCAAGTGGGTTTATCCATAAACGCTAGATTAACTTGTACGTTTTTAAAAGATAGTATATTTTTCCCTATAGTAGGTTATTATTGTGAAAATTATTTTGAAGATTATAAAAGAAAAAATGTGTTAATAGTTGTTTTTTTATTCTCTATATTATGTGTTATAATTAGTGCATATTTTACGTGGAGTGAAATAAGTATGACAGGTGATTTTAAAACACAAAAGTGGTTAGGTGCTTTCATAGCAGTTCCAACTATTTTCACTTATTTGTTTGTGAAACTCATATTTGATAAAATTACAGTGAATGAAAAAACTAGTAATTTATTATGCACTATTGGTGGATGTACATTTGGTATATACTTAATTGAGGAATTTTTACGTAGATTGTTTTTATACAAATTTATATATTTATTAAAGCCATTTATTAAAACCATGCCAGCATGCTTAGTAACTGTTACTTTAATAATTATTATTGGAAGTATAATTATTTTGACTTTGAAAAAAATACCTTTATTGAAAAAAATATTATAATATAAATAAGCTGTGTTACAAAGTTTGAAGTACTTGTACACAGCTATTTAAATTGTTGATTTTTGAGTATATATAGAAAAAGTTATATGTATTAGTCAAAATGTGTAATTTTATACTTGTATAAAAAAATATACCGTGATAGTATAATTAATATACTTTATTGAATGATACCAATTATAGTGAGAGATATTAGGTAAAAAGATTTTTATATATATTTATATCGATGGAGTATAAAAATAGAATTACGGGGGAATGAGGTAATTTAGTGGAAAAAAGTATAATAAATCATAAAATTAGTAAAAAAATCAAACCATATGAAAGCTTTTTTTATTTACTTTGGAAAAGAACTTTTGATTTTATAGCATCTTTTGTTGGGTTAGTTATATTATCGCCATTATTTTTTATAGTAGCTCTACTTATTAAGATAGAGAATCCTAAAGACAAAGTAATATTTGCACAAACTAGATGTGGAAAAAATGGAGAATTATTTTCCATGTATAAATTTAGAAGTATGGTGACTAATGCTGAGGACTTATTAGTAAATTTACAAGAATTTAATGAGATGGATGGACCGGTATTTAAAATAAAAAATGATCCGAGAATAACCAAAGTTGGTAAATTCATACGAAAAACAAGTATAGATGAGTTGCCACAACTTTTTAATATTCTAAAGGGAGATATGAGTTTTGTAGGACCAAGACCTCCTATACCATCTGAAGTAGAACAATATAACCAGTATCAAATTCAGAGATTACTTGTAAAGCCAGGGTTAACTTGTATATGGCAAGTTAGCGGTAGAAACACTATCGGATTTGATGAGTGGGTAGAAATGGATTTGCAGTATATAGAAAACAGAAATTTAATCCTTGATTTGAAGCTGATATTTAAAACATTCAAAGTTTTGTTAGGTGACGAGACAGCATCTTAGTTAGTTTAATAAATAACTAAAACTGTTTAATGTAGACGGTGAAAAAATTAAAAACCATCAGTATAATAATTAACTATTATCTGATGGTTTTATTCGTGTTTAAGGGAAAATGAACGATTGGAATATTTTAAGTTAATGTTATTATCAGTGGTACTTATAATAGAATTGAAAGGTGCCATACCTTTAGGAATAGCTATGTAATTGAACCATATATATGTTTATTTTATATGAAATATTTCTTTAGGAAATTTAACAATAATTATTTTAATAGTAATTGTATTAATAATATTTTATTCAAGATATAAAAATAAAAATATATTAATTAATGAAAATAAATAAAAAATAATATGGAATTAACAAAAATAACAAAATTAATAAAATTTGTTATATAATATAAAATGGTTATATTGTTATAGAGCAATCTAGAAGTTAGAAGCGTATGAAAATATTGGAGGATTTATACTTTATGAAAAAAAGTAGTAAAAAAAAGATTTGTTTTGCTGCATCTTCAGGAGGACATTATGAGCAATTATTAATGCTAAGGCCATTAATAGAAAAATATGATAGTTTTATACTTACAGAAAGAACAGATTATTGTTGTGATGTACAAGGTCAAAGAGTATATTATTTAAAGCAAGTTAATAGAAAAGAATTGTCTTTTATACCGAGAATGGTTATAAATTTATTTAAAACTATACAAATATATATAAAAGAAAAACCAGATGTGGTGATTTGCACAGGGGTATTAGCTATGATACCTATGTGTTTGATAGCTAAATTATTTAAGAAAAAATTAATTTATATTGAGTCATTTGCAAAAGTTACCTCAGGAACTGAAACAGGTAAACTTATATATAAGTTTGCAGACAGATTCTATGTTCAGTGGGAACAAATGCTAGATGTATATCCCGATGCAATTTTTAAAGGAAGCATTTATTAGGAGGAAAATAATGATATTTGTAACTCTAGGTTCACAGAAGTTTCAATTTAATCGACTATTAAAAGAAATAGATAGGTTAATAGAAGCAGGCATTATAAGAGAAGAAGTTTTTGCACAAATAGGTTACAGTGACTATACGCCTAGAAACTTTAAATGTAAAAAATTTTTAGGAAGAGAAGAATTTATTAGTACTATGAATTCATGTGATAAAGTCATAACTCATGGAGGAACAGGTGCTATTGTAGGTGCATTAAAGCAAAACAAAAAGGTTATTGCTGTTGCTCGTCTTGCAAAGTACGGAGAACATGTAGACAACCATCAACTACAGTTAATGAAACAATTTGATAGCATGAATTTAATATGTTCATGTGAAGATTGCGACCAACTGGAAGAAGCAGTGAAAAATATTGATAATATGAACTTTAATAAGTATATATCAAATACTAATACGATTATTAATTCGTTGATAGAGTTTATTGAAGAGATTTAGAGAAAGGTTATTAAGGATGAAAAATATTTGTGTTATAGTTAATAAATATCCCAATGAAGTTGATCCAAGTGGTTTAGTATTTGTTCAACAATTAGTATGGGCAATGGCAGATAAAGGAATTAAAATGTCTGTAATATGTCCTCTATCAGTAAACTTGAATTTTAAATATTCAAGGATTCCATATAAAAAAATAGAAATGACTGAAAATAATAATGAAGTAGAAGTTTATTTCCCTAAATTTATTGGCTTCGGTCAATCTCATAGGATTTTGGGAAAGAGTCCAGCACCTCTTACTACAAACTTATTTACTAAATCTGTAAGAAAAGTTATTTCTAAAATGGAGGAAAAACCAGATGTAGTGTATGGTCATTTCGTAACGCCAGCAGGAATTACTGCGGCTAGAATGGGCAGAGAGTTGAATATACCATCTTTTATGGCACATGGAGAATCTACAAATTGGTCGATAGAGAATTTTGGTGCTAGTGAGGTGGCAAAAGAGTTAGAATCTTTAGCAGGAGTAGTAGCTGTATCAGGAAGAAATAAAGATTTATTATTGGATGAAAGAATAGTTACAGAAAGTTTGATAAAAGTGTTTCCAAATGGATATAGAAAAGAAAGATTCTATCCAAGAGATAAAAAAGAATCTCGTGAAAAGTTTGGATTTGAAGAAGATGACTTTATAGTAGGTTTTGTAGGAAGCTTTGACGATCGTAAAGGAGTATTAAGGCTGGAAAAAGCAGTTGAAAACACAAGAAATGTAAATTTTGCATGTGCAGGAAAGGGTAAGCTAGTTCCGACTAGCAGTAAGTGTTTATTTGCAAAACCCATAAATAACGAAGAATTACCATACTTCTACAGTGCTGTTGATGTTTTTGTGCTTCCAACATTAAATGAAGGGTGTTGTAATGCTATAATAGAAGCCTTAGCTTGTGGTACGCCAGTTATATCATCTGATAAACCTTTCAACAATGAAATATTAGATGAAACATGTTCTATCAAAATAAATCCTGAAAGTGTGGAAGAAATACAACAGGCTATTGAAAAGCTACATGAGGATAAAAAACTAAGAGATAGTCTAGCTAAGGGTAGTATAGAGAAGGCTAAGACTTTGACGTTAGAAAAAAGAGCTGAAAATATTATTAAATTTATAAGTGAAAGAAAGGATATATAGAATGAAAGAGTTTATAAAAGACCCTTTGAAATTGTTTAATAAATTATTAAACAAAACAATGCCGTTTTTAGATAACGAAGTTAATATATCTCCTGAACATCTTTTTTACTTCTCATATATAACTTTTATGGTAGTGAACTTTTTCTTTAAATTTACTACATTAAAAAGCTTTTTCGGAGTAGATCCTGATTTGTTGGCTAAAATTATAATTTATCCATTATATGCACTTTTATTTATAAAGGTAATCTGTTACCAAAATTATAAAAAAAATGAGATATTAAAAATTGTTTTAATAGGAACCCTTATTTTTATATCAGCGTATTTTAGTGGTGTTAAATTGTTGCTAACAGCTTTTATATTTATTGTAGCTGCCAAAGATATTGATATAAATAAAGTTATTAAGTTAACCTTATTTATACAAATTTTGTGTATTTCTATTATTGTAATGTTAGCTTTAAGTGGAGTTATAGAAAATAGAATTTTTACTAGACGTGACGGAGATATAAGATATAGTTTAGGATTCACACATCCAAATGCATTTGCAGGTCAAATTTTACAATTAATTATTATTAGTGTATGGATTAGATGGGAAAAGTTCAACTACAAAGATTATTTAATACTATTACTATTAGGTTTGTTTATTCTTAAGGTATGTGATAGTAGAACAAGTTCTTTATTAATTTTTATTCTTATAATTATGGTAGCTATTTATAAATACCTTGAGCATAAACCTATAAAAAGAATTGATATATTGAATAAAGCTATATATATTGGAACTCAAATATCTATTATAATGAGTTCGGTTGTAAGTATAGCACTAGGTGTACTATATGATCCTAATAATAAGATTTACTTTTTAATAAATAAACTGCTTAGTGGAAGGATAAAGTTGCTTCATGATTATTACATTAATCAAGGGTATTCTATAATAGGTCAAAAAATAGAAATTATATCAACATATGCTTCTAAAAAAACAGCCTTATATGATACTACAGCACTGGATAATGCTTATGGTCATATAGCTGTTAGATATGGAATAATAATATTAATTGTTTTTGTTATAGGATATTATTTAGTTGCAAAAAAAGCTTTCAAAGAAAAAAATATTAAAGCATTAATATGTATATTTATTTATATATTATTTGGAATAACAGAAGTATATATATTTAATCTACCGTATAATGTATTATTTTTATTATTTGCTATAGCTATATATTCAGATAAAAAAATAAGCAATTAAACAACCTTGAAATATAAATTAAGAGAAGTATAAAAAGGAGAATATGAAATGTCTAGCAAAATAAAGAAATATATTGTTTCACCATGGAGATTATTTAGGCCTTTAGGGGATAGAGGTTTATTTAATTGGATGAGTGATAAAATGTATTTAAAAATTTTATATAGAACAGAGTTAGGTAAAAAACTAGATTTGAAAAACCCAAAGACTTTTACAGAAAAATTACAGTGGCTAAAGTTATATTATAGAAAAAATGAATTTGCTTATAGAGTAGATAAGTATAAGGTTAGAGAATATATAACTGAAAAATTAGGTGAAGAATATTTAATACCACTTATAGGAGTATATAATAGTGTGGATGAAATTAATTGGGATGAATTACCTGAAAAATTTGTATTAAAATGTACTCATGGCTCTCATTGTAATATTGTTTGTAAAGATAAAAATAAATTGGATATAGAAAAATCAAAAGCTAAACTTAATAAATGGATGAAAAAAAGTTGGTTTTGGTTTGGAAGAGAATGGCCATATAAAAATGTTAAACCTAGAATTATTTGTGAAGAATTTATGGTAGATGAAACGCTAAATGACCTTCCAGATTATAAATACTTTTGCTTTAATGGGGAACCAAAATTAGTATTATTTTGTCAAATGAGAGATGAAGAAGGGATAGCTCAAGTTGATTTTTATGATAATGATTGGAATATGACTGCTATTATTGATAAGGAAGATCTAATAAACCATTCACCGGTTAAAAGGCCTGAACAACATGAAAAGATGCTGGAGTTAAGTAAGCTATTATCTAAGGAGGATCCATTTGTAAGAGTAGATTTTTATAATATTAATGGGAAAATATATTTTGGAGAAATTACCTACTATCCTTGGTGTGGAATAAAAAAACTTGAAATGGATGAGATGTTAGGTAGTTGGATAGAATTACCTAAAATGGAGGTAAAATAATATGCAGAATAAGGGATTAGTTAGTATTATTATTACTACTTATAAAAGAGAATCTACAATGGTACAAAGAGCAATTAATAGTATATTGACTCAAACTTATGATAATTTTGAACTATTTATAGTGGATGATAGTCCTAATGATTTTGCAGATAGAGATAATGTTAAAAACATGGTAATTTCTTTAGGGGATGACAGAATTAAATATATTGAACATGAAACCAATAAAGGTGCTTGTGCAGCAAGAAATACTGGTATAAAAGCGTCTAACGGAGAATATATAGCCTTCTTAGATGATGATGATGAGTGGTATGATACTAAGTTAGAGAAACAAGTACAAAAAATGATTGAATCTAATTGTGATTTTGTCTACTGTAAAAAGCTAATACATGATAAAGTAGCTAAAAAGGATAAAATGGAAAAACATCAGTTATATAGAGGGAATGTTTTTGAAAAATTATTATGGAGTAACTTTATAGGACCAACATCAGTAGCATTGATTAAAAAAAATTGCTTTGACAAAGTAGGAATGTTTAATACCAAGCTACTAGCAGCTCAAGATTATGAAATGTGGTTAAGAATAGCTAAAGAATTTAAAGTGGACTTTGTAGATGAAGAATTACTTCATTATTACATTCATGAAGGTGACAGGATATCTAGTGATAGTTCAAAAAAAATACAAGGAATAGAAATGGTAAATAGTATTTATGCTGAGTATTATGAAAATAATAAAAGATTAAAAGCTCATAAAGTTTCAAATTTAGTGCCTAGATATATTAATAATAGGGATTTCACTAAGGCTAAAACAGCTTATTTACAAGGACTAAAAATAGATCCATTTTATATGTTAACAAAAGTCAAGTTCAATTTAAAGTGCTTACAATCCTTGTGTAATATAGTTATTCAAAGATAAATTAGGAGTAGTTATGAGTAAATTAAAGATGAATTTTATATATCAAAGTGCCTATGAATTATTAATTATTTTGTTACCTCTTGTAACATCACCGTATATATCAAGAGTTTTAGGCGCTGAAAAAATAGGTATATATTCATATACCTATTCTATAGCAAATTACTTTGTTTTATTTGCTATGCTAGGAATAAAAAATTATGGTAATCGTATGATTGCTAAATCAAGGGACAATAGAGAGGATTTAAATAGAACATTTAGTAGTATATTTTGTTTACATGCATTGATATCAGTATTTGTAATATTTGCTTATATATTTTATGCATTATTCATAGTAAAAGAAAATAGACTGTATGTATTTATCCAAGGGACTTACGTACTTGGAGCACTATTTGATATAAACTGGTTTTATTTTGGAATAGAGAAGTTTAAGCTTACCGTAACAAGAAATACAATCATAAAAATACTTACAGTAGTTTTAATATTTACTTTTGTAAAATCAAAAAATGATCTTTGGATATATGTAACTATAATGGCATTAGGGTCATTTATAAGTCAATCTATAGTGTGGTTCTTCCTAAGAAGATATGTATCTTTTGTAAAACCTACATGGAAAGAAGTTGAAATACATCTAAAGCCAATGGCGGTATTATTTATACCAGCTATTGCAGTAAGTTTATATAAAGTTATGGATAAAATAATGCTTGGTAGTCTTGCAACAAAGACTCAAGTTGGTTTTTATGAAAACTCAGAAAAGATTATTAATATACCCATGACGATTATAACTGCATTTGGAACTGTAATGTTACCTAGAATGTCGAATATGATTGCTAAGGGAGATAATAAGGAAACACAAAAGTATATAAAGATATCAATGAAGTATATAATGTTTATAGCTTTTGCTTTAGGATTTGGAATAGCGAGTATATCTCATGAGTTTGTTCCAGTATTTTTTGGTGATGAATTTTTAGTCTGCGGACCTTTAATTACTGTACTAGCCATTACAGTTCCTTTTATAGCATTTGCAAACATAATAAGAACACAATATTTGATACCTAGTTGCGAAGATAAAATATATATAGTATCTGTTTTTACAGGTGCTATAGTGAATGTTATAATAAACTTATTATTAATTAGTAGGTTACAAGCTATGGGAACCGTGATTGGAACAGTATTTGCAGAGATATCTGTATGTGTAGTACAAGCTTTTTATGTGAGGAAAAAATTACCTATTGTATCATATATTAGAAGTTTTATACTATTTACAATACCAGGTGGTATAATGTATTTAGTAGTTCGTATGATAGGAAATTATATGGGAGCTTCAATATTAACTTTGATAGTAGAAGTTGTAGTAGGAGGAGTAACATACTTATTATTAGGAGCTTTATATTTACTAATTACTAAAGATGAAATAATAATGAGTACTACAAAAAAAATCAAAAAAAGAATGCTTCTTCAAAGATAAAAATAGGTATATTATTACTAATTATATTAATTGTAAAAGTATAGGTGAAAAAATGAATAATTTATTAAATATCAAAAAAACAATACTAGTAACAGGAGGAGCTGGATTTATCGGTTACTTCTTATCAAAAGAATTATTAGAAAAAGGAATGAAGGTAGTTGGCATAGATAATATGAATGATTATTATGAAGTTCAACTAAAAAAAGACAGATTAACTCAATTAGAAAATTATAAAGAATATACATTTGTTAAAGGTGATTTAGCAGATGATAAATTTATAAATGATATATTCCTAAACTATGAACCAGATATAGTGGTTAATCTAGGCGCTCAAGCTGGTGTTCGTTATTCCATAATAAATCCTAAGGCATATATGGACTCAAATATGACTGGATTTTTCAATATATTAGAAGCATGTAGACACTCTTATGATGAAGGTAGACATCCAGTAGAACATTTAGTTTATGCATCGTCGTCATCTGTGTATGGTGCAAATAAAAAAGTACCGTATTCGACAGATGATAAAGTAGATAACCCTGTGTCACTTTATGCAGCTACTAAAAAATCTAATGAGTTAATGGCGCATGCATATTCAAAATTATACAAAATACCTTGTACAGGACTTAGATTTTTCACTGTTTATGGGCCGATGGGAAGACCAGATATGGCTTACTTTGGATTTACGAATAAATTAGTTAAAGGTGAAAAGATTCAAATATTTAATTATGGGGATATGCGACGTGACTTTACGTACATTGATGATATAGTAGAAGGTGTAATAAATGTAATGGGGAAAATACCAGATGAAACTGAAGATGGTGCTAAATATAAAGTTTATAATATAGGTAATAATCAACCAGAATCATTGTTATACTTTGTAGAAACTTTAGAAAAATGTTTGATTGAGGAAGGTATAATAGAAAAAGAAGGGGAAAGAGAGTTTTTACCAATGCAACCAGGAGATGTTTATCAAACATATGCTGATGTAGATGATTTAGTTCAAGATTTTAATTTTAAACCGTCTACTTCTTTGGAAGATGGCTTAAGAAAATTTGCCAGATGGTATAAAGAATATTATTGTAGTTAATTGTATAGAAGCCTATTCCTATATTATATAGGAATGGCTTTTTTACATTAAAGGAATTTATAATTTATATTATTTGTAGACAAATTATAAATTTTAATCTATTTAAATGGAGTTCCAGATGCATCTAAAGTGAAGTAAAAATACATCATTGGGCATGAGTGAAGCAAATTTTTTATTTCAGAGAAAGTATGTACAGATATAGAAGATTAAGATATACTATAATATGGAATTTATAGTGATTAAAATTAGATAGTAGTAAAATGGGAGAAAAAGATGAACAAAACAGTTAGAAAAGCAATTATACCGGCAGCAGGATTAGGAACTAGATTTTTACCTGCTACTAAATCACAAGCAAAGGAAATGTTACCAATAGTTGATAAGCCAACGCTTCAATATATTATAGAAGAAGCTATCGAGTCTGGAATAGAAGAAATATTAATAGTTACAGGTAGGAATAAAAAATCTATAGAAGACCACTTTGACAGATCTGTAGAATTAGAGTTAGAGCTTGAACAAAAAGGAAAAAAAGAAATGCTAAGTATGGTTCAAGAAATATCAAACATGGTTAATATACATTATATAAGACAAAAAGAGCCTAAGGGACTTGGACATGCAGTACATTGTGCTAAAAGTTTTATAGGGAATGAGCCATTTGCGGTTTTACTAGGAGATGATATAGTGGATGCTGAAACTCCGTGTTTAAAGCAAATGATACAGGCTTATGATGAGTATAAAACTTCAATTTTAGGAGTTCAAGAAGTTGCAAGAGAAAATGTAGACAAGTATGGAATACTTGATGTTAAACATATAGAAGATAGAGTTTATAAAGTTAAAGATATGGTTGAAAAGCCATCGGTTGAAGAGGCTCCGTCGAACATAGCTATATTAGGAAGATATATAATAACACCTGAAATATTTAATATATTAGAAAATCAAGAACCAGGAAAAGGTGGGGAAATTCAACTTACTGATGCACTTCAAACTTTAGCTACAAAAGAGGCTATATATGCATATAACTTTGAAGGAAGAAGATATGATGTTGGAGATAAATTAGGATTTTTAGAAGCTACAGTTGATTTTGCACTAAAAAGACCAGAACTTAGGAATGACTTTATAGAGTTTTTAAGAAGTAAATCTGACTATTCTATATCAATTAAATAGATTAAACAAAAAAGTAGGAAAATTATATTATATTTCCTACTTTTTTATTTGATTATTTAGTTTTTGTTGGTGAGTAAAATTCATAGATTTAGTAGTTAAGTTGTATTTTACTATTATCATTTAAATATTCATTATCTTCCATATCTATATCTTTATATATAAAGTCCTGAAGTACAACTGTTGAGTTTTTATCATATAGCCAAACCCATCCAGCATTTTTATAGATACCACCCTTTACATGAACATCATCGATGATTGGGAATTCTGCGGTTTTAATATCATCACTACTATTTATTATTCCTAATGCAGTTATACCTAAATTTAATAGTTCCGAACTGCTTAAGTTAGTTTTTACATAAGGAAGTATAGTATTTAATAGCTGGGGATATTTTGTTATAGGCATTGATTTAGCTTTATCAGTTATTGCCATAAGTACTTCCTGCTGTCTTTCATCTCTATCTATTGCACTGTCTACTTTTCTAACACGTGAAAAACCTAATGCTTGATAACCATTTAAAGTTTGTTTTCCTGGCGATGTTATTTGTTGGAACTCACCTTTACTTGATGAAGTATATACACCATAACATTTTTTTGCATATTTATTAATTTCAGCTAAGTTGTTAGCAGGCACATTAACCTCTACACCTCCAAGTACATCAACAATACTCATTAAAGCATTGAAATCAACTTGAATTATTTTGTCAAGTCCAATACCAAATTCATTTTCTATAGTTTCGAAAAGCATAGATTCTTTACCCCAGAAATAGGCAGTATTGAGTTTTCCTGGAGCACGTCCTGGTAATTGTACATAAGTATCACGAGCTAGTGAAGTTAGTTTAACACTTTTGTTATTATTGTCTATAGTAAGAATCATCATAGAATCAGTTCTTGATGCTGTCTCTCCAGGTCTAGCATCAATACCAGTTAAGAGAATATTAGTTACACCTTTAACTTCATCTATTTTTGAAATATAATCAGTGCTTTCATGTATTGAACCTAATTTAAAGTAAATAAATCCAAATACAAACAGAGGAACCGCCACTAATAGACATAAAAGTGCTATTATAGTTTTTTTTAGTTTTGACATTTCTTTTTCCCTTCTTGACCTTGCTAGTTAATATTTAATTTGTTTATCTACACATGTAAAAAATAAGATTATTATCTAAATGTGTAAACATATGTATAATTATACCGTAAATAATAAAAAAATAAAAGTTATACTTTTGTAATAAAATGTATGTGATAAACATTGTAAGAAAAAAATGAGTATGTTAGAATATATTAGTATATGTAGAAAAGTGTATAATGCAGATTAATAAGGAGGACATAGATGAAAAAAGTCATATGTATACTGCTGTTAATAGTAAGTATGGGAACTATGTATTATTTTTCTAGCCAAGATGGAGAGTCTTCTTCAATACAGTCTAATACTGTAGTTAATATAGTGGAAGAAATAAGAGATAGAGTAACTCTAGAAAATGAAACTCTAATAAAAATAAAAGATGGAATAAAGAATGCATTAAAAGGTCATAGTAAAAATATTTTAGTAAGAAAAGCAGCTCATTTTGCCATGTATGCTATAATAGGTGGCTTTATGATGATAGTAATATACATACTATCAAGACAAGTAATATTTTCGGCATGTATTTCATTTACCCTTACACTTTTATATGCAGTATATGATGAAAGAAGACAACTACAAATTTTAGGCAGAGAAGGTAGTTTAACAGATGTATTTATAGATTCATCAGGAGCATTACTGTCGATTTTAATACTATCATTTATATTTTTATTTGGAAAAGGGTTTAAATGTATATTTAAAAGATTTAGAGAAGCAGATGATAGTCTTGAAAAGTTTGAAAATTAAATGCTAATTTTAGTTAAATAGATAATAAATTATAATGTTATAAAAATAACCTGGGTAATCATACTATATGAACCCAGGTTATTTTTATAAAGGATAATAAAATCCAGTTATTATATTGTTTTTTAGATAAATTGCCATAGCAAAAACTATAATACATCCTGCTATAAAAGCAAAGTCCACGCCCTTTAGCTTTTCATAACTATACCAAGTTCTTTTTCTTTTCTTACCAAAAGATCTTAGTTCCATAGCATTTGAAACAGTTTCAATTCTTTTAATAGAAGAAGAAACTAATGGTACGAATATTGTAGTGTAATTTCTTAAAATCTCGCCGATGCTACCTTCGCCTTTGTGGAATGCTAGTCCCCTTGCTTGTTGAGCATCTAGAATATCTCTGTACTCACGTTGTACATCAGGGATATATCTAAATGCTATATTTACAGCATAAGCAATTTTATATGGTATACCTATTTTGTTCAAACTGCTGGCAAATTCACTTGGATGTGTTGTGAATATAAAAATAGCAGTTATTGGCATTAGTACTGCATATTTTAATGATATAGTTAAAACATAGAATAGAGTCTCTTTGTTTATATATGCATATCCTATGTTGATTAGTTTTGTGTTTGTTCCTACTAATTCACTTCCATACTGTGGCGTTATTAGTAGTATAAAAATTACGTTTATTATATTGAAAACAACCATTATCCATAGTAGTGGTTTTAATGTTTTTGATGGTATTTGTGCAAAATAAAGCATGATTGTACTAATTATTCCCATAACTAAGAACACTCTTATATCAAGAAACATTACTGTTATCATTGTCCAAGTAAGGAATAATAATATTTTACTTACACCACTTAATCTATGGAAAATAGAGTCACCCTCAATATATAGAGTTTGGGCTCTACTCATTGTCTTTCACCTATCTTTCATAATCTATAAAGAACTGTACAAAATCATCTGGAGTTTCTATACCAATAGCTTTTGCTAAAGTTGATAATGACGTTTCTTTTAAGTTTGCTTGTTTTATAATATTTTCATCAGTTAAAATACATGATGGTTTATTGTCTGCTATTTTTTTACCAGCAGAAAGTACCATGGCTCTATCACAATACTCTAGTGTTAATTGCATATCATGAGTTATAAGGATTATAGAAATTCCTTTGTTTGCTAAAGTTTTTATAAACTCCATAAACTCAGTATAGTGTTTGTGATCTTGTCCAGCAGTTGGCTCATCAAGAATTATGACATCTGGATTTATTGCTAAAATAGATGCTATAGTTACTCTTTTCTTTTGACCGTAGCTAAGTGCTGTAACTGGCCAGTTTCTATAAGGGTATAGACCGCAAATTTTTAGAACTTCTTCAACTTTTGTATCTATTTCTTCTTTTGAATACCCTCTGCATTTTAATCCTAAGGCAATTTCGTCCTTTATCATATGTTGAGATATCATTTGATTTGGATTTTGCATCACATATCCTATGGAAGAACCTTTTTTACTTATGCTCCAAGAGTCTATACACTCGTCTTTTAAGAAGATATTACCTTCTTTAGATTTTAATATTCCTGTTATAACTCTGCATAAAGTAGATTTTCCTGCACCATTGTTTCCTAGAACAGCTAGAATTTCACCTTTATTAAGGTGGAAAGATACATTTTCTAAAGTATTTTTATTTTTATCATGAGAGAATGTTAAGTTCCTCACCTCTAGAATTTTTTCTTCCTTATTATTGTTCTTCATAGAAATATTTGTAGATTCATTGTTGAACCAATTTTTAATTTTTTCTTTAGAGTCTTCGTCCAAGTTATTGAAGTCTCTTAAGTTATTTATTTTATCTAGATTGCAATTGGCATATTTCATAGCAGATACATAAAGAGGTTCTTTAAGTCCGCTTTTTGACAATATGTCTGACTTTAAGATATCATCAGGAGCACCAATAGCTTTAACTTCACCTCTGTCTATAACAATAACTTTATCAAAAGCTTGTTCTAGAACATCTTCAATTCTATGTTCAACTATTATAATAGTTTTGTTTGTTTTTTCATGAATACTATTAACTAACTCCATGACTTCTTTTCCGCTAGCTGGATCTAAGTTAGCTAAAGGCTCATCGAAAAGAAGTATTTCAGCATCATTGCCAAGAACTCCAGCTAATGAGACTCTTTGTTTTTGTCCTCCGGATAATTCATAAGGACTGTGATTAATAAAATCAACCATGTTTACTAATTCGAGTGCATTTACAACTTTAACTTTCATTTCTTTAACTGGTATGGCGTCATTTTCAAAGTTAAATGCAACATCTTCCCCAACAGAAAGGCCTATAAATTGAGAGTCTTGATCTTGCATTATTGTACCGACTTTTTTACTTACATCCGATAAACTTTTTTCATAAGGTTTAATATTATCTATTATAAGTTCGCCTTCAATTTCACCACTGTATGAAAAAGGAATAAGTCCGTTTATACAATGAGAAAGAGTAGATTTTCCAGAACCGCTTGGTCCTACTATTAAGACTTTTTCACCTTTATTTATAGTTATATCTATATTTTTTAAAGTTTTATCAACTACATTGTTGTATTTAAAACTAAAGTTTTTAAAACTTATCATTATATTCTCCTTATTTTTTACTTTATTTAGTCCTCGATTTTTAGATTGATATTTTAAGCAACGGAGATGGCTGAAGCGTAAGCAAAGCCATATCGTTGGCGCTATGTTATAAAAATTTTAAGCAACGGAGATGGCTGAAGCGTAAGCAAAGCCATATCGTTGGCGCTATGTTATAAAAATTTTAAGCAACGGAGATGGCTGAAGCGCGAGCAAAGCCATATCGTTGGCGCCATAGTGGATTAAAGATTGAGACTTTAGTCCTCAATCTTTAATCCACTATTTTTTTTATTTGCTCTAACAAAACCTAGTATAGTTGGAACTCCAATACCCAAAAATACTATTCCATTTGTAAATATGGCAAGAGCAGCTTGAATTTTCATTTTGTCTAAAGGTTCACCCATAACAACTACGTCGAAACCAGCAGCAAATATAAATGCTAAGATAATACCAATCATACCTGTAATTACAAGATATGAAACGTGGAACTTATTGCATAAACCATCTTTTATGCTAAATTTCTTGCATCTGAAAACTAGGCCCATAAAAAGACCCATAATACCAGAGCTTGCTACCCAGCCCCACCAGATTCCCCAACCAGCAATCATGTCAGTCAGCATATGACCTAAAAAGCCCATTGAAAATCCAACTAATGGACCAAATAGAGCAGAAAAGATTGCAAGTAGTGCTATGGCAGGTTTTAATTGTGTATTGGGACCAATGGGAATTCCAACAAATCCTAAGGCTCCATAAAGAGCAGCAGCAACGCCGATTGTCACTATTGTTTTTGTATCTATTTTGATCATATTACTTGTATTTCTCCATTTCCTTTAATTCTATTTATTTTATTACCTTATAATTTGATTTTAAATCAGAAATAATTTAACTAAAATATGAGTTTTGATTAAAATTTTATATAAAAAAATCTCTTTCCGGTAAGAAAGAGATTATATACGTAATCTTATCTTCCAGAATTCTTCTGTAGGAATTAGCACCTTTGTCTTTCGACCGGTTGCTGGGTTTCATAGGGCCAGTCCCTCCACCTCTCTTGATAAGGAATATTTTATTTAAGTTCCAGCGTATATTTTATAAAAAAAGTCGAAATTTGTCAAGTTCAAAAATATAATTAGATAATTTACAAATAGATTACAACTTAATAAGAAATATAGAGGAAAAAGGTTATATTGGGATATATTAAACTTATATAAGGATTATGGAGGGAATATATGAGTAAATTAAAGAAAATTTTATCTGCCGTATTAGTAGTATGCACAATAATTACTTGTGGTTTTACAAAGAATGTTGATGCAGCCTCAGTATATGGTAACAGCAATTCAAACATAAGTAACGGAGGTTACTCAGCGACCAGAGGGAACTACTCTTATGTAAGAAGCAGTAAGACATACAAAAAAACTGAAGAGTCAAACTATTATTATATTTACAGAACTTATAAAAATGGAAGTACAAAAAAACAAATAGTAAATAATGCAGCAGAAGAGCCATACATAAATGTAGTTGGAAATTATATATATTATGTGGGAGTATATGATTCAGGTAACAACTATGGAATATATAGAGTTAAAACTGATGGTACAGGAAAAACTAAATTAATAGGAAACTACGGATATAATTCATTTATTGTACAAGATAATTACTTATACTACATAAAGGAAACAACGAATAGTAATTATGATGAAGTGTCATCTTTATGTCGTTATAACTTATCAACTAAGAAAACTGTATCAACTTTATATACTACAACATCTAGATATATAGGTGACATGTCATTATCTGGAGGTTATATATACATATCAGCTATAGGGGATGAGACTTCTATAATCTACAAAATAAACAAAAAAACTAAGTCTAGAACAACAGTTTATAAATATAAATCAGGCAAAAAAGAAGAGTCTTGTATAGATGATATGGTTTATTATAAAGGAAATATATACTATACAATTTATAATGATAAAAATCTTTATGATGAAAATGACGATACTTGCCAAGTATACAAAATATCTTCTACTGGAAAAAATAACAAACGTTTATCAAAGCATTTTACTAAAGGCATAAATTTATATAATAATAAAATGTATTATATCAATACAAATGGTAGTATATGCTCAATGAAGTTAGATGGAAGCAGCCGAAAGACTATAAAAAAAGCAAGTAAAAATCAATGGTATTACAGTATAAATACTTCGAATAGTAGAATGTATTTTGGAAGAGTTGTAATTGATTCATATGATCCATTTGAAGGAGTGCTTAGTGATAATATATATAGAACGACTTTAACAGGTGCATCTATGGTTAAGATGTAACTTTTTTATAAATAAATGCTGTAGCATAAGTGACTAAACCTATGCTACAGCATTTTGTATTATCTTTTAAATTTAATAATTAAGTTGTACATTACTATTATCTTTTAAATATTCGTGCTTATCCATATCAATATCATTATTTATAAAGTCTTGTAAAACTTGTCTTGAGTTTAAATCATATAGCCAAACCCATCCGGCGTTTTTATATTTACCGCCTTTAACATGGACGTTATCGATTATTGGGAATTGTCCTTGTTTTATAGTTAGTGGTTTAAAATTATATGCTGTAAAAGCTATGTTTATTATATCTTGTGGAGTAAGGTTTGTAGATACATATGGAAGTAATGTATTTAATAAATGAGGATATTTAGAAAAATCCATATC
Source organism: Terrisporobacter othiniensis (assembly GCF_000808015.1). GTDB lineage: Bacteria > Bacillota > Clostridia > Peptostreptococcales > Peptostreptococcaceae > Terrisporobacter > Terrisporobacter muris. The sequence goes on along the minus strand of NZ_JWHR01000064.1, from coordinate 69,110 downwards.
TTTTACAGTATCTATCATAGAAAGAATAACTGTTCGTTGTCTTTGATCTCTATGTATAGCACTATCTGTAATTCTTATTCTAGTATAAGCAATAGCTTGATATCCATTTAGCACTTGTTTGCCAGGTGAACTTAAAAGCTTCATGTCCCCTTTATTAGAATAAGTACATTGCTGATATGAAGGTACAATATATTTATTAGTTATATCGACCTCATGTTCTTTAACGTCTACTTCCACTCCACCTAATATAAACACAATGTTCATCAAATTATCAAAGTCAACTTGAATAAATTTATCCAATTTTATTTCAAAGTTTTCTTCAATAGTTTGGAATAATAATTTTTCTTTACCCCAAAAATAAGCTGCATTTAGTTTACCTTTCCCTTTACCTGGAATATCTACATAAGTATCACGAGCAAGAGAAGTTAATTTTATATTTTTATTGTTGGAATCAATAGTGGCAATCATCATACAGTCAGAGCGATAAGCTAGCTCCTTTTCTCTTCCATCAGTACCCAATAATAATATGTTTGTTATACCATCTACTTTTTCATATTTAGATTCATAAGTATCTTCAACACTTGCACTTGTTGTATTTAACTTATTGTAAAAAGAGTAGAATGTAAAAACTGGAATGGCTATTAATAATGCTAATAATATAATTACTACTTTTGCAAATTTGAATTTTTTATTTTTTTGCGTCAAAAATTCTCCCCCTTTTCTATGTTTAATTGAAATTCATAATTGTATTATAACAAATATTGTAAAACTAGACTCTATAAAATAAAAACTATGCGTATTTATAAAATAATGTGGAAGGTTTAAAAGTATTATGAATTGTTAATGCTTGTAATTATTAACAATATTTTAGAAATCATATTTATAATAAAGGATTTGGAATCTATTAGTAGAATTATATTATAAGGGTATCGCTGATATTTAAGTAAAGGAGGAAGTCTTATGATTAGAAATATAAATAAATTTTCTAACCAGGATTTATATCCTAATATTGAAGAATTATTAAGCAAAGTAAATGAAGCAATAGTCACAGTTAAAGGTAAGTCTATGTCACCGTTAATAGTAGAAAATAGGGATAAAGTAATACTTGAAAAAAGAAATTTTACTAAATTAAATAAAGGTGAAATTATATTATTCAAGTCAAAGCATGGCAAATACTTACTTCATAGAATTCATGACATATCAGACTTGGGATACTTAACTATTGGTGATGGAAACTTACAGTTTGATGGATGGGTTAGGCCTTGTAATGTGGTGGCGGTAGCTCGAAAGATAATTAGAAAAGGAAGAGTGTTAGATTGTTATTCTTATTTTTGGGAAAATGTTTTCAAAGTGTGGATGGTTTTACTTCCTATAAGAGGGATTTTGTTGAAAATATACGAGGGTGTAGTTTATGTAAAATCTAAGTTGTTAACATAGATAAAGAGTTGCTGTGTTTAGCAACTTTTTTTTAGTAATATTACAAAATGAAGCTTATTTTTTGTTTGAAAAACTTACTAATATAAGATACAATAAAATTATTATATAAAACAAAGGGAATTTAATTAAAATAAATGCTATTATAAAGACAATTATTATGAAAAAATGGGAGATGAGGAGAGGTTATTTTGAAGAAGATATTAATAATTATAATATCTGCTATCTTAATATGTCTAACGGGCTTAGGCGTCATAGGATACTATGTAGAAAAAGATAAAGCAGCTGAAAAAACTAATGTAAAAGTAGAAGAGAAAGTAGATCCGATTGCTGAAGAAGAAAAATTAGTAGTTGATATAAATAAACTGGATATTGATAAAATAGAAGGTTATACTTCAGGTGAAGGTGAAGTAAGTGAAGATAATGGACAAAATACAACTGTAGGTGGAATGAGTATTCCTTATTCTATTCCATATAAAAACATGGAGATTGTAAGTATTGGTGAATATTCTGGGAAGTTTATAGAAGATGGTAGTGATGTAAATAAAGAGAATGTATTAGCTATAATAGTAAAGAATACTTCGCAAGAGGTTATTGATTATGGTGAAATAACTATGAAAATAACAGGTAAAACTGATACTATAAAATTTAAAATTACTAATTTGAAACCAGGTGCATGTACTCTTGCAATGGAATCTAGTGGTAAGATAGAATTTAATTCACAGGATAAATATGTATACTTAGACTCAAAAAATAATATGGTGAGTAATCTATCAACTATGGAATCTCAAGTAGCTATAACTACTGAAAATAAAAAAATTACTGTAGAAAATTTAAGTGATAAAAATTTAAATACAGTGTATGTATATTATAAAACTATTTCGCCGGGGAATTGTTATCTAGGTGGAATAACTTATCGTGCTAAGTTTGAAAAAGTTGAAGCTGGAAAAAGTGTTAGTACGAATACGATACATTTTTCCAATACAAATAGTGAAATTTTAAAAGTAGAATCCGTAAAAGAATAAAAAATTCGCTTCGCTATGTCGCTAAAATTGAGAAGCATATCGTCAACGATATATCCTCGTTACCACTTCGGATAAATCCGTTACTCAAATGAGATGCCTTCGCTCCGCTTCAGGCAACTCTGTTTCTCAAAAATTAATTTTTTACATCTCAATATTTGTTAATATTAATTAATTCTAGAAGTTTTCCACAAAATAGAGAAAGTAGTCGCAAAATGTGACTACTTTCTTTATTTTGTTATAAAATTAATTGATAAATAACAAAAACAAATAAATTATTTTAATACAATGCTTTATTTTGTAAAGAAATGTATTAAAAAAGTATGATTCGCTTGTTGACATTAAAGTAGCACTAAAGTAGAATTTAATTGGTGGCTACTTTTCTGAAAAGATTTATGCAAATTTTATTTAACAAAAGACATATAATGTGATGATGGAAAACTTTGAATATAAGGGGGAGGAATTATGGAAATTAAAAAAGATTTTAATCTACGTAAATTTGCTGGCGAATATATTCTTATGCCCAAAAATACATCAGAAAAAGGTTGCAACAGACTAATTAGTCTAAGTGAAGTAGAAGCTTTAGTTTGGAAAAATTTAGGGGAATGTAAAAGTGAAGAAGAAATTTTATCTTTAATAACAAAAACGTACATGGTAAAAAAATCAGATGCTAGAAAAGATTTGGGGGATTTTTTAAAGCAGTTAGAAGAAGCAGAGATAATATAGGCGAATAAATCATAAATAACATATAAAAAAGACAGGATGTGAAATCCTGTCTTTATTTGTGTAGAAATAAAAAGGTAAAAGGATATTATTATAGTAAACTCTTACCCATATAAATGCTAAGAGGGATGTATTGCATCATTTTTTTGTTTTAGTACGAATATAATTGTAAGAAAATGTGAAAAATTTAATGTGTATTCATATATATAATTATAATAAAATAAAAAAATATTATTGAAATAATTAGTTAAAGGTGGTATTCTTATAATATAACAAATCGTAACCGACATACAAGTTGTTACTTTGTAGTAATAAAATAAAATAGATAAAATAGATAAAATAGATTAAATATATAGATAACATGTGTTTTGAAAAAAGAAGGTGACTCCTATTATCACCTTCTTTTTTCATGTAATAAATTAAACTATAGCTATTTGATTTATAAAATATAAAATTTTGATTATTATTTCTAAAATCTTTGTTGGAGATTGATTTTGGGATTTCGTAGGAATCTAAAACTACTTTATTTTTTGTTTAGAGTAAATAGAAATAAATGTGGTAGTGCATTTATTCTACCACCTTGCTCATAATAGCTCTCTTTTATTACAAAATATTCTTTAAAATCTTTAGGTAAGTTTTTGATTTTAGTATTACATATGCCATTTATATGACAGGCCTTAGGGTAAGTTATTATGTTACTGTCGGTTTGCCTTAAACTGTTCATTGTTGTTGAATTCACCACATAAATTTTGTACAAAGGTTTCTAAAGTGTGCATGTCATATTTACCTCCTCTTATTATATATAATTTAAGTGAAAATATTTAAAATATTCTAACTTTTTGGAATTGGATAAGTTACATTTTTGACCAATGATAATTAAAGTATTATGGTAAGATTTCTTTAATTATTTATATGATTTTGGCTAAAAAGAATTAAGTAGTAAAAATAATGAATTTTATAGCTGGGAAAATGTTTTTATATTTACATTGACATGGGTTTAAAATTAATATAATATTTATAGAATATCAATATATTTTTAACAAAGCTATTACTTTAATATGAATAATAGCTTTAAGGGGGAAGTCGTTATGAAAATAAAAAAAGAATTTTGTATGAGAACTATTTGTGGAGAAAATGCTTTAGTTCCAATAGGTGAGACAGCATCATCTTTTAAAGGAATAATAAAGGTAAATAATATAGGAAGTTTTATTTGGAACAATCTTGAAAATGTTGAAAATGAAGAAGAAATCGTTTTTATGATTATGGATAAATATGGTCTAGGGTTGAATGAAGCCAGAAGTGATGTAGATGACTTTATAAAATACTTAAAGGATGTGAATATAATATAACTCATATAAGAATAAGATAAAAGAAAGTTGTCTATAAATAAATAGTACAACTTTTTTTAATGATAAGAATTTTATACTTTAATATATATTTTTTATGATTAAGTTATGAAAGAAAATTTTTTAGATATATAATATGAAATATTTAGAAATATAACATAAATGTAATATTAGTTTTATTGATAAAAAAAAGAAATTATGGTATTTTAAAGTGTAGACAATTAGAAAATTAGCAAAATAAATGTTAAAATGCAGAAAGAGGGGAACTTATGGACAAATACCTTAGTAATAAACTTAAAAATATGTCTTTATTTATGACTTTCTTTGTTGTTATTCTTCATTCTAACAACTTGGAAAACTCATCTGTACTTAATGTAAATACATTAGTACAAAATGTTATAGGACAAGGAATCGTAAGAATAGCTGTACCTATGTTCTTTGTAATTTCAGGATATCTATTCTTTTATAAATTTAAACCATCAACAGAGGCATTTATATCAAAATACAAAAAAAGATTTAAAAGCTTATTTATACCTTATTTTATATGGTGTACAGGATGGCTTATCATATTATACTTAGTAGAACTTACTGCTTTTGGTAGAGCCATGTTCTCAGATAGAATAATAGCTGATTATAATGCAGTAGAATTATTTAAAAATACTTATATTTATCCTTTGCCATATCAGTTTTGGTATATTAGAGCATTAATGATAAATGTAGTAATTTCACCAATAATCTACTATATAATAGATAAATTAAAGGATAAAGCTTTACTAGTAATAACAGTATTCTGGTTTTTTGATGTAATTTACTATCCTATATTAATGTTTGCCGTAGGTGCTTGTTTTGCCATAGGTAATTTTGATTTATACTTTAAGAAATATAAGGATAAAGGATATTTATTTGGATTAGGATATATTCTAGCTATAGTGCTAAAAACTGTTTTAATATATATGCCTCAAATTCCATACTATGATTATGTATTGCTACTTGCAGAAAATATAATAATCTTATGTGGTGTTCCGTTTGCATGGTTTTTATATGATGTAGTAGGAGAAAGATTTAAGAATAAGTTTGATTTAGGAAAAGAAATGAGATTAGCAAAATACGGGATATTCATTTATTTCTTCCATATTCCGTTGCAATCTATTATTAAAAAAATATGGTTTAAGGTAATGCCAATAAGCTCTATGAGTAGTTTAATAATATTTTTTGTGGCACCTATAATAACAATAACAATATGTTCATGTGTTGCAATATTTATGAGAAAATATATGAGAAAAGTTTACGGAGTACTAACTGGTGGTAGATAAACTCGTATTATAAATTTACAAAATACCTACATAAATTAAAATTATGTAGGTATTTTTTTCAAAAAAATTAGATTATTAAGGTTTAATTAAGCTTTTTGGGAAAAGTAAGTATAATCAAAAGTACTTTTGTAAACAAAAAGGAGGTAAGAAATGAAAAAAAATAATAAGACTATAGCTTTAACAATATTTACATTATCTATAATACTTGGAGCTTTATGTGGGGGTAGTTTGAAAGCTGATGCTATTGAAGGCACAACAACTACATCTACATATAGTGAGGATAATTCATCTCCTAAGTGCCCTTGTCCAAGAGGCGGAAGGGTACTAAAAGAAAGTATCAGTCAATTAAAAGAAAGTGGAGTGCTTACAGAAGATGATGTTAAAAGAATTGACTCTTATATGATCAAAGATAGAGAAGCTAAAAAGGATGAAATTAAAGAACAGATTTATAATGCTGAATGTGAAAAAATTGATAAAATGGTAAGTGAAAAAGTAATTACCAAAGAAAAGGGAGAAAAACTTAAAGCATCAGTAAAAGAAAATATACAAGATATGAAAAGAAATATGAAAAAAGTAAATAATAAATAATTAAAAGGGCTTGGTACTAATGGTTTGGTATCAAGCCTATTAAAATGACAAAACTTTATTGTTTTCATATTTTGTAATATAATACAAGTTGATTAGTAAAAATTAAGAATCAGAGGAGAAGGAAATGTCAGTAGGATTGAAATATCTATATAATGAAATAAAAAAGCATGAAGTAAAACTCCTAGCAGGAGAAAACGGATTAAAAAACAAAGTGAGATGGACTCAATTAGTTGAGAGTGTAGAAGTAGCTAGTTTTTTACAAGGTGGAGAATTACTTTTTACTACCGGATTAGCAATGACATCAAAGGACGATTTATTTAATCTTGTTAAAAAAACTCATGAGATGTTAGCTAGTGGAATTATCATATATATAGGAAAGTATATTGATGAAGTTGATGAAGAAATAATAAATTACTGTAATGAAAATGATTATCCTGTTTTTTCTGTTTCTTGGGGAGTAGAGATGAGAGATACTATGAGGTATTTGTCTGCTCGTATTATTGAGTCAGAAAAAAATTATATAGAGCTATCTAATGCTATAAAAGATGCTATATTTTTACCTGATCATAAAGATCTATTTATGCCTGTATTTAGTAAAGTTGGGTATAAGCCAAACTGGAACTACTATGTAACTATAATTGAAGTAAACTCAAAGGATATTGATAATATTGATTTAAATGCTGAAATGATACAAGTTACTAATTTTATAGATGTAGAGCTGAATTATGTAAGGAGAAATTTTTATATTAAGCTAATGAAAGAATTTATAGAATTAGAGTTTTATCTGGGAATGGATAAAAAAGATTGCACATTAGAAACTTTTCATAATGGATATGAAGCAAGTAAAAAAATACTTCAAATTAATAAGATCCTTAGAAATGAAAAATCAAATATTAGATTTAGTGATATAGATGTATATAGATTATTTTTAGATATGGACAGTAAAGAAAATTTAAAGAAATTTTATGAAAATAATTTGGGGGTATTAGAAGCATATGATAATATGAACAATACTGATTATTTAAAAGTTATAACTTCTTATTATGAAAATAATTGTAAAATGAATGAAACAGCTAGTGCTTTATTTATTCATAGGAATACACTCAATTATAAGGTAAATAAAATAGAAGAGATTTTAGATATAAATTTAGATGATATAAGCGATAAAAGTAAAATTTACTTATGTACTATTATTAAATATTTATTATAATTCGTGACGTGTTGTATTATAAAAGTCAATTGTGCAAATGCATAAAATTTTATGTAAAAATAAACATGGTCTGCTGTTTTTATTCATGTGATAATAATTTTAAAGTATGTTTAATTTATTGAAATTAAGACAAATTTCTAAAAGGGAGATTGACGTATGAAAAAAATATATTTTAATGGAAATGTAATAACAGTAGACCAAAATGAAACTGTTGCAGAAGCTATCTTAATTGAAGATGGCAAAATAAAAGCTGTTGGAACTAATGATGAAATTTTAGCATTAGATAAAGAGGCAGAGAGAATTGACTTAAATAAGAAAACGGTATTACCAGGATTTATAGATCCACATGGTCATATAGTTGCTATAGCTCAAACTTTAATGATAGTTATGTTAGGAGATGTAACTTCTAAAGAAGAGTTATTAGAAAGATTAAGAAAAGAATTAAAAGAAAACCCAGTAGAAGAAGGAAAATGGCTAATAGGGTTTGGTTATGATAATACTAAATTTGAAGGTGGAGAACATCCAACTAAATTTGATTTAGATACTGTAAGCAAAGAAATACCAATAACAGTTTCTCATGCTTCAGGACACTTAGCGGCTGTAAACTCAAGAGCTTTAGAGCTTTACGGATACTGCGGAGATGATTACATAGTACCAGAAGGTGGAGTTGTAAGAACTGTATCTCCTGATTCAAAAGAGCCAAATGGTGTATTAGAAGAAAATGCTATATTAGATAGTGAAAAGAAAAAAGTAGTACCAAGTCCAGGATTTGAAGATGTATTAAAAGCTATAGTTAGAGCTCAAAAAATATATGCTTCACTTGGAGTTACAACTACTCAAGATGCATCTGTAGAAGAAGCTAATCACTACAATCACATGTTAGGGGCTTGTGCTCAAAACAATATGTTATTCATAGATATAGTAGGGCTTGCTACTCAACCATCAACTAAAAACTTAATGAAAAATGAAGGAACTCCAAAGAGAGAATACTTCAATCACTATAAATTAGGTGGAGCTAAAACTTGGTTAGACGGTTCTCCACAAGGATTTACTGCTTGGTTAAGTAAGCCATATCATGTAGTTCCAGAGGGACAACCTGCTGACTACTGTGGATATGGAACTCAAACTGATGAAGTAGTAACTAATTATTTTGTTGATTGTATAAACATGAATCTTCAAGTTCACGTACATGTTAACGGAGATGAAGCTTGTGAACAATTCTTAAGATGTTACGAAAAAGCTGTTGAAATAACAGGACACGGAACTGAATTAAGACCAGTTATGGTTCACTGCCAAGCTTTAAGATATGATCAATTAGATAGAGTTAAAGCATTAAATGCTGTGCCTACATTCTTCAACGATCACGTTAGATTCTGGGGAGATTTACACCACGATAAAGTGTTCGGACCAGAAAGAGCTCAAAATATATCTCCAATAGGATGGGCATTAGAAAAAGGTATAAAATTCACACTACATCAAGATCCACCAGTAAAATTACCTAACCAAATAATAGGTATACACACTGCTGTAAACAGAACAACAGAAAGTGGAAGAGTTTTAGGTGAACACCAAAGAATATCAGTAATGGAAGCTATAAAAGCTGTTACTATAAATGGAGCTTATCAATACTTTGAAGAAGATGTAAAAGGATCTTTAGAAGTTGGTAAGTTAGCAGATATGGTAATACTTGATAAAAACCCATTAGAAATACCAGCAAAAGAATTAGATACTATAAAAGTTGTAGAAACAATTAAAGAAGGTAAAACTATCTTTGCTATATAATTTTAAACTCCTAGAAGTGGTAAGTCCACATCTAGGAGTTTTTTTAATTGTAAGGAAATTATATGTTATCTGTTCTGTGGATAACATATAATTTCCAACTTTATTACTTGAGCAACGGGCGAAGCCGTTGGCGACATGAGCGAAGCGAATTTTTTATATACTAATAAAAGAACAATTACTATTAAGAATTCATAAAATATTGTAAAACTATTTATTATGGGGTGGGTATATGCATAGAAATAAAAGACAAGTGAATCCAAATGATAGTGTAAAATATACGCTTGCTAATCTTAACTTAAGAGACGAAAAGTCTACACAAGGTAATGTTATAACAGTTATACCAGCAGGTTCAAAAGTTCAAGTTATTGATGCAGAAGAAGATTGGTATGAAGTAGTTTATAATGGTCAAAGAGGGTTTGTTTATAACGAATATTTATCAAAAACACAATATACTTGGACAGATGCCATATTAAGATCTTATCCAGACTCAGCATCAAATCCAGTAGCGATAGTTCCAGCCAAATCAAGGGTACAAGTTTTAGATGTAAATGGAGATTGGAGTAGAGTTATTTATAATGATAAAGAGGGATATATATTTAATGTGTTTTTAAGTAATGATGGCATGGAACCAGGTGGATATGATTTTACTTATTTTGATACAGATATGGTTAAGTTTGTGAATGATAATAATATTAAAAGTCCAACTATAAATTTAATAACTACTAATTTGAAAAATAGATTAACTTATGTATTTAAAAAAGGTCAAAATAATCAGTGGGAGTTGATTTATAAGTGGAGTTGTACTGTAGGTAAGCCTAGTACACCAACTATTACAGGGACTTTTTATATAACAGGTAGAAAGCCATATTTTGGCTCTGATACTTATAGAGTAAAATATGCTACAAGAATTAGAGGCAGCTACTATTATCATTCAATTCTTTTTAATGCTGAAGGAACTGAGATAATTGACGATAGATTGGGTGAAGCTTTAAGTCATGGATGTATCAGATTGGCAGTAGAAAATGCTCAATGGATTTATGATAATGTGTTAGATACAACTACAGTCGTGATTTATTAATATAAGAAGGGCAAGGTGATTATAATCTTGCCTTATTTTAATTGTAAATAATTTATATTTTATATATTTTTGCATAAAAAAAGAGTAGATAAACTACTTTTGATTTATTGACAAAAAAATATAAATGTAATATACTAAAAGTTAGATTTTATGAACGATAAAATGCATACCAATATTATAATAACATAAAGTGAGACAAAAGTCAAGTGGTTTTGTAAAAAAAGGAGATGATAAAATTGACAAAAAATATTATTTTAAGTTCATTACAAGATAAATCTATGAATATAGTAAAAAATGAAATCTTAAAAATCAATGAAGAATCATCAGTTTATGGATTAATTTTAACCTCTGAAAATGTGGAAGAGATAATTAAATCAAGAGGGTATAGCTTAAAAACTTATGGCAGAATAGATCTTAATATGGATGCAACAAAAAAGATTATAAATAAAATATATATATCACAATATACGGATAAAGATGATTATGTTGAAATAATTAATGATTTACAAGATATTTTTTATTACCTAAAAAATGAAACTTTAGATAAAATAAGTGATAATGAAATTATAGATATTATTGGTGAATTTTATGAAGAAACTAGTGGAAGAATTGACAATGTGCAAAACTTAGCGGAAAAATATGCATTAGATTTCCGACTTGGAAGGATGGGTGAAGATGAATAACTTACAATTTATTAGTAAAGACTTTAACTCTGGTAATCTTTCAAAATATCAATATACTATATCTTTAATAAATGAATGTGTAAGATGTAAAATTTTGCCTAAAGCTTTTCTATATAATGCACAAATTAAGATAGGAGAAATTTTAAAAGATTTAATATTAAAGTATACAAAAGGAGAAAGTAGCTCAGTTACAGTTGAAAAAGCAGAAAAACTTATAATTGGAATATGGTATACAATAGATGCTTATATGAATACTTTTGAAAATATAGAATTGGCTATAAAAACTTTAAAGGAAGAAGAAATATCATATATTTATGAAAAGGGAAAGATAATTTTAAAAGAAGACTTTATTCATACTGAAAAGCTATATAAAAGAACATTAAAAAATCAAATTTATACTGATTTAACAGCTTATAAAGACACTTTGTTTGGAATTTCTAATTTTTTTAAGTTCTATAATTTAGAATTTGAGCCAGATGAATGTGTGGCAGATATAGATTATCCATTGGCTTTTGATGATTGGGATGTGGTAGGTCTTTATTATATAAAAAATTATCTATGGAATCTATATCTGGAAAATGAAATATGCAACAAGTTTAATAATGATGATATTCATAAAATATTAAAATCTTATGGAGATACTTGTAATAATGAGTCTTTAGAAATTAGTAAAAATGATTTTGAAAAGTTGAACGATAATTTAAAAAAACTAAATAAAGAAGAAGTAAAAACTTTAATTAGTTTGATAATAAATAAAATAATTAAATGCTATAGCTTAGGAGAATATGAGAGTACTTATTTAAAAGGGTATGAAGAAAGTTTGATAAATCTTACAATTGATGCAATAAAAAGAGATAACTTAATCAGCGTTTTAGTAATAACAGATAAAGTTAAAAATGATGAAAATCATTTAATTATTGATGAAGAAATTAGATTAGATGACGATACTTTTAGATCAGTTGTAGAAGAAATATTAGAAAGTGATAATATCTATGAGAAAATAGAGATAATCAATAAAAATATAAATTCCATAAAAGATTATGTAGATATGTTAAAAAGTAACTGTATTTTTGAAGACGAATACTTACTTTTATTCATGTCTTTAAGTAATTTGGAGCTTAGTATTTTAGGTAAGTTAGTTTTCTATGGAGAATATAGAATGGAAAAATTAGATATTATAAAAATTCTATCAAATAAGATAGATACAAATTATGAATGGGAAGAACTATATATAGAATATCTAAAATCATTAAGTGAAAATAAATTAAAAGAAATAGAAAATTTAATAAATGGAAAGTTGTAAGGTAATTAAGATAGAGATATAATGTTTAATAAGGGATAAATTAACATTTATCTTTAAATGATTTATATTAATACAGTATAAAAGGAGAACGTTAATGATTTATTTAGGGGAAAAAGAAGAAAAGGGAAAAGATACATCTAGTGTAGTGATGGAAAAACTATTAAAATCTAGAACAATATTTATTTCAGGAGAGATAAATCAAGAATTAGCAGAAAAAGTATCTACACAATTATTAATTTTACAAGAAATGGGTGATGAACCTATAAAAATATTTATCAATAGTCAAGGTGGACATGTTGAAGCTGGGGATACTATTCATGACATGATTAAATTTGTAAAACCAAAGGTTATAGTTATAGGTACAGGATGGGTAGCTAGTGCTGGAATAACCATATATCTTGCCGCTGATAAAGAAAATAGATACTCTTTACCAAATACAAGATATATGATACATCAACCACTTGGTCAATGTAGAGGTCAAGCAACAGATCTTCATATAGAAGCTTTAGAAATCGCTAGAGTTCGTGAAAGAATAAATAAAATAATAAGTGCTGCTACAAATCAACCACTAGAAAAAGTACAAAATGATACAGATAGAAATTATTGGTTAAATTGTAATGAAGCAGTGGATTATGGAATAGTAAACAAAGTAATAACATCTTATGATGAATTACCAAGTTTATAGAAAGAGGGTCTGTATAGACCCTCTTTTTTATATAAATTAAGAAGTATTGTTTTTTATTTGTAGAAGATGATAAAATAAAAACTTATATTATATGAGATTCCTTTCGATGTGGAAAAGGAATTTAGTGCCAAAAGAGTGAAAGTGAAGGCTAAATTTGATAATATAGAGTACCGTGGTTCCATAGTTAAAATGGGTGGACGGTGCCATATAATAGGAATAACCAAAGATATTAGAAAAAAATTAGGAAAAGACCCAGGAGACATCATATTTGTTGAAGTTGAAAAAGATGAAGAAGAAAGAGTAGTAGAGGTTCCAAAGGATTTTGCGAAGCTTATGGAAGAAAATTTGGAAGCAAAAGAATTTTATGAAACACTATCTTATTCTGGGAAAGGAAAATATGTAAATTTGATAAATAGTGAGAAAAAGGCTGAAACAAGAGAAAAAAGAATTACTGAAGCAATTTTGAAATTAAAAGATAAAGTAAAGTTATGATTATATCATAGCTTTATTTTTATTGTAAGGAATTATGACGATTTTTAAATAAAATAATTTGATATTCAAAAGAAATGATTGACATTAATATTGGTAGAGGATATAATTATATTAATAATCGGTCGGACGACCGACTTATGCTATGAAAAGGAGTATATATAATCATGAAAAAAATAAAAATAATAACAGATAGCTCTTGCGATTTAAATAAGGATATAATTGAAAAATATAATATAAACATAGTACCATTAAATGTCTCTTTTGGAGAAGATACCTACATAGACGGAGAATTGGACAAAAGTGAGTTTTATGAAAGAATGAGAAATTCAAAAGAATTACCAAAAACTTCATGTCCATCACCGGATAAATTTATGCAAAGTTATGAAGGAGATGAGGATGTAATAATATTTACTATAGCCTCAGCTTTATCAGGAACTTACTCGGCAGCTCTTCTTGCTAAAAATATGATGTTAGAAGAAAATCCAAATAAAAAAATAGCAGTAATAGATACAGAAACAGGATCAATAGCACAGGGACAATTTATTATAAAAGCTGCTAAATTGGTGGAAGAAGGCAAGACTTTTGAAGAGGTAATAGATGAAATAGAAAAATTAAAGAAAGATAAATTTTTCTATGGCTCATTGGAAACTTTAGAAAATGCAATAAAAGGTGGAAGGGTAAATCCATTAGCTGGAAAGCTCATAAATGCTTTAAATATGAAAGTTATAATAAAAGTTGGTGATGGTGAGGTAAAACCAATAGATTCGGCAAGAGGATGCAATAATTCTATAAAAAAGGTTGCAGGAAAAATTAGTGATATGATTAGTAATGGAAACTATACATCTTTAGCTATAGCTCATGCAAATTGTTTAGAAAAGGCGGAAAAAGCTAAGGAAATAATACTGAAAAATCACGATTTTGAAGAAATTATTATAACCGAAATAGGTTCAGTTATGGGAACTTATACATCAGAAGGTGCCATATTGGTAAGTGTTTTATAAAAATGAGATTAAGAGCTACCTTATAAATAATTAAAAATTATTTATAAGGTAGCTCTTTTTTACAGACAAGGATATGAGATAGTTCTTCAACAACTCTTTTACATTGTGTAACAATATTATTATAAATATGAATTTTATACTAGTATTATCAAATGATAAGCAATAACTTACTAAATAAGATGTATTCTGCAACTATTGATACTATAATATAATTATATGGATAAAATCCAAGAGGAGGGGAAAAACATGTCTAAAAAAGTTTTAATAGTTGGAGGAGTAGCAGGTGGAGCCTCTGCAGCGGCAAGACTTAGAAGATTAAATGAAGATTTTGAAATAATTATGTTTGAAAAGGGAGAGTACATATCGTTTGCAAACTGCGGACTTCCATATTACATAGGGGAGAGTATAAAAAATAGGGGTTTTCTTCTTGTTCAAACTGTAGAAGGAATGAAAGAAAGATTTAATTTAGATGTTAGAAATTTAAGTGAAGTCATAGAAATAGATAAAAACAATAAAAAAGTTAAGGTAAAAAATCATAAAACTGGAGAGATATATGAAGAGACATATGACAAGCTAATACTCTCACCAGGAGCAATGCCTAAAATACCAGATATAGAAGGAATAAAATCTTGTGAAAATTTATTTACTCTTAGAAATATTGCAGATACTGATAAAATAAAAAGTTATGTTGATATTAAAAAGCCGCAAAAAGCTATTGTAATAGGTGGTGGATTTATAGGGTTAGAAATGGTTGAAAACTTACATGAAAGAGGAGTTGAAGTAACATTAGTTCACTCAAGAGAACAAGTTATGAAACCTGTGGACTATGAAATGGCAAGCATACTTCACTCTCATTTAATAGAAAAAGGTGTAAAATTAATATTAAAAGATAAGCCTGCTAAGTTCAAAAATAATGGTAAAAAAGTTATTTTAAGAAGTGGAAAAGAAATTGAAACAGATATGATTATTCTTTCTATAGGTGTAACACCTGAAAGTTCAATAGTAAAAGATGCTGGACTAGAAGTAAATGAAAGAGGAGCTATTGTTGTAAATAGTAAGATGAGAACTTCAGATGAAGACATATATGCTGTAGGTGATGCTGTACAGGTTATAGATTTTGTAAATAAAAAACCGACAATGATTCCTTTAGCATGGCCTGCAAATAGACAAGGTAGGTTAGTGGCAGATATATTATCAGGAAAAGATGTAGAATATAAAGGAACTTTAGGTTCGTTAGTTGCAAAAGTATTTGATTTAACTGTAGCAGCAACAGGAAATAATGAAAAAACTCTTAAAGAACATGGTATTCCATATGAAGCGATTCATATTCACCCAGCATCTCATGCGGGATATTATCCAGGGGCAACGCAAGTTTCATTTAAAATGTTATTTAATCCAGAAACAGGTAAAATATTAGGTGCTCAAGGTGTGGGAGAAGTTGGAATAGATAAACGTATAGATTTAATAGCAAATTCTATAAAAGCAGGATTTACAGTATATGATTTACAAGACACAGAAGTATGTTATGCTCCACCCTACAATTCGGCTAAAGATCCAGTAAATATGATGGGATACTGTGGTGCAAATATTATGGAAAATATAGTTGAAAATACACAATGGTATGAAGTTGAGGACTTGGTGAAAAATAATGAATATATCTTGGATGTAAGAGAAGAATATGAAGTTGCAAATGGATCTATACCAAATGTTATAAATATACCATTAGGACAATTGAGAGATAGACTAAATGAAATACCTAAGGATAGAAAAATATATGTATGTTGCCAAGTTGGATTAAGAGGATACATTGCATGCACTATTTTAAATCAATATGGATATAATACTTCAAATATAGATGGTGGATATAAAACTTATAGCAGTATAAAAAATGCAGAAAAATTGATAAGTGATCAAGATGAAAGCTTAGAAGTAATTTTATAGTTATAAAGAATAGAGGATAAGAAATATCCTCTATTTTTTATGAAAAAAATAGTTATTGGCATTTGACAATAACTATAAATGGTGCTAATATTTAATTAGCATATGCTAATAACTAAGTGGGAGATGAAAATATGGCTAGTTGTAACAGCTGTCCAACTGCACAAAAATGCACAAAGGACAAAGAAAGTTGTATGATTGAAAATAATCCTTTAAATAATGTTAAACAAATAATAGGGGTAATGAGTGGAAAGGGTGGAGTAGGAAAATCATCCATATGTTCATTAATAGCCAAAACATTGAAAAAACAAGGATATAAAGTTGGTGTATTAGATGCAGATATAACAGGACCCAGTATTCCAAGATTATTAGGAGTAAAAGATAAAAGAGCAACATATATTGAACAGGGAATTTTACCTGTGCAGAATAAGGATGGCATAAAAATTATGTCCTTGAATTTAATTACAGATAATGAGGATGACCCTGTAATATGGAGAGGTCCTATGTTATCTAATATGGTTAAACAGTTTTGGACAGATGTTATCTGGGAAGATTTAGATTATCTTCTTATAGATATGCCACCAGGAACAGGAGATGTAGCACTTACAGTAATGCAATCAATTCCTATAAATGGAGTAGTTATGATATCTGTTCCTCAAGATCTTGTATCTATGATAGTGTCAAAAGCTGTAAAGATGACTAAAAAAATGAATGTAAGACTACTTGGGGTAGTTGAGAATATGAGCTACATAATATGTGAAGATTGTGGCAAAAAAATTAAGTTGTTTGATGGAGAAAGTACAAATAAATTTTTACAAGAAAATAACTTAAAACTATTTGGTGAACTACCAATGTTAAGTAGCATAAGTAAGCTATCACAAGATAATAGGGAAAAAGAAGATTTAGATCAGGTATTTAATCCTATAGTAAAAAAAATAATAGATGAACTAAATATTAATAAGTAAAAGGAGAGTTCAACATGAAAATAGCCATTTCTACAAATGGGAGAACAAAAGAAAGTTTACTAGATCAAAGATTTGGAAGATGTAATTATTTTCAAATTTATGATACAGATAGTAAAGAATTTAATGTAATTGAAAATAAAGGATTTACAGCATCTGGAGGTGCTGGAATTGCTTCTTCAAATCAGTTAATAGATGAAAAAGTTCAGGTTATTATTACAGGAAGCCTTGGACCAAATGCATTTGATATAATTAGTGAATCTAATATAAAAGCATATAAATGTTCTAGTTTACCAATAGATGAAGTTATTGAAAAATATAATAATAAAGAACTTGAAGAAATAAACTCTTGTGGAGCACCACATCAAGGATAGTATCTTTAATTTGGCCACATGGAGTGTTTCGCCGACATGTCTCTAAAGGGTTGCGAATTTTGAGCAACGGATGTATCTGTAGCGGAGCAAAGATATATCGTTGGCGATATGAGCGAAGGGGATTTTGAGCAACGGATGTATCTGCAGTGGAGCAAAGATATATGGTTGGCGATATGAGCGAAGGGGATTTTGAGCAACGGATGTATCTGTAGCAGAGCAAAGATATATCGTTGGCGATATGAGCGAAGCGAATTTTTTATAGGAGATGAATTGACAATGAATATAGCTGTACTTAGTGGAAAGGGTGGCACAGGAAAAACAACTGTATCAACAAATTTGTCTTTAGCACTAAAAAGCAATTATATAGATTGTGATGTGGAAGAGCCTAATGGTTTTTTATTTCTAAACCCCAAAATACATAATGAAGAAAAGGTTATGGTAGAATATCCAATTATAGATAAAGATAAGTGTACAAATTGTGGAAAATGTGTAGAGGTATGTCAATTTAATGCTCTTGCAAAATCAAATAATAAGATACTTTTATTTGATAAATTATGTCATGGTTGTGGAGCTTGTCAAATAAGTTGTAAATTTGATGCTATATCATATGGAAAAAGAGAGATTGGTAAAATAGAAATAGGTAGTATCAATGATTTAAATTGTATTAGAGGTGTTTTAAATGTGGGTGAGCCAATGGCTGTACCTGTTATTAAAACACTTTTGAAAAACCTTCCACAGGGTAATAATTTAATTGATTGTCCTCCTGGAACATCTTGCAATGTGGTAAATGCCCTTAATTATGCAGATGTAGCCATACTTGTAACAGAACCATCTCAATTTGGACTTCATGATTTAAAAATGGCAGTAGAGCTTGTAAAACTATATAAAATTCCATTTTGTATAGTTATAAACAAAGAGGATGATGAAAATAACATAATTAAAGAATATTGCATAGATGAAAAAATCACCTTATTAGGAAGTATACCTTATGATAAAGAAGTTGCAAGAATATATTCAAAAGGTGAAATGCTTTACAGTGATCCGAATTACAAACGCATATTTGACAAGCTTTCTAATAGATTAAAGGAGGTGCTACCTTGGAACTAGTTGTATTAAGTGGAAAAGGTGGAACAGGAAAAACAACTATAGCAACAGCATTAAGTGAATTAATTAATGATGTAACAAGAGTTGACTGTGACGTAGATGCACCTAATTTTCATCTGTTTTACAAAGGTAAGAATATAGAAGAAAGTAGTTTTATTGGAGGCAAAAAAGCTGAAATAAATAAAGACTTATGCAAACAATGTAATAAATGTGAATTAGTATGTAAATTTTCAGCTATTAAAAATTACAAAATAGATCCATTTTTATGTGAAGGATGTGGAGCATGTAAATTAGTATGTCCTTATGAAGCTATAAAATTAAAAGATGCAAAAACAGCAGATGTATTTTTAAGCAAAGTGGCCAAAGGAGTAATATCTAGAGCAGAAATGGAAATTGGAAGTGATGGTTCTGGTAAATTAATAAGCCAGTTGAGAAGAAATGCATCATCAGCTAATGACAATAATAGTTTTACCATAATAGATGGTTCCCCAGGAATTGGTTGTCCTGTAATATCTTCCATAACAGGAAGTGACGCAGTACTAGTAGTAACAGAACCAACTAAATCAGGAATTAAAGATTTGACAAGAGTTGTAGATCTTTGCAATCATTTTGGTATTTTTACTATGGCATGTATAAACAAATATGATATTAACGAAGACATGTCAAAAGAAATAGATGAATATTTAAGAAGTAAAAATATTGATCTTGTTGGAAAAATTCCTTACGATAACATGGTTGTAAAATCTATAAATGAACTAAAGCCCATAACTAAATATGACAATAGTCTGGCAAAAAAAGCTATTGAGGATATGTTAAATAATATTAAAAAAATAATTAAAATATAATTAATAAATTAATGGAGGTATGTAAAATGAAAATAGCAGTTGCAAGTGAAAATAAGTGTGTAAGTGGTCATTTTGGTCATTGTGAAGGATTTGAAATATATGATATAGAAAATAATGGTATTTCAAAAAAAGAATTTGTTGCTAATCCAGGGCATAGACCAGGTTTTCTACCAGTATTTTTAAAAGATTTAGATGTAAATATCATTATATCTGGAGGTATGGGAGAAACAGCACAACAATTATTTGCAGACAATAATATAGATGTAATAGTGGGAGCTAGTGGATCAACTGATGATATAATAAATAAATATATTGATGGAACACTAGTATCAAGTGGAAGTGTTTGCAGAGAACACATGCATGAAGGTCACTGTAATGAATAAATAACATGGATGATATTGTTGTAAGAATCGAAAAGATTTTAAAAAATAATGGGTATAAATTTACTATTCAAAAGTTGGCCATATTAGAGGTGCTAATCGAAAGTAAAACTCATTTAAACTCAAAAGAAATTCATGATAGATTAAAAGATAAAAGAATTGGTCTTAGTACAATTCATAGAACTTTAAACCTTTTTAAAACATTTGATATAGTTAAAGAAATAAACATCAATGGCATAGGATATTTTGAACTAAAAATATTTAGCAAAGATCCTTTTCATATTCACTTTAAATGTTCTAAATGTAATAGTATAATTGATATTAAAAGTAAAGATATTAATTTACAATGTTTAGAATTAAAAAATAAAGCAGAAATGGAAAAGGATTTGGATATATATGACATAGATATTATTTTTACAGGACTATGTTCCAAATGTAAGGAGGAGTTTAGATGGCAAGACCAACAAAAGTTAGAACAGTAGATTTTTTCCCAGAGAGTACTTATTTTACTCCAATGGGAAAGTCTAAATGTGAATTAGAGGAAGTAATACTAAAATTAGAAGAACTAGAGGCCATGAGGCTTAAAGATATTGAAAAATTAAATCAAGAAGAGTGTGCAGAAAAAATGAAGGTATCTAGACAAACTTTTCAAAATATTATAGATTCAGCTAGAGAAAAAGTTGCTATAGCCTTAACTCAAGGAAAGGCAATAAGAATAGATGGTGGAAATTATAGAGCCAAATTCTGCAAATTTAAATGTCTTGATTGTGATAATATTTATGAGATAAATTATTTACAAGATAAAGAAAAGTGTCCTTCATGTGGTTCAAAAAATGTACTTTGTAGTAAAAAAGCACATATATGCAAAATATGGTGTGATAAAAATAAATAGTTGTAATATAAAATAGGCATCATCCTTAATATAAGGTAATGCCTATTTTATATTTGAATAGTTTTTTTAGATAACATTGCTAGAACAGTTACTACAACTGTTACATGATATATTGCTTTTATCAGTATATTTTGCTTTTGATATTAATTGTGTCATAGTTCCCATTGGGCAATAAACACACCAAGATCTTGGTTTATACAATAACATTGTTATTATTCCAAGGATTGTTGATGTTAACATCATACTATAGAATCCGAAGGCGAATTGAGCTACCCACGGAGTTACCAGACTAGTATTAGTCCATGACCAAGGAACTTTAAATGTCCAAAGTAATTTTACAACTTCTTTCAATCCATTAGTTCCATTAAACACTAAGTAAGTATTAAATAACATAACAATAAACATGGTCATAAAGAATGTTAAAAATCCATATCTAAACCACTTACTTCTTAAAAATTTAGGAATGTCTCTATTTTTTGATAATTTCAGTTTATTTCCAATTAAATCTAACATTTGACCTCTACCACAGTAAATGTTGCAATAAGTTTTACCATGACCAGTTAAAGAAATTATTAGAGGTATTGAGAAACATAATAGACCTAGCCACGCAAATAGTATATTAAAAAATCCTAATGCTAAGTATGTGACACTTAAAATCCACATATAATCTTTAAAAGTCTTTTTATTTTTAGTCATAATTATTCTTAAACCTCCATTTTTTCTATATTTATAACAGATGCAGGACATGATTTCGCACACTTTCCACATCCGACACATTTATCTAAGTTTATATCTGCAAAGACACCTTGTTCTATGTGTATTAAATTAAAAGGACATACCTTTACACAAGTACCGCAAGCAACACAGTAGTCCTTATCTATAATTGCTTTTCTCTTTATTTTAGCCATTTATTTACCCTCCTTAATGATTAAAAAATATTATTATATCGATTTAAAAATATTATAATATTTTAATAGATAAAATACAGTGATATAGTTACATTCGTATTTGTGTGGATTGTATATTAAAAAGAAGATTCAGAAAATTTCAAAAAACAGGTTGACATTATATAATAACCTAAATATAATTACTGTTATAAATTGAAATTAATAAATTTTAAAAGCGTTGACGGAGACAAAAATACTTAATCTAATTAATTACAGAGAGCCAAGATTGCTGAGAATTGGTGTTAATTTAAGTATATAATGATCACTCCCAGCTTTCATATTGAAAAGTTTTCTTAGTAAATATGAACGTATGCTAGCGTTACTTAGCTATAGTTAAGATTAGCTCTGACTAGAATAAATGAGAGATAACCTGTATATTTTTTTAGGTTATAAGTAAGGTGGTACCGCGGAATATAACTTTCGTCCTTATGAGCAAACAAATGTTGCTTATAATGGCGGAAGTTTTTTTATTGCATAAAAACTGTAAAGAGTTAATAGGAGGTAATTTATATGAAAAGAAATGTATATGCAAATTTAAATCAAGGCATGGATTCATTCTTAAGGGTGGCAATGACCCTTAGAAGAAAAGAGTTAGAAGTTGAATCAATGAGTATATCAGTAGAAAACTGTGGAATGCAATTAACAATAAATGATGAAACAACATCTTTAGAAGATGTAATAAATTATATGAGAAAGTTACATGATGTATCTGACTTAAAAGTAATGTAGTGATTAAATGAATATGAAGAAATATCTAAAAAGATAGATTCATAACTATAAATTTTAACTAAACACAGGGGGAAAATTGAAATGAAAATGTTTTATGAACAAGATGTAAAAATGGATGCCTTAAAAGGGAAAAAGGTAGCAGTACTTGGATATGGAAGTCAAGGTCATGCTCATGCGCAAAACCTTAGAGATAGCGGTGTAGAGGTAGTAGTAGGATTACATGATACTAGTAAATCAAGAGAAAAAGCTAAAAATGATGGATTTGAAGTGGTAAGCGTATCAGATGCTACTAAACAAAGTGATGTAGTTATGTGCTTAATGCCAGATACAGCTCAAAAGAAAATATATGATGAGCATATAAAAGAAAATTTAAGAGAAGGTCAAACTTTAGCTTTTGCTCATGGATTTAACATACATTATAACTTAATAAATCCACCAGAATTTGTGGATGTAGTAATGGTAGCACCAAAAGGACCAGGACACTTAGTAAGATCTGTTTACAAAGAAGGAAGTGGAGTTCCTTGTTTATTTGCAGTATATCAAAATGCCAGTGGGAAAGCAGAAGAGACAGTTCTTGCTTATGCTAAGGGAATAGGTGGAACTAGAGCTGGAGTACTTGAAACTACTTTTAAAGAAGAAACTGAAACAGATTTATTTGGAGAGCAAGCAGTACTTTGTGGTGGTTGTGAAGAGTTAATAAAAGCTGGATTTGAAACTTTAGTAAATGCAGGATATCAACCAGAAGTTGCTTATTTTGAATGCTTACATGAAATGAAATTAATAGTTGATTTAATGTATGAAGGTGGACTTGAAAGAATGAATTATTCAGTAAGTGATACTGCTGAATGGGGTGGATATGTATCAGGACCTAGAGTAATAAATGATGCGTCTAAAGAAGCTATGAAAGATGTACTTACAGATATACAAAATGGAAAATTTGCAAAAGAGTGGATACAAGAAAATGAAGATGGATGTGAAGATTTCTTAAATAGAAGAACTCAACAATATCATGCAGAAATATCAGAAACAGGTAGAAATTTAAGAAGTATGATGACTTTCTTAAATAAATAAGATTTATATATAAAAGGAGGTAAATTAGGTGGATGGGTCAAGAGTAATATTAGAATGTCTTATAAAGGAAGGGGTAGACACCATATTTGGTTACCCTGGAGGAGCGGTGATACCTCTTTATGATGCTTTATATGATTATACAGATAAATTAAATCATGTTAGAACTTCTCATGAACAAGGAGCAGTTCACGCTGCTGATGGATATGCAAGAAGTTGTAATAAGGTAGGTGTATGCTTTTTAACTTCAGGTCCAGGAGCAACAAACGCAATTACAGGAATAGCAACAGCATATATGGACTCTTCTCCTTTAGTATGCTTTAGCGGTCAAGTTCCTACAGCTTTGCTAGGAAAAGATTCTTTTCAAGAAATAGATATAACTGGTGTTACTTTATCAGTAACAAAACACAATTTCTTATTAAGAAAAGTAGAAGACTTGCCAAAAACCATAAGAGAAGCATTCAAAATTGCCAATAGTGGAAGAAAAGGTCCTGTATTAATAGATATCCCAAAGGATTTAATGTTGGCAGAAATTGATTTTAATTTAGATGATTACATTCCATCTAATTTAGAAAATCCTTCAAAGAGCGAATTTGAACTAAAAGAAGAGTGTGAAAATAAGAAAAAAGCAGATTTAGCTCGTGAGTTAATAAGAGATAGTAAAAGACCAATAATATATGCTGGAGGAGGCGTGAAATCTGCAAACGAGGAAAAACTCCTTGTGGATTTTGCAAAAAAAATAGACACTCCAGTATTAAATACAATAATGGGTCTAGGGGACATAGATAGAAATGATGAATTATCTTTAGGTTTACTAGGAATGCATGGTAGCAGGGAAGGAAATTTAGCTATATCCAACTCAGATTTAATAATAGCTATAGGAGCTAGATTTAGTGATAGGGTAATAGGTAAGAGCTCTGAATTTGCTAAAAATGCTAAGGTAATTCACATAGATATAGATCCTTCTGAAATAAATAAAAATATAAAAGCAGAGGTTGATTTGGTGGGAGATTTATCGTTTTTGCTTAAAGATTTATATAATAAAGTAGATAAAAAGGATAATTCTAAGTGGAAAGATGAAATAAAAACTTATGAGGACAAAGAACATATCATAGGTGAAGAAGAGTTCCATCCACAAAATATATTATCTTTAGTAAACAAAAGAATAGGCGATAATACAGTAACAGTTACAGACGTTGGTCAGCATCAAATGTGGACTGCTAAGTATTGGAATTTTCCTCTTGGAAAAAGCTTTATAACATCAGCAGGACTTGGAACCATGGGATTTGGATTAGGTGCAGCTATAGGAGCAAAACTTGGTGTACCAAATAAAAATGTAGTTTTAGTTACAGGAGACGGAAGTTTTAGAATGAACTGTAATGAAATGGCTACAGTTTCTACTTATAAAATACCTATGTTAATATTACTGTTTAATAATTCTACTCTAGGAATGGTTAGACAGTGGCAAAAACTTTTCTCAAATAAAAGATACTCAGAAACAAACGTAGATCCTAGTGTTGACTATGTAATGTTAGCAAAAGCCTATGGAATAGATGGGTATAAGGCGACAAATATAGAAGAACTAAAAACTATTTTAAGTGAGATAAATATAGATAGGCCTGTATTTTTAGAATGTGTAATAAATACTGACTATGATGTTTATCCAATAGTACCTCCAAATGAAACATTATTAAATTTAATATGTAATTAAAATAATCAAGTGAGTTTAAAATAAGCTCGCTTGCTCATTTTTTAACAAATAAGTTACAATAGCTTAAGAAAGGTGGAATTAATTACCATCAAGTGTTATCTTTAGAATAAATATGTAAATTGGGGGCAAATCAATGAAGAAAAAATTATTATCACTGTTACTATCATTTATGATGATAGTAAGTATAACAGCATCATCTTTTGCAGATGAACTAACAAATGCAATTCCAAGAAGCACAAGTGTGGAAGATATTTTAGGAGATATCCTGTTTGATGAAAATGCAGAAGTAGAAACTAAAACTAGTAGTATCAAATTAGATACTGAAAAAAAATATACAGTTAATGCAGATTTGTCTATGATAATGTACAAGTTTAAATTAGCTAGTGATAAGAGTATAAATCTGAGCTATAAGTCAACATCAAAATTATTTGAAATAGCAATGGTTGGTAGTGATGGGGAATCAGCAATATGGTCAGATACAAGAGTAAGTAATTCAAAAGAGATATCAAATAAGGTAAATTTAAAGTTAAAAAAAGGTGAATATATAATATTAGTAACCGCAACTAAAGGGAATTATACAATAAGTCCTAAGACAACAAAAACTTTAAAAACAATGTCACCTTTCACTGTAAAAAAAGTATTGCCAGGAGCAACTTCTTTATCAGGAACAGGTGTAGCTGGTGCAAAAGTAAGTGTTACGACAGAGAATTTTAAAACATATACAACAACTGTAAAATCAGATAATACATATAAAGTAACTATTCCTAAGCAAGAGGAAGACTCTGTATTAATGATTAAAATAGAAAAAGAAGGTTATGGTGCAAAACTGAATTTAGTAGAGGTTGAATATGCTAAGTTCTCTACATTTACAGTTAATCAAGTAAAATCAACTTCAATAAGAATAACTGGTAAAGGGAAAAGTGGAGCAACAGTAAGAGCTTTTGTAGATGGTAAAAAAATAGGAGAAGCTACAGTAAAATCAGATGGTACTTATTCTATGAAAATATCAAAACAATCTTCTGGTAGAGACATATTAGTAAAAATGTATAAAAAAGGTTATATTACAAAATCTAAAACTGTAACTGTTAAAAAAGTTTTCACTAAATTACTTACAGTTAACTCTGTAAAATCAACACAAAAAACAATAACTGGTAAAGGTTCTAAGGGAGCAACAGTAAGAGCTTATGTTAATAACAAAGAAATAGGTAAATCTACAGTTAAATCAAATGGAACTTACTCAATTTCTATACCTAAACAATCAAAGAAGAAAGTTATAACAGTTAAAATGTCCAAAAAAGGTTTTGCTTCATCTTCAAAAAGTGTAACAGTTAAATAATATGATGCTTTTATTGTCTTTTAAACTATTGTAATATATAAATAGACTAAATTTATAGCAATAAAAATGGACAAGTTATAACCGAATCTTTAATAAAGATGAAATAAAAATTATATACTGTAATTAATACTTTTGAAAGTATGTTGTATGAACAACATACTTTTTGTTTTATATAATATAAATGAGTTTTTGAGCAACAACTTTTTTATACAAAAATGGTATAATTACTTAAGGGGAAAAGAGGTGGGTATTATGATGGATTTCAATGAAGATAGAGTAACGGAAATATGTTCAAAATCTATAATATTTAAAGGTGTAGACAAGGCTATAATAAAAGAATTCTTGTCTTCTTTATCATATAAAGTTGTTTTTATAAAAAAAGGTGAATTGATTATAAAGGAAGATGATTACATTGATTATCTAGGTTTAGTACTAGAAGGAGAAGTAAATGTGTGCAAATATTGTCCTGACGGTAGTGAGAGTTTATTATCTAAGTTGAAAACTCATGAAGTTTTTGGTTTAGATATATTATGTACACCATCTCGAAATAGTTTTTACTATGCCTATGCAACTAAGCCATCTTTTATTTTAAAAATAGATAAAAAAATATTAGAAAAGGGGAAAGTTATATCTGAAGAGGATACTTCAAAGATTTATGGTAATGTCATTACATGTTTAGCAAATATTTGTGCAAAAAAATGCCATAAAATAGAGCTGGTATCTCAAAAAAGTATAAGGGATAAAATTATGATTTATTTATCAATTCAAAAAAAGAATAATAATTCAAACAAGTTTAAAATATCTTTTGATAGAGACCAACTAGCTAACTATTTATGTGTAAATAGAAGCGTTTTATCCCATGAATTGTCTCTAATGCAAAAAGAAGGAATTATAAAATTTAAAAAAAATGAATTTGAAATTCTTGAATAGTGTTGTTTAGACAACTTACATGAAATTATTTATAATGTACACTATATATATAAATGATATAAGGGATTAACAATATTACTTGGACTGTAATATAAATAATTCTAAAAACATATTAAAAGCCGTATTATTTTAAATCAAAATAGTCTTAGATAGAATACTTGGCAGCTATCTAAGTCTATTTTGATTTTTTTTTATTACATGCAAGATATTCCCATAACGCCTGGCCCAGAATGAGAGCAGATAACACATCCTATATTAACATAATAAATGTTTTTAACTTCTGCTTCCTTTTCTAAAGCTTCTTTCATTATTTCTAAATCTTCTTGATTATCTCCACAACCAATAATAATAGTTTTTTCTTTTAAATCTTTACCAAATCTATTTACAATAGTTTTTGCTAAAGTTGAATAAATCTGTTTTTTACCTCTAACTTGGGATTTTTGTGCCACTAAACCATCTTTAACTTCTAAAATAGGTTTAATCGATAATAAATTTCCAAGTGCGGCTTTAGTAGAAGAAATTCTTCCTCCCATTTTTAAATATTCTAAAGTATCAACTGAGAAAGTAACTTCAACATTATTTTTATATTTTTCTAAAGTAGAAAGAATATCTTGAACAGAGTGACCCGACTCAACCATTTCACAAGCTTTTATTACAAATAGAGCACTCCCTATAGCTAGGTTTTCAGTATCAAATATGAATACATTATCATGGCCATCATTTTTAGCTAACATTGCACTTTGATAAGTTCCAGAAGCTTTTGATGATCCAGCAATATAAATTATTTCTGTATCTGTATCATATTTTTCAAATATAGATTTAAACTGTATATATGTGGCTTGAGAAGTTTTTGGCATGCTATTACTTTCTCTAAGCATTTTATAAAATTCTTTAGTTGTTAAATTTTCTCCGTCTAAATACTCTGTACCATTGAAAATTACTGTTAAAGGTACTATATCAACATTATATTTCGTAAGTATTTCCTGTGGTAAATCAGAAATACTATCACATACTATTTTTATCATTTTTTAATCCTCCAAATTTTTGTTACTATAAAATATACTATCATCAAGAAAAAATATTGTAAAGCAAAAGTTTTGACATTCAAAATAAAATATGATAATTTAGTTTAAATATCATAAAGTATTAATTAGAATTTTCGTATAAGAAGGAATTGGAAAGTTGAAGAGCGTACTATAATTAATGTGTAAAAATAAAAATACAGATATTTGTATAAGAAGGATTTGAAAAGAAGTAGGAGGAATAATATGAGAACAAAGTTAATTGATAGAAAGTTACCTAACTATTCTATAGCAGAGGAGAGATTTAATTATATATCTCATATAGTAGGTGGTGCTATTGGTGTAATAGGCCTAGTTTTATGTGTAGCAATTTCTGCATGGCATCACAATATTATAGCCATAGCTACATCCGTAGTATATGGCATCACAATGATTTTATTGTACTCTATGTCGTCCATATATCATGGCCTAAAAGATGGTATTGCAAAGAGAGTTTTCCAGGTATTAGATCATTGTGCTATTTATATTTTAATAGCAGGTACATATACTCCAATTGCACTATGTGCTATAAAGCCAGTAAACTCAACTGTAGGATGGGGAGTATTTATTATAGAGTGGTCTCTTGCAATAGTAGCTATAATTTTTAATGCAATTGATTTAAAAAAGTATGCTGTATTTGCTATGATATGTAATTTGGTAATGGGCTGGGGAATAATTGTAGTAATTCCAGTAGCTATTGAAGCTCTTACTTGGAATGGATTTATGTATATTTTAGCAGGGGGAATTTTCTATACAGTTGGAGCTGTTTTATATGGAATAGGAAGAAATAAAAGTTATATGCATTGCATTTTCCATGTATTTGTATTACTTGGAAGTATAGCTCATTTACTTGGAATAATGTTTTATGTATTGTAAAATAGGGGGGAATGTTATTGAGTAAAATTGTATTAATATCATGCGCCAATGGGAAGAAGACTGGATTTAATTTAGTTAAGGATATAGATAAAGAAAGTCAACTGTTTAAGCTATCCATGGATTATGGAAAAAAGATTGCAGACGAAATTTACATACTAACCTCAAGATATGGGCTTGTAAAAGAAAGAGATTATACACCATCTTATAATGAGTCAGCTAGTTTTAGAAGTGAGATGGAAAATAGATTATGGTCTCTTGAGATTTTAGAGCAGTTAAATAATTTTACTGATATACATGAAGATGAGTATATTATTTTAGCAGATAGAAGCTATTATAAAAATTATATAAAGTTTTTAAAAAAAGTAGGCACACCCTTTAATAATTTATCTGTTGAGGATAAGATTAACTTCTTAAGAGAAGAGTTAGATGAAGGGCATGGATGTAAAATTTCATATGGGGAAAAATTACATATACTTTTTAATTCCATGAAAAGATATAATTATAATAATCTTGATGAAATTCCATTTACTAATGGTATTTATATAGTTTTAGACAAAAAAGAAAAATATAAGGATATGGATAGAATCGTAAGGATAGGAACTCATGATAATGACAATAAATTAATTGTGAGAATTAAGAATCACTATAAAAATGGTTTTAAAGATAGTAGCTTTTTTAGGAAGAATATAGGAAAATCTATCTTATCTTATAATGAACATTATTACTTATATATTTGGAATATCAATTTTAATGATAAAGTCAATGAAAGTAAGTATGCAGAACTTAGAGATATGGAAGTTGAATCAACCTTAGAAGAAAAGATAAGTAATTATATGAAAGAAAGATTTGAATTTGTATGTTTTGAAGTTGAGGACGTGAAAGAAAGACACAGACTAGAAGAAGGCCTGATTTCCACCATATATCACGATAAAGATTTTGAAAGCTCTGATAAGTGGCTGGGAAAATACAGCCCTATGGATGAAATTAGGGATAGTAAAATGTGGGTATCTAAAGGATTAGATAAAGCACAATTAAATGAAATAGAGTTTAGGCAAGTTATAACCTTATGTTTAAAGTCAAACGAAGAAAGTGAAGAATTTAGCTAGACATAAAATAGCAATTAGTTTTCTAAATTAAAATATTTAAATAAATAAGGCAATTTTAATAAAATATATTATTTTATTAAAATTACCTTATTTTCTTTTATCTTAAATTTATTTAAAAACTAATCTCCTGTTAATTATAAACCGTTGATTATTTCTTTTAGGGCTTCAAATTCTTCGTTACTTAAGGTGATTCCTTTTCCCATTTTTTCGTGTTCTGGAGCCCAATCTCTTAAGTCATATTTTGGTTTAGCGCCATTCCAACTAATAAGATTTAATTCTTTTGTCCATCCTTTAGGATTTTCAGATAATACTCCTAAATTCTCTACTA
Organism: Terrisporobacter othiniensis; assembly: GCF_000808015.1. GTDB lineage: Bacteria > Bacillota > Clostridia > Peptostreptococcales > Peptostreptococcaceae > Terrisporobacter > Terrisporobacter muris. The sequence goes on along the minus strand of NZ_JWHR01000064.1, from coordinate 37,863 downwards.
TATCGTATTTAAAATCTGCCATTTATACAAACTCCTTTTTCTTTTTATAACATTTTATCATATATGTCTATTATTATAAAATATTGGATATTATAAACAGTTTTATTGAAAAATATTAAAATATACACATGGATAGACTAATTATCATAAAAATTACATTATTAGTAACCAAGAAATTTTTTTCTCATATTATATATTACACCAAAAAAGTAAATGTTAGATGTGGCTAAAATCAGCGGAGGTGTAAGATGACAATATTAAAATTTATAGTAAGAACACTTTTTAAAAGAGAGATATATAAATATAAAAACTTAGCTTATATGGAAGCTTCCATAGGATTAGTGGAAGAGGATGATATAGATGATATATGAAAAGTTGAATAGGTTAAAGCTATAAAAGTTAGATTTGTCTAACTTTTTTCTTTTTATATTATGATAAGATTAAGAAAATTGTTTATAATTTTATTGTAGAGTTAATAATAAAAAGGGATTATATGCTTTTTTGTGGAAAGTAAAATAAGAAAAGTAAATTTTTATTGTGGAAAGGGGGTTATACATATGGGTAGGATAGATGATAGAATTAAAATTGTAAAAGAAGAAATTGTAGATATTAAGGTTGATGCCATTGTAAATCCAACAGATGAATATTTTAGCGGTAGTTCAGGATTGGATAAGTTAATTCAGAAAAGCGCTGGTCAAAAACTTAGTAAGAAATTATCTAAAAGTGGAACCTGCCAAGTTGGTAATTGTATTATTACAAAGGGGTATAATCTAAATATAAAAAGTATAGTTCATACGTGTACTCCTAAATGGGAAGGTGGATATGAAGATGAATGCTATTTATTATATTCATGCTATAAAAATTCTATAGAGATAGCAATAGAAAATGATAATAAAACAATAGCAATTCCATCTATCAGTTCAGGAAATAATAAATTTCCATTAAACAAGTCAGCCAATATAGCTTATTATGCAGCCTGGAGAATGATGAAAAAATACAGTTCACATGATTTAGAAACTATATATTTTTCATGTACAAATAAGAATACTTATGAAGTTTATAAGAATCTTTCTGAAGATTATAAGGACATAGAATTTTCATTAGAAATGATTGAACAATACAAGAAAATGGATAAATATAATCACCATAATTTTACCATTGATGATTTTATAAAAAACCTAGGAATAGAAAATGCATATAATATTTTTTTGTTAAAAGAAGCATTTTTAGCAGGAAATATTGAGCTAGAATTTATTGAAGAGACTGTAAAAATACTTAAACAGATCTTTCTTCAAATGAAAAATATGAGTAAAAACTTTGCAGAAAAAGTTTATATAGAAGAGTTAGAATCAACAGAAAATATATTAAAAGAAATATTTCTTACCATAGATTATGATACTATAGAATATGCAAAAGAAAGGACAAAGGAATACTTTGTACACGCCAATGATTATATATTTGAAAAAATAAATAATTCTTATAGATATTAATTATTTATTTTAGTATTATAAATGATATTATAATATATGTTTGTAATACATAAAGAAAGGAAATTGAATATGTCAAAAAAGAAGTACTATGCAGTAAAAGTTGGAAAAACCCCGGGAATATATTTAACATGGGCTGACTGTTCTGCACAAGTAACAGGATATAAAGGAGCAAAGTTTAAAAGTTTTCCAACTATTGAGGAAGCATTAGAATTTATTGGTGATAACAATATAAAGGTTGTGAAAAATGAAGATACGTTAAAATCTAAAACACCATCTAAGAAAATTGCGAGTACAACAACAAAGCAGCTAAAGGAAGGTTATGATGTTAAACCTATAAGAAGTACAGCAAAGGTTAAAACTTATAAATCCTATATAAACCCAGAAGAAATTATAAATGATTATGAGTTTATAGCTTTTGTAGATGGAAGTTATGACAGAGGTAATCAAGTTTTTGGTTCTGGAGTAATTGTTCTTAATCCTAAAGAAAATTCTTATGATACTTATTATAATGCAGGATATGATAAATGGGACCAGTGGAACATAGTAGGAGAGTTAGAATCAGTGAAGGTTGCATTGAATAAAGCTAAAGAATTAGGTAATAAAAATATTGCTATATATCATGATTTAAAAAACATAGCTTTGTGGGCTAGTGGTGAGTGGCAGGCAAAGAATGAGTATACTCAAGAATATGTAAAATATATGGAAGATATAAGTAAGGAACTGAATATTTGTTTTGTAAAAGTAAAGGCACATAGCAATGAAAGTGTGTATAATGACTTAGCAGATGAAGCTGCTAAAGGCGCTATTATAAAATATTTAAATGAAAATAAATAAAGGAAGTTGCTTTAGGAGCAGCTTCCTTTATTTTTAAAGTAAAATTTCTTTTAAAGAACTAATAAGATATCTATTGTTTTCTGGTGTTAGCACACATACCCTAAAGTAATATTCATCTAAACCATCGAAGGATTCACAGTCTCTTATTATAATTTTTTTCGGGATTAGTTTTTCTCTAAGATTTTGAGCGGTCATAATTTTATCTTCTAATTTACATAATATAAAATTACCTTTACTTTCATAAACCTTAAGATTATTAAATGAACTTAAAGAATTATATAAATAATTTCTCTCGTCTAAAATTGTATTTACACATTTATTAATATAGTTTTTATCTGTAAACATAATTTCGCCCATGGCAGAGGCAATGATATTTATATTCCATAAATCAAGATTTTCGTTGATTTTATTTTTTACATTTTCATTCCCAATTAATCCATATCCTAATCTAATTCCAGGTGTAGAGAAAAATTTAGATGTACCTCTAATTACAAATAAGTTGTTATATTTGTCTACTAGAGGAGCAGAAGAATAAATATTAGTATTTGTAAATTCCACATAAGTTTCATCTACCATAACAAAAGCATTGGTACTATTTAGTATAACCTCTATTTCAAATTTAGAAAAAGAAAAACCTGTTGGGTTGTTGGGATTACAGATGATAATTAAATCACACTCATGTTCATTTATAAAATCTATTAAATCCACAGGGTCTATTTTAAAATCATTATATTCTCTAGAAAAATATTTAATTATTTCACAATTATTCTTCTTAAGTTCTTTCTCATATTCCGAATATGCTGGGGAAATAAGAACTGCTTTTTTAGGAGCTATAGTACCTATAAAAGCAGATATAAGTTCCGTAGCACCGCTTCCAAGAACCATATTTTCTTCATTACAGTTACAATAAGATGAAATTGATTTTTTTAATGCACCGTATTCTGGGTCAGGATAAACTGAGACCATATTTATATTGTTAATTACATATTCCTTAGCTAAAGTTGATGTACCAAATGGATTAATATTAGAGCTGAAATCTAAAAATTCATCTTTTGAAAAACCATATTTTTTTGACAAATCATATAAATTAGCACCATGATTTACACTCATAATTAGCCCTCCAATTTTTTAATTCTTAATATAGTATAGTATAAATTTAATATATGTAGATATGTATAAAAATAAAAAGAATATTGTACTAATACAATAAATGGAATATACAATAAAATATGTAATAAAAAACACGAATGAAAATATTTTAAAAAGGAAAAATATATGTTATAATAAATATGATTCATCATTAATGGGAGGGAATTATGTATAAATTAAATGGAGTCATGTACTCAGCAGAAGAAATAAAAAATAAAGTTAAAGAACTAGCAAGTCAAATAGAAAAAGATTATGCTGGAGAAGAACTACTAGTAGTTGGAATATTAAAAGGTGCTAGTATTTTTTGTGCTGATTTAATAAGAGAGATAAACTTAGATGTAAGAATGGACTTTATGGTTGTTTCAAGTTATGGAACATCAACTTCTTCATCAGGGACAGTTAAAATAATAAAAGATTTAGATGTAGATATAGAAAATAAAAATGTATTAATAGTTGAAGATATAATTGATTCAGGTTTAACTTTAAGCTCGTTAGTTGCTGCTTTAAAAACTAGAAAACCAAAATCATTAAAACTTTGTACATTATTAGATAAACCAGAAAGAAGATCTTCAGATATTAAAGTTGATTATGTGGGATATGTAATTGAAGATAAATTTATAGTTGGATATGGAATAGACTATGCTGAAAAATATAGAAATCTTCCTTATATAGGTATTGTTGAAGATATATAAGACCATAATAAAAAAGGAGTATAAGAGTAAATCTTATACTCCTTTGACATATTAAGGAATTATAAATTATCTGATTTATATAATTTACAATTCAAATCAATTTAAAAAGTAGAATTATGATAAAAGTAATAAAATATTATATTTATTGTCAAAAATTATATATTTATTTTGAAAAATTATGTAAAATAGATAAGTAGGAGTATTTATTGAAAGGTGGTAAATTATGGGATTTCAACTGGATATATTAATGTATTTACAAAGTATAAGAAATGAATTGCTTACAAGCATATTTACTTTCTTTACAATATGCACAGAAGTACCAGTAATAACTGTGCTAACAGGAATACTATATTGGTGTATAAATAAAAAAGCAGGACAAAGAACTTTATTTGCTCTTTGTGGAAGTTTAAATATAAATGCAGGTGTTAAAAACTTTGTAAAAATGCCAAGACCAATAGGAACAGAAGGTTTAGAATCTTTAAGAGTGGAAACTGCTACAGGATACTCTTTCCCTAGTGGTCATACGCAAACTGCTACAACTTTTTGGACTTCTATGATGTATTTATTTAGAAAAGCATGGATATATATAGTAGGAATATTGATGATTCTAGGAGCGGGAATATCTAGATTATACTTAGGTGTTCATTGGCCAATGGACGTAATTGTTGGATGGGTATTTGGTATAGCTCTTAGTATATTATTTATAAAACTGTTTGACTATATAGATGATAGTAAAAACTATTATATATTAGTTGGATTAATATTAATATTTGGGATTTGTACATACTTTATTGGGGGAGAAGATCTATACAAAATGTTTGGTCTTTATACAGGTTTTGCACTAGGTTATATGGTGGAAGATACTTATATTAACTTTAGTACAGAAAATGAAAGCAGAAGAAAAAATATATTTGCCAAGACACCTTCAAGAAATGAAGGCTTAGGTAAGAAAATACTTAGATTTATAGTAGGGATAATATCATTATTAGCAGTTTATTTATTGCTTAATTATATGGAAGATACTTTGATAGTTGGTAAAACAGAAGAGATAATTAATATTATCAAATATTTAAAATATACATTTGTAGTATTCTGGGGCATGGCAGGTGCACCAGCATTATTTAAATTATTTAGACTAGCATAAATTTCCCTATTTATAAGGAAAGGATGATTATTTGAAAAAGGTAGTAGTTATAGGAGGAGGACCAGCAGGAATGATGGCTGCATCAACTGCAGCTGATAATGGGGCTGAGGTTATACTTCTAGAAAAACAACATAGATTAGGAAGAAAGCTATTAATCACAGGAAAGGGAAGATGCAATATTACAAATGACTGTGATGTGGAAGAGTTAATAGAAAATGTACCTACAAATGGTAAATTTTTATATAGTGCTTTTTATACATTTACAAATTATGATGCAATAACTATGTTTAATTCACTTGGACTTGCAACTAAAACTGAAAGAGGGAAAAGAGTATTTCCAGAAAGTGATAAAGCATTAGACGTGGTGAAAGCTTTAGAAAAACAGGTTAAAAACAAAAAAGTAAAAGTTATACTAAATGCTAAAGTTAATAAAATTGTAACAAAAGATAATAAAATAGAGAAAGTTATATATAACAATAATGAAGTAATAAAATGTGATAGTGTGATACTAGCTACAGGCGGAATGAGCTATCCTCTTACTGGATCTACAGGGGATGGATATAAATTTGCTGCATCTCTAGGTCATACTATAATAAACCCAAAACCTTCTTTAATCGGAATAGAAGTCCAAGAAAGTTTTGTAAAAGACTTAGAAAAATTAGCTCTTAGAAACGTGGCTATTACTGTTTTTGATAGTAAAAATAAAAAAGTATATGATGATTTTGGTGAATTAGAATTTACTAAATATGGTTTAGATGGACCTATAATAAAATCTGCTAGTTGTAGAATGAAAGATACTAGTAAAGAAAATTATAAAATTGTTCTTGATTTAAAACCAGCTTTGGATGAAGAAAAATTAGACAAAAGAATTATAAAAGATTTTACAAAATATACTAATAAAAACTTTGAAAACTCATTAGATGATTTACTTCCAAAAAAACTTATACCAATAATAATTGAATTAAGTGAAATACCGAGACATTTAAAAGTAAATCAAATATCTAAGAAAAAAAGATTAAACTTAGTTCATTTGTTAAAAAATATTACCTTCACTGTAAGAAGATATAGACCAATAGAAGAAGCTATAGTTACATCTGGTGGAATTAAAGTAAGTGAGATTAATGCTAGTACTATGGAATCTAAGATTATAAGTAATCTTTTCTTTGCAGGAGAGATTATAGATGTGGATGCATATACTGGAGGATTTAATCTACAAATAGCTTATTCAACAGCTTATTTAGCAGGTACCAATTGCTAAAAAATTTGTCAAAAATTGCATACATGTTAAATCTCAATTGTAACATAATAGTATTAGAAACAAATATTAAAAAAGAAAAGAGGTAATAACATGGCAACTAATAATAATAATACAAAGGCTGTACCAGAAGCAAAAGCTGCATTAAATCAAATGAAACTAGAAATAGCTAGTGAACTTGGTATGTCAAACTACCAACAAGTAGATAAAGGTAACCTTACAGCTAGAGAAAATGGTTATGTAGGTGGATATATGACTAAAAAGCTAGTTGAAATGGCAGAACAACAAATGGCTGGTAAAGGTCAACAATAACTAAAAATAAAATAATAATATATAGTTAAAATTAGAGGTAAGTATAAAGGGTTAAAATCCTTTGTACTTGCCTCTTTCTTCTTAGTTTGACATAGTCATGTAAATTAAACAGCTGTAAAATGATTTTCTAATATGTTTCTAAAATAAAAAAATTATATATTTATTAAAAAAATGTTTAGAATGGGAAATAAAGGGTATATTGACTAATGAAAGGAAATATACTATAATAAAAAATACTTTGATAAGGGAGTAGTTGGCACTGATTATAGTGTAATAAAGTCAACATACTGATAGGTTTACTATCTGGCTTTGTTTTGAATGATGAGACTTATCTATAGCTTATGCTATAGGTGGGTCTTTTTTTATATTTTGGGAAGAATAAAATCAAAGTAGAAGCAAATTTTGAGCAACGGAGTTGCCTGAAGCGGTAGCAAAGGCATCTCGTTGGCGATATGAGCGAAGTAAATTTTTTATTAAGTGAAAGGAAGGAAATAATATGGGCTTAATTGAGTTATTCATATTAGCAGTAGGACTTTCTATGGATGCTTTTGCAGTATCTATTTGTAAGGGATTATCTCTTAGAAAGGTAAGTTTTAAAGAATGTGGAAAGGTTGGTTTGTATTTTGGTGGATTCCAAGGAGGTATGCCACTTATTGGATTTATCTTAGGAGTACAATTTAAGGACTATATAACTAGTATAGACCACTGGATAGCATTTATTTTATTATCATTTATAGGAATAAACATGATAAGAGAATCTATGGAAAAAGATGATGAGTGTGAAATTTCAAATTTGGCTGAAGCAGCTGTAGGTGAAGAAGATGTAGATCAACTTGGATTCAAAAACATGGTTATGCTTGCTATTGCCACTAGTATAGATGCACTTGCAGTAGGTGTAACATTTGCATTTCTACAAGTTGATATCATACCTGCAGTATCATTTATAGGAATAGTTACGTTTGTTTTATCAGCTATAGGTGTGAAAATAGGTAATGTATTTGGAATCAAATACAAGTCAAAAGCAGAATTTGCAGGAGGTGCTATTTTAATATTAATGGGTATAAAAATACTATTTGAACACTTAGGATTTTTCCCATTTGCATAGAAAAATAAATAAAAATAAATGTCTTGGTTAAAATAACTCTAGATGTAAAATATTAAATACATAAGGAGTGTTATTATGGCAACAGTAGATTTTGATAAAATTAAACAAGAATTTATTGATTCGGATGTAGATGGAAAAATAAGAATATATACTACTACAGAAGGATTGAGTGTAGAACAATTTAGAGAATTATTAAGATATTATCCTATACAATATTTATCTAAATTAGAAAAGGCTATGGGATAAATGAAACTTTAGAATTAAAAAAGCACTACTAAATTATTGTTTAGTAGTGCTTTTTTTTAACTAAGGTTAGTTTTTCGTATGTAATTGTAAATTCGCTCATTTCCTAATTCTATATCTCCTGTTTCAATATATTCAATTATACTGTCCATATCGTTACCGTTAAGGTATTGTATGGGAATAACTAAGTCATAGCCTTCATTATGTAAAAGATTTTTAAGTTTAAGTTTTTGAGAAATATTAGGTGGTAATACTTTTTTCTTTTCTTTTTTTCTTTTACGACAAGTTGATAAATTCTCATTTTGCATATCAATAAGAGTATTTATATATTCTATGTAAGAAGACTTGAAATCTTCTTCATTTAATAAATCTTCGCTTAATAGATGATTAATATAATCATCGCATAAAATATTTTTTGCAAACTTATCGGCGGTTAATTTACCAGTAACTATTCCCTTTTGGTACTTTCTCAAAATGCTTTTAGTGTGGCTATAAATTTTATTGCGTGTTTCTAAGTCTAATTCTCTTATCTCCATAAGAAACCACTCCTATTTTTAAAGTAAGTTCTTATATTTTATTGTTACCAAATTTAAAATTTGCATACCTTTTGTCAGAAAATTAAAATATATAAAGATTTAGAGTAAAAAATCATTTTAGTTTAAGTTTACTTAGATCAAAGAAAACATAATTATATTTTTAAATTTTCAAATAATAAAGCCTTTAAGTATAAAAAAATTTAATTTTACCAACAATGAAAAATAAAAGATGTATTAAGAGGAAGTGAAGTTATGATAAATAGTATAATTAAATTATTTTACTCAGAGGTAGTAAAAACTAAAATGAGCAATATGCCAAATAAAGATTATGAACTTAGAAAAGGATGTAAAGAATTTAGAAATATTACATTAAAAATAGATAGTTATTTATTGAAAGGATTAAAGATAATTTTAGCTCTTTTCATACTTTATTTGTCTTTTCATGTTAGGGTCCTTCTTGGAGTAGGAGTTTTGTTGGTAGAAGTAACTTATTTAATTTATAAGGTTAGTTACGAAAAACAAGTAAAAGAAGCTATTGAAAATGTGAAAAATAATATAGAAATATCAGCTGATCAGCTTATAAATGAAAATGGTAAGAAAGGTATTAATTTATTAATTACTCTTTTGATTATAAGTTTACTTACAGGATTTAATTATTTTATAGGAATAAGCTTTGTCATAGTTTTTGTATATACAGCTAGAAATATATACGAAGGCTTTAGACAATAATAAATAATTGTATTTTTAATTTTATAAATAATTACTTTTATTTATGATGAAAAAAATTATATAATAATAGCATAGAGAATTTAAGGGGGAAGACAAATGAAAAAAATAAATATAAATATAAAAAGCACTAATTTTGGTGACTATGATATTCCTCTAAATAGAGATTATGAAAAATCTTTAGATGCTATTTTAAATAAACTAGTAGATAACAAATACGTAAGTAAAAGAATATTAAGTAAGGATTCATCAAATAAATACAATATTTATAGCTATGATTTTAAACCAATCAATTATGAAAAAACAATAGTTTTAATTTCGGGTATACATGGAAATGAATATACCCCTTTTTTTGGTGTAGCTAGATTTTTAGAATTATTATGCAAAGAAGATGTGAATCATGAAGAATTAAATTATATTAAGAATAAAGTAAGGTTAATTTTTGTACCAAGTGTTAACCCTTGGGGATTTGAAAATGATAGTAGAAATAATTATAATGACGTTGATCTAAATAGAAACAGTGATTATTTATGGGAAGAATATAATAGTTTAAAATCTAAAAAAGGCCAAATTTATTACAAGGGTGAAAGTCCTTTTAGTGAAATAGAAATGAAAAGTATAAAGAAGTTAGTAGAAGATGTATATGAAGATAATTTAGTTGGATTAATAGACTTGCATAATATTATTTCAGTAGATGCTGAAAGAATAGTTTACTATCCTAGATTTGTAGATAATTACTTAGGTAGATTTATCGACACTCTTAAAAAGTTTAACTCTAATGAAAATAGAACTATTTTTGGATCTTCCATATCACCTGTTTTTAGTAATTATGTATGTGAAAGGTATAAAATACCAGCTCTTTGTCTTGAGTGGAGGGAAAATCTTCATGGAAGAGGAAGAGATAAAAATGATATGAGCAAATATGTAGAGTTCTTAGGAAATTTTATAATTGAATTTGCAAAAATAGAAAGTAATACGGAAGCTTATGCAAACACTCAACCTTTTAATAAGTTTTTAATTTGGAATAAAAGTGATGAAGATGGATATAGAGTTTTAAAGTCAAATAATTATATTACTATGGAAAATGTGTCTTACTCAATACCTTTAAAAAGAAATTATATAGTAAATTTAAATGGAAATATTAAAATAAAAGTGAAAAAAAGCTGCACTTTAAGTATATTACCGTGCTTATATCAAGTATGTAGTAAAGAACAAAGCTATAAGAAGTGTAATGAAAATCTATGGTTTTCGCATGATATTCATTTGAATGAAGGTGAGTACGTTGTACCAATTACAGCTACTGTTAATGGATTTCATACAAATTATAATGAGATAGATAATTTAAAAAGAGTGGGGAATTTGGAATTTTTATTAAGATTTAAAACTAATGTTGTAAGCAGTGTGTATATAGAAAATTTTAAAATTAATTTAACTTTTATTCCTAGTGACAAAGGAATTGCCACAGAAGTACTAGACTTAAATAATAACAAATCTTTATTCCCAAAAGACGTAAAAAGGTAATTTGTATATATAAATAAAAGATAATATGTTACAATAAGTTCTAGAAAAAGGAAATCTTATAGGAGGGAAGGATGTATTTATGAGCAATATTAGTATGAAGATGAAAAATTTAGTAGAGATATCTTCATTAGTTGCAGAGTCTACTAATTTCTTTGAGATAAAGGACAAAATAATAGAAAAAATGCTTGAAGTAGTTTTTCCTAGAAAAGCTTGTGTTAATTTATTTTATAACAATGACTATGAGCATGCTTATCTAGTATGTTCAAATAGCCTGGAATACATAAAGCAAACTTTTAAATCTAAGGATGCCAAGGGTGTGAAGTTTGATTTTTATGAAGATTATCCTGAGTATATTCACGATGCAGTAGAATATAAAAAAATTATTTATATAAAAAATGTTTTTGAAGATGAAAGAGCTATAAAGGAAAGAGACTTGGCAAATCATGAACACTATACAGGAAGGATTGTATTTCCCTTAATATATAATAAAAAAGTAGTAGGTTTTATGACTTGTTTTTTAGATGAGAGTGATGTTTTAAAGGATGAAGATATAGATTTCGTCTCTTCCATAGCATCCCTAATAGCTTTATCTATAGAAATAACAGAAAAAAATAGTGAAAAGAATTTTATAATAGATAAACTTAGAAATTCTTTAGAACTAATAAGTGAAGCTACAAGAAAACTTTATCAAAATAAAAATATAGATGAGTTTTTAGTACATTTGAGTGAAATAGCTAAGAAAATTACAAATAGTAGAGATTCAGTTATTTTAATAGATAAGAATAATTGTAAAAATAAAATATTTAGATCTTATTGTAAACTTGATGAAAGAGATACCAATGTAGAAGATACTATTAAGTTACTTTTATCAAAAAATGTTCCGGGATTATATGTAAATGATACAAATCTAGAAAGAGAAATAACTTTAAATGTAGATACGTATATTTTCTATAAGTTATCTAATGAATCTGAATCAATAGGTGTAATTTTATGTACAGATGGTAAAAAGTATGAAGATGATGATTTAAATATATTAAGTATATTATCAAAGCAAGTTACAGTTGCTATGCAACTTTATGACTATAGTGAGCAAAATGTAAAACATAAATTAATTGCTAAGGAACTAAATATTCTTAATAAACAGCAAAAACTTATTATGAACGATAGTAAAATAAAGTGTAATTATGAGAAAGAGTTAGAATTTTATCATAGACCAGCAACAGTCGTAGGTGGGGATTTTTACTATGCTCACAAAATTGATGATAAAAGAGTAGCTTTTATTATAGCAGATGTAATGGGGCATGGTATTGTTGCGAACTACATGGTTGCAATGATAAAAGGAGCTTTTAAAACATTGTGTTATCAATATAAAACACCTGGTGAAATAGCTACACATTTAAACAAAATATTATATGATGAGTTCGATAAGATGGGTGTATTTGCCACAGCTTTAATAAATGTATTTGATACAGAAAGAAATATATTGTCTGTTTCTAATGCAGGACACTATAGTCCTATAATTATTGATGATAATGGTGAACTTGTGGAAAGTCTTAATTGCAAAAAAGGAATCCCTATAGGGGTATTACCAGATGGAGAATATCATAGTAATACATTTAGTATAGAAAATTACCCTATGGTATTTATGTTTACAGATGGAACTTTAGAGATCAAGAATCAGTATAAAGAAGAGTTTGGTTTAGACAGACTAAAGAACTTTGTTAAAAGTAATTATAAAAATAATAAAAATAAAATTGTAGAAAATCTAAAAAAAGAAACAGAAAAATTTACTGGAAATGATAATTTTGATGATGATATTTTAATTCTAATGCTAAAGAATATATAGGAGGGGTTATGGATAAAAAGCATAAAGTTTTGATTATTAATGGCAGTCCTAGAAGAAGTAAAAATTGTAGTAAAATAATTGAAAACATAACTAATAAATTAGATGAAAATCAAATTAACTACGAAGTATTAAATATTTACAAAATGAATATAGATTATTGCATAGCCTGCGGATACTGCGAAAGAACTGGAAAATGTGTAATAAAAGATGATATGACACCTTTATATGAAGAATTTGATAAATCCATAGGGACTATTGTAGTAAGTCCAATGTTCTTCCAAAGTATTTCAACAAAAATAAAAACATTAGTAGATAGAACTCAAGCATTTTACTCAAGTAAATATATATTAAAGCAGCCTTCTATAGATGTAAAAAAAGAACGAAGAGGAATGTTTATAGCTGTAGGAGGCCAACCTAAATATGAAAATCAATTTTTAGGCGGACAACTTGTAATGGATTTATTTTTTAAGTGTATAAATACTAAATTAATTTCAAATGTTTATATGAGCAATAGTGATGAAGTACCGTTTAGTGAAAATAAAGTATTTCAAGAAGAGTTAAATGGAGCGGTGATAAATTACGTAAAAGAAATAAGTGATCTTATAGAATAATAAAAAATTCATAATTAAGTCAGTTATTTTGGAGGGGGAGCTATTGAATTTAGAACTATATGAAATATTAATGAGGGAAATATTAATAAATATTGATGAGGGGATACATTTTATAGACAATAAGGGTAAAACAATAATCTATAATGACTGTATGGAAAAAATAGAAAAAATGAGTAAAAATTATGTAATGAGTAAGTCATTTGTGGATATTGTTGATGAAATGAATATAAAAAATAGCACATTGTTAGAGGTACTAAATAAAAAAAAGACCATAGAAAATAATATGCAGAGATATGTTGATAAAAATGGAAAAGAAATAACTACGTTAAATACTACAATCCCAATTATAAATGGCAATGATTTCATAGGTGCTTTAGAAATATCAAAGGATATTACAACAATAGAAACTTTATCTAAGCAAGTAACAAACTTAAAAAATAATTCAACAAATAAAGAAAATAAATTAGAAGGAAGATATAGATTTGAAGATATTATAGGAAACAGTAAGTTGATGAAAGCTTCTATTAAAAAGTGTGAGAAAGCAAGCAAGTCTGATGCATCAGTTTTTATATATGGAGAAACTGGAACTGGTAAAGAATTAATTAGCCAATCTATACATTATGCTAGTAATAGAAAAGAACATCCTTTTATAGCACAAAATTGTGCAGCGCTACCAGAATCTTTATTTGAAGGAATACTTTTTGGAACTATAAAAGGAGGATTTACGGGAGCAGTCGATAGGCCTGGTTTGTTTGAACAAGCCAACAAAGGAACTTTATTATTAGACGAAATAAATTCAATGCCTATGGCTTTACAGGCAAAACTACTTAGAGTGTTACAGGAAGGTTATGTTAGAAGAGTCGGAGGAACAAAAGACATACCTGTTGATGTTAGAGTTATAGCGACAACTAATGAAAGTCCAACTCAAATATTAAACGAAAATAAAATAAGAAGAGATTTATACTATAGACTGAATGTAATAAATATAGAAATACCACCATTAAGAGAAAGAAAAGAAGACATATCATTGCTTTGTGATATGTTTATTAAAAAATATAATAAAAAATTGAACAAGAACGTAAAGGGTATTTCTTATGATAGTATTAATTATTTAAAAAAACATAGTTGGCAAGGAAATGTAAGGGAATTAGAAAATGTAATATATTCAACTATGAGTATGATGGACAATGAAAAAAATATAGTTCCTGAAATGATTCATTTAAATGATTATTATAATTTGAAAGAAAAAAAAATAAATGATGGCTATTCTTTGGACGATTTAGAATACAAAACATTAGATCATATTATAGGAGATATAGAAGAAGGATATATAATAGAATCTTTAGAAAAAACGGGATACAATATTAGTAAGGCAGCAGCTATTCTGGGAATAAATAGGCAAAATTTGCAGTATAAAATGAAAAAGTATAATATAAAAAATTTTAATAAATAAAAAGAGCAAAAAGTTTTGCTTACGCAAATTTTTTTGCTCTTTTTATTGTTAAAAAAAAATTAAGCTTAATAATTTAAAGTTGGCATAATTTGTGCTTTATAAAAATTGTAAGAAAATTAAAATAATTTATTTGGGAGGATTTAGTAATGAGAAAAGTAAGAATAGGAATTTGGGGATTTGGAGCAATGGGAACAGGAATGGCAAATATGATATTAAAAAAAGATGGTATGGAAATAGTATCAGTTTGCAGCAGAAGTACTGCAGGTAAAAGCATATATGATGTCTTAGATATAGAAAGAGGAGATAGAAACGAAGTTATTATAAATGGGAACTATGAAGAAGCTTTTACAGAAAAAAGTTGTGATGTTGTTTTATTAGCGACTGACTCTTTTACAAAAAAAGCTTTTGATAAAATAATTTATCTATTAGAGAAAAAAATTAATGTTATTTCTACTGCTGAACAAATGGCATATCCACAAGCTGATGATCCAGACTTAGCTAAAAAAATGGATGAAGTTGCAAAAGAGAATGGTGTAAGTGTTTTAGGAACAGGTATAAATCCAGGATTTGTATTAGATTTATTAGTTTTAGCTTTATCAGGAACTTGCGAAGAAGTTAATAGTATAAGTGCTAAAAGAGTAAATGATTTATCTCCATTTGGAAAAGCAGTTATGGTAGAACAAGGAGTAGGTGTAAGTAAAGAAGAATTCTTAAAAGGTGTAGAAAATAATACAATAGCAGGTCATGTCGGATTTGTGGAATCAATAAATATGATTGCAGATGGACTAGGATGGAAGTTAGATAAAATAGAGCAAACAAAAGAGCCGATAATGACTACAGTAGACAGACAGTCTAAATATGGAGAAGCTTTAGCAGGAAATGTTGCTGGTTGTAGACAATGCGGATACGGATATGTAAATGGAAAAGCTTTAGTAGAAATGGAACATCCACAACAAATAATACCAGAAGCTGAAGGAACTAAAACAGGAGATTATATATCAATAAAAGGAATACCAAATATAGATTTACAAATAAACCCTGAAATACCTGGAGGAATAGGAACATATGCAATGATAGTAAACTCTATACCTCTAATAATAAATGCAAGACCAGGTCTAAAAACTATGTTAGATATACCAGTACCAAGAGCAATAATGGGTGATGTAAGAGATCAAATAGAAGTTGAATTAGAAGAAGATGCAACAGTAGAGATATAAGGATTGAAGTTGAAAATTAGATAGTAGGCAAAGGGGGAGAACAAAATGGATGCAAAATGTAATGATTGGGTTATTATACACAATCTAGTATTAACACCTGATGAAAGAGCTCCACAAGTTCCAGATGATACTAAGAAAGTGCCATTGGAAATGTGGGTAAAAGGATTTATACAAAAAGATGCTAATATAGGGGATTTGGTTGAAGTAAAAACTATAACAGGAAGACTTGTAAAAGGTAATTTAGTTCAAGTAAATCCATATTATACTCATGACTATGGTAAGTGCATACCAGAGTTACTTCAAATAGGAATTCAAGCAAAGGAAATATTATTTGGAGGTGAAGATAATGAGTAGTAGTGTTTTACAAAAAGATATGAGTTATGAAGCTGTTATGGGTAGAAAAAATGAAATAATGAAAAATGCCATAGGATTAGATTATTCTACTTTTGAAGAAAATGGTATTGGATTTGATTATGAAAAAATGATGAGTGAAACTGGATACACACTTGAAGAGATAGAGTCTATTCAATCACAATATGCTGTAGGGAACACTCCAGTAATAGAACTTAAAAATTTAACTAAGTTAGCAAGAAAATGTGCTCCAAAAGGAAAAGGAGCTAGAATTTTTATAAAAGATGAGGCAATGAATGCTTCTGGTAGTTTCAAAGCAAGAAGAGCAGCTACTGCTGTATACCATGCAAAAAAAATGGGATATAAAGGTGTAATAGCAGCAACTAGTGGTAATTATGGTGCGGCCGTAGCATCTCAAGCAGCTATGCAAGGTTTAAAATGTATAATAGTTCAAGAGTGCTATGATTCAAAGGGAATAGGACAGCCAGAAATTATTGAAAAAGCAAGAAAATGTGAAGCTTATGGTGCAGAAGTTGTTCAATTAACAGTTGGGCCAGAGTTATTTTATACATTTTTAGCTTTACTTGAGGAAACAGGATATTTTAATGCTTCTTTATATTCTCCATTTGGTATAGCTGGTGTTGAAACTTTAGGAGATGAATTATCTACTCAATTTAAACAAAAATATGGAAAAAATCCTGATGTAGTTGTTTGTACTAATGCAGGCGGTGGCAACCTTACAGGAACAGCAAGAGGCTTAATAAAAGCTGATGCTTTGAATACTCAAGTTGTAGGCGCTAGCGTTGACTTAAAAGGATTACATATGGCTAGTGACAGTCAGTTTAATAGAAAATCCTTTACTACAGGACATACAGGTTTTGGAATTCCATTTTGTACATGGCCAGATAGATCTGATGTTCCTAGATCAGCAGCTAGACCACTTAGATATATGGATAGATATGTGTTAGTTAAACAAGGAGAGGTATTTTATATAACTGAGTTGTTGGCACAGTTAGAAGGTATTGAAAGAGGTCCTGCAGGAAATACATCTTTAACAGCAGCATTTTCTTTAGCACAAGAGTTAGATGAGGATAAAATTATAGTAGTTCAAGAAACTGAATACACTGGAGCTGGAAAGCATATTAATCCTCAACTTACTTTCGCCAGAGAAAATGGAATAGAAATAAAATTTGGTAATCCAAAAGATGAAATCGCTGGTGAAAATTTAATACTACCACAAAGTCCAGAACTATTAAAATGTGTAGATGTTGATATGAATAAAATAAGAAGATCTTATATAAAAAATTGTGTATTAAACAATAAAATAGATGATGTCGATAATCTAAGTAATGAAGATATTGAGTTTCTAATGAAAGAGACAAAGACTTCTAGAGAGTTTGTAATAGAAGTTTTAGATAATTTGAAATAGGAGTTATTAAATAAATATAAATAGGTGAAAACCATAGTTATAGTGGTAAATAAATGAGGGGGAATATATATGGAAAAAAGACAAGATGATTTTGAAGTTAGAAGAAAACATCTTCAAGAACTAAGTGATCAACAACTAAAAGACAGATTCTGGCAATTAGCAAGCCAAATAGTTGAGCCAATGGTAGAATTAGGTAGAAAAAATACAACACCATCAATAGAAAGATCTATTTTACTTAGAATGGGATTTTCTTCTCTTGAAGTAAAACCAATATTAGAGGGAGTTATGGAAAGAGGATTAATAGGAAAAGGTGCTGGTCATGTAGTTTATAAATTAGCAATGAAAAAAGGGATAACAGTTAGAGAAGCAGGATTAATGTTAATAGATGGTGAAGGTTGGGATGAAGTAGTAGATTTATTTCATAACAATGAAAAATCAACTATGGAAGTAACTGGAGAGGGGGAAAAGTAGAATGCTAAAAGAAAATAAAAAATTAGATATAGATTATATTCTTAAAGATCTAGACAAATATAGACCAAAAAGAAGAGGATGGACATGGAGAGAACATGTAGAAAATCTTGAGATGGGTCCATTTGAATACAAGCAAGCTACAAAACCTCTAAAAGATGGTGTTGCATTACCATCAGCAAAATATTTTAATAATATAGACCCTCAACCAGTACCTGTTATAACTACTGAAATTGCATCAGGAAGATTTGAAGATGATATAAGAAGAATGAGAATGGCAGCTCACCATGGTGCAGATCACTTAATGGTTATAAGAACTGCTGGACAATCACACTTTGATGGACTTATAGAAGGTACCCCTCAAGGTATTGGTGGTGTTCCGATAACAAGAAAGCAAGTTAGAGCTCAAAGAAAAGCCCTAGACTTTATAGAAGAAGAAGTTGGAAGACCTATTAATTATCATTCATATGTAAGTGGTATTGCAGGGCCAGAAGTAGCAGTAATGTTTGCTGAAGAAGGAATAAATGGAGCACATCAAGATCCACAATATAACGTTTTATATAGAAATATAAACATGATAAGATCTTTTGTAGATGCTTGTGAAGCTAAAAAAATAATGGCTTTTGCTAATATGGCTCAAATAGATGGAGCTCATAATGCCAATGCAACTGCAAGAGAAGCATGGAAGGTAATGCCAGAACTTATGGTTCAACATGCTTTAAACTCAATTTTTTCTGAAAAAATAGGGATAGATAAAACTAATATTTGCTTATCAACAGTTCCTCCAACAGCTCCTCCTGCTCCTTGTTTAAGAATTGATTTACCTTATGCTGTTGCACTTAGAGAATTTTTCAGTGACTATAAAATGAGAGCTCAAATGAATACTAAATATATGGATTCATCTACTAGAGAAGCAACAGTTACTCATGTGTTGAACTTATTAACATCAGTATTAACTAGGGCAGATGTGCAATCAACTATAACTCCTGACGAAGGCAGAAATGTTCCATGGCATATTTATAATATAGAAGCATGTGATACAGCTAAACAAGCCTTAATTGGTATGGATGGACTTATGGATATGATAGAACTTAAAAATGTAGGTGAATTAAGAGATAAGTCTAGAGAAATCAAAGAAAGAGCAGTTCTTTACATGGAAGAAATAATTGAAGCTGGTGGATATTTCGAAGCTGTTGAGCAAGGATTCTTTGTTGATTCAGGAAATTATCCAGAAAGAAACGGAGATGGAATATCAAGAAAAATAAAAGGAGGAGTTGGAGAAGGCACTGTTTACGAAAGAGATGAAGATTATTTTGCACCTGTAACTGCTCACTTTGGATATAATAACGTAGCTCAATATGATGAAAATGCTATAGATAATCCAGCTTCATTAATAGGAGGTTCTACTTTTGAAAATCCTGAAAAAATAGTGTATATAGATGAACTTGATGATTTTGATAATGTTGAAACAAGATTAAAAGAATCAGAAGAATATAGACTTGGAACTAAAATAAAGCCTGAGATGGAATGGTGTGCAGACGGTATTGTTATGATAACAATGATGCTTCCAACAGATAAAAGAACTGCTGAATTTGCAGCTCTTGAATTTGGTAAAAAGATGAATTTGGAAGATATTGAAGTTATAAGTAGAGAAGTTATGCATGAATCTGAAGGTACTAGAATTGAAATGAAAGGTAAAGTTCCTTTTGATATAGATATAAATGATTTAGTTATACCAGAAGAACCGAAAGTATTAACTGATGAAGAAATTAGAGAAGACATAGATGCTAAACCTATGAAAATTGTTGCAGCAACAGTGGGAGAAGATGAGCATTCAGTTGGGTTAAGAGAAATAATAGATATAAAACATGGTGGTATAGAAAAATATGGTATAGAGTGTCATTATCTAGGAACTTCAGTACCAGTAGAAAAATTAGTAGATGCAGCAATAGAATTAAATGCTGACGCTATATTAGCATCTACAATAATAAGCCATGATGATATACATTATAAAAATATGAAGAAGTTACATGAGTATTGTATAGAAAAAGGAATAAGAGATAAAGTAATGATCGCTTGTGGAGGAACACAAGTAACACCTGAAATAGCCATTGAACAAGGAGTAGATGCAGGTTTTGGAAGAAATAGCAAAGGTATAAATGTAGCTACTTTCTTAGTAGAAAAAAGAAGAGAAATGAATCAAAATGTCTAAAAGCATATTAGAAATAGATGTCATAGTTGCAGAAATAGGAAGCACAACAACAGTTGTAAACGCCTTCAATAATATTAATGGTGAAGACCCTGAATTTTTAGGTCAGGGTCAATCACCTACTACAGTTTTCGAAGGTGGAGATGTAAGAAATGGCTTATCAGGTGCCATTAAAGATTTAGCGGCAAATTTAAATGTAGGAGAAATTAAATATAAAGATATGTTTGCAACATCAAGTGCTGCTGGAGGATTAAAAATGACTGTTCATGGATTGGTTTATGATATGACGGTAAAAGCAGCAAAAGAAGCAGCACTCGGTGCAGGTGCAGTTATTAAGCAAGTTACAGCTGGAAAAATAAAAAGAACTGACTTAAAAAAAATAAAAGAAATAAAACCAAATATAATTTTGATAGCTGGTGGAGTGGATTATGGAGAAAGAGACACTGCCATATATAATGCAGAAATGATATCATCTTTAAATCTAGGAGTGCCAGTTATATATGCTGGCAATGTGGAAAATCATGAAGAAGTTAAGTTAATATTTGAAGAGAGTAATTACAAGCTTTATATAGCGGAAAACGTATACCCAAAAATTGATTTATTAAATATAGAACCAACAAGAAAAATTATCCAAGATGTATTTGAAGAACATATAACTAAAGCTCCAGGTATGAAATACATAAAGGATATGGTGAATGAAAATATAACACCAACTCCTGGTGCGGTAATGGAGGCATCTAAGCTTCTTTATAGAAACATTGGTGACTTGTTGACTTTAGATGTAGGTGGAGCAACTACAGATGTTCACTCTGCTACTGAAGGGAGTGAATTCATTAACAAAATACTATTAAACCCAGAACCTGTTTCAAAAAGAAGTGTAGAAGGTGATTTGGGTGTATATGTAAATATGAAAAATATAGTAGAAGTTATTGGTAAAGAAAGTTTACAAGAAGAGCTATCAATAGATATAGACTCAATAATGAACAATTATCCGCCAATACCAAAATCAAAAGAAGAAATACTATTTGTTGAAAGGTTGACAAAAGAAGCAGTTATAAAAGCTATTATAAGACACGTAGGGAGAATAAGGAATATTTATGGAACTAATGGAAAAAGCAAAATAGCAGAAGGCAAGGATTTAACAGGTGTTAAGTATATAATTGGAACAGGTGGAGCACTTACTAGACTTCCAAATAGGGTTGAAATTTTAGAATATGTAACTAGGTACAACAAAAATAAAGAATTACTACTGCCAAAAGAAAATACAAAAATACTAATAGATAATGATTATATTATGGCCTCTATTGGTGTTTTATCTAAGAAATATGAAGAGGCATCTTTAAAACTTATGCTAAAAAGTTTAAATTTTGAGGAGAAGAAGCTATGTACCCTAAATTAGAAATTGATATAAATAAACTAAAACAAAATGTCAAAGTTATTTCTCATATGTGCCATGATAACAATATAAGTTTAGCTTTTGTAACTAAATCATTTTGTGCAAGAGAGAAAGTAGTAGAGAAGTTAGTTGAAGAAGGTATAGATTATATTGCAGACTCTAGAATAAATAATTTAAAAAAATTAAAAAATATAGATTTACCGAAGATGCTTATTAGAATACCAATGATAAGTGAGTTAGAAGAAGTTGTAGAATATAGCGATATAAGTTTTAATTCAGAGTTGAAAACAATAAAGGCATTAAATGAAATATGTGAAAGAAAAAATATAATCCATAAAATAGTTTTAATGTTTGACTTGGGAGATCTAAGAGAAGGGTATTTTTATGAAGAGGATTTGTTTAATAATATAAAAAATATTCAGAAATTTAAAAACATTAAAATAATTGGTATAGCAACAAATTTAACATGTTATGGAGCAATTATACCATCTCCAATAAATACAGGAAGATTAGTTGAAATAGCAAGAAAAGTTGAAAATGAGTTTGACTTAAAACTAGAAATAGTGTCAGGAGGAAACTCAAGTTCATTAGATCTATTGATGAATGATGATATGCCAAGAGGGGTAACTAATCTTAGAATAGGAGAATCAATAGTTCTTGGAAGAGAAACAGCATATGGAAAAAACATAAAAGGAACATATCAAGATGCGTTCAAACTTGTATGTGAAATAGTTGAGTGCAAAGAAAAACCATCAGTACCAATAGGGGAAATAGGTATTGATGCTTTTGGAAATAAACCTGTATACGAAGATAAAGGGATTTTAAAAAGAGCAATTGTAGCAATTGGTAAGCAGGACATAGATACAGATTCATTAATGCCAATAGACACTTCTATAGAAATACTAGGAGCAAGTTCAGATCACATGATACTGGATATAAGCAAATCAGAAAATGACTATAAGGTAGGGGATGAAGTAGAATTTTTACTAACATACGGAGGTCTAATGTCAACTAGTACAAGTGAATATGTTTCGAAAGAGATAATAGGTTAGATTATTTCAAAAAATAGGAGGAAAATATTTTATGAAGGAACAAAGTGGAAGGAAAGCAACTCTATTTGACGCAATGATACCAATCACAGCTTTGATGTTATTTTTAGGTGTGGGAATATTTATGTATGGAGCATCACCTCATGTTCCATTAGTAGGAGCCACAGCAGTAGCGGGAATTGTAGCTGTTTATAGGCTGGGATTTAAGTGGAAAGATCTTGAAACAAGTATGTTTGATAGTATTAAGATGGCTATGCAAGCCATATTAATTATTATGATAATAGGTATACTAATAGGTACTTGGATAGTTAGTGGAGTAGTTCCATGTATGATTTATTGGGGCTTAAAAATTTTATCACCAAATATATTTTTAGTAGCAGCAGTTTTGGTATGTGCTGTTGTGTCTCTTGCAACAGGATCATCTTGGAGCACAATGGGAACTGTTGGAGTGGCTCTTTTAGGCATAGGCCAAAGTTTAGGTATTCCTATTGGACTAGTTGTAGGATCTATAATATCTGGTGCTTATTTTGGAGATAAATTATCACCATTATCTGAGACAACTAACTTAGCTCCAGCAATGGCAGGTACAGACTTATTTACACATATCAAATACATGCTTTATTCAACAATACCATCATTAATAATTTGCTTGGTAATATATGGTGTAATGGGGATGAAATATTCCGGGCAAGCTTTAGATGTAAGTCAAATTGAATTAATTAGAAATACATTATCATCCTCTTTTAACACATTATCACCAGTATTATTATTAGCACCTGTAATAGTAATAGGTCTTGTTATATTTAAAGTTCCAGCTATACCAGGGTTAATAGTAGGCGCTGTAACAGGTATATTATTTGCAGTATTTTTACAAGGGCAATCAATAGGTGCCATATTAGAAGCAGCTCAAAATGGATATGTGTCACAAACAGGAGTAGCATTAGTAGATGATTTGCTATCTAAAGGTGGACTTATGAATATGATGTCTACAGTATCTATGACAATATGTGCTTTATCTCTTGGTGGTATATTAGAGAAAACAGGTATGCTTGAAGTAATTGCTTCATCTTTATTAAGATTTGCAAAAGGCATATTTGGAACAGTATTATGCACAATGGTAACTTGTTTCTTTACAAACGCAATTGCAGGTGAACAATATTTGTCTCTTGTTATACCAGGAAGAATGTATAGTAAAGAATATCAAAAAAGAGGTATACACCCTAAAATGCTATCAAGAGCATTAGAAGATAGTGGAACATTAAGTTCTCCATTGGTGCCATGGAATACATGTGGTGCTTATATAGCTGGAACACTAGGTGTATCAGCATTTGTATATGCTCCATATGCACTATTAAACATTATAAATCCAATAGTATCATTAATATTAATTGTATGTAAAATTAAAATAGCTAAAATAGATGACGAACCTGAAACTTGTTTAAATATTAACGATAATGAATCTATTACCTTAGTTTAATTATTTGTTATAAATAAACGAAAATTTATATTAGTAAAATTTATATATAATAGTTATTGCAGTAAGATTTGATTTAATCTTGTTGTAATAACTATTTTATTTGCATTTAAAGTAAGAATATAAGAGACTAGCTATTAGATTATGTCTAATAGCTAGTTTTTTTATGTAAAACTAATATGTCTTTTTTTTACTTATTTTGATAAACTAATAAAATAAGTAAAAATTAGAGAAGGAGAATAATATGCTTAGATATTTAACGAGTGGAGAATCTCATGGACAAGGTTTAATAACTATTATTGATGGTATACCATCAAATATAGAACTTAATATAGATGAAATAAATGAAGAATTAAGAAAACGTCAAGGCGGATATGGTCGTGGCGGTAGGATGAAAATAGAAAAAGATAAAATTAATATAATAGGAGGTGTAAGAGGAAAGAAAACTATTGGGGCTCCTATTTCTTTTGAAATAAAAAATAAGGATTTTGAAAATTGGGAGAAATATATGTCTCCGATGAATGACATAGATGAAAAAGGGAAAATAGTAGAAAATGTAAGACCAGGACATGCTGACTTAGTAGGTTGTTTAAAATATGATTTTGATGATGCTAGAAATGTATTAGAAAGATCATCAGCTAGAGAAACGGCATCAAGGGTAGCAGTGGGAGCTATTTGTAAACAAGTTCTTAAAAACTTCGACATAGAATTTTTATCTCATGTGGTGCAAATTGGAGAAATAAAAGATGACAAAATCTATGACTTTGATTATATTAAAGAAAATGTGGATAATAGTGAAATAAGGTGCGTAAATAAAGACTTAGAAGAAAAAATAAAAAGCAAAATAGATAAATGCAGAAAAGAAGGAGATACTTTAGGAGGAATAATAGAAGTTAGAGTTAAAAATTTAATACCAGGTCTTGGATCTTATACTCATTTTGATAAAAAAATAGATGGACATTTAGCTATGCATTTGATGGCAACACAAGCAATAAAAGGTGTGGAAATAGGATTGGGATTTGAAACCGCTACACTTACAGGTTCAGACGTTATGGATGAGATACTATATAATGAAGAAAATGGAATAACTAGAAAAAGTAATAATCTAGGTGGAATAGAAGGTGGAATGACTACAGGGGAGGAGATTATCATAAGGTGTGCTATGAAACCCATACCAACTTTATATAAACCATTGGATACTATAAATATAAATACATTAGAAAAATATAAAGCTAGTGTAGAACGATCAGACTCTTGTGCAGTTCCTGCTTGTTCCATCGTGTGTGAAAATGTTGTAGCTTTTGTAATCTGCAAGTTTTTCTTAGACAAAATAGGAGGAGACTCTTTAGAAGATTTACAAAACAATTATAAATCTTATATGAAAAGGTTAGGTGATAGAGGATGGAAAAAATAATCAATAATACTTGTAAAATATACATTGATGAAGGATATAGAAATTTTCAAAAAAGCTTATGCGAAGCTTGCAATGTGGATTCCGCAGAAGAATTAAATGAAATTTATGATGCTTACTTTGTAATTTGTGACTACAATACATATAATACTCAACTACATGAAATGATGAAACACCTTAAGGGAAAATATGTTTATGAATATATAATAAATCCTGGTGAAGATTCAAAATCCATAGAAGATTATGAAAAAATAATGAACTACTGTATAAAAGTAAATCTTAGTAGAAAATCTCTAGTAATAGCTTTAGGTGGAGGTGTAGTTGGGGATTTGGCAGGATTTGTCGCAGCCACATATATGAGGGGAATCGATGTGGTACAAATACCAACGACTTTATTATCTCAAGTAGACTCTTCCATAGGAGGAAAAACGGGTATAAACTTAGGTAATAGCAAAAATATAATAGGTGCTTTTCATCAACCTAAAATAACATATATAAATATAGAAGCTTTAAAAACTTTACCAGAAGAAGAATATTTAAGTGGCATGGGAGAAGTAATAAAATATGCATTTATAGAAGGTAATGTTTGTGAAGGAAAAATGGGCTTCCTGAATTTTTTACTGGAAAATCATGAGGAAATTTTAGATAGAAAAACTACAACTTTATTAAAAATGGTGAAAACATGCGCAGAAGTTAAGGCGAATGTAGTAGATAAAGATGAAAAAGAAGGAAATTTTAGAAAAATCTTAAATCTTGGTCATACTTTTGGCCATGGGATAGAAAAACTGTGTCACATAAGTCATGGCAAAGCAGTGGCTATTGGAATGAATATGGCTTTTAAATTATCATTAGAAAAAAAACTAATTGACGAAAAGTATTATAATAAATTTACAAGTTTATGTGAAAAATTTAACTTACCTATAACTTTTGAATATGAAGATGTTAATAAAGTATTTAATATAATGAAAAATGATAAGAAAAATAGTTTCTTCAAAATAAACCTTGTACTTCCTGTAGGTGAAGGTAAAGTAGAAGTATTTGATAATATAGAAGAAAATCTTATTATGAACGTAATAAAGGAGTGTAATAATGCTTAAAGGAAGTTTTGAGTTAATTGGAGATAAATCCATATCACATAGAGCAATTATGTTTTCATCTATATCTAAAGGTAAAAATAAAATTAGCAATTTTCTTATGGGAGAAGATTGCTTATCTACAGTAAATTGTTTTAGAAAAATGGGTGTGGATATTGAAATAAATAATAATGAAGTTTATGTAATTGGAAAAGGTCTAAGAGGGTTGAAATCACTAGAAGCAAATCTACTTTTAGATGTGGGAAACTCGGGAACAACTATAAGGCTTATGATGGGAATTTTAGCTGGGCAAAATTTCAAAACAACAATCATGGGAGATGAGTCTATAGGAAAAAGGCCTATGAAAAGAGTTACGGATCCATTAAGACAAATGGGAGCTATGATAACAGGTAAAGAGGATGCGAACTTAACGCCCATAACTATTGAGGGTGGAAACTTAACTCATATAGACTATCATATGCCAGTATCATCTGCACAAGTAAAATCATCATTAATCTTAGCTAGCTTATATGGAGATGATACAAGTTTTATTCATGAAAAAGTAAGAAGTAGAAATCATACAGAGATTATGCTTAAATCTTTTGGAGCGGATATAGAAGTGAACAATCTAGATATAAAGATAAACCCCGTTGAGGAATTATTTAATAATGATATTTATGTGCCTGGAGATATATCTTCTGCAGCTTTTATTATGGTGGGAGCTTTAATAACAGAAAACTCAGAAGTATTAATAAAAAATGTTGGTTTAAATGATACAAGAGTGGGAATTATAGAAGTGATAAAGAAAATGAATGGAAATATAGAAATAGTAGATGAACACGAGATTTGTGGAGAAAAGGTTGGGAATGTTTTAGTAAGATACAGTCCTAACTTAATAGGAACTACTATAGACAAAGATTTAATTCCGAAACTAATAGATGAAATTCCAATAATTGCAGTTCTGGCAACCCAAGCAGAAGGTGATACTATTATAAAAGATGCAGAAGAATTAAAAGTAAAAGAAAGTAATAGAATTAAATCTGTTGTAGACAACCTAAACTTAATAGGTGCAAAAGTAATAGAACTTGAAGATGGAATGATAATAAAAGGAAAAACTTATCTACAAGGCGGAAAGATTCAAACATTTAATGATCACAGAATAGCTATGTCATTTTCCATTGCAAATTTAATTAGTAGCAATAAAGTCATCCTAGATAGTGACAATTGTATTGATATTTCTTTTCCAGGTTACTTCAATTTATTAAAGAAATTATCAAAATAATCAATATGGTTTGATTTTACATAAAAATTTATGTATAATTGAATTGCATACAATAATTAGAAATAATTATATACAAGAAAAATTTTGGGAGGTTATATTTTATGAAATTACCAATAGCATTATCAAATAAACATATACATTTAAGCCAAGCTGATGTTGAAGCTTTATTCGGAGCAGGATATGAGTTAACTCACAAAAAAGACTTATCTCAACCAGGACAATATGCTTGTGAAGAAATGGTAGAAGTAGTAGGACCAAAAGGATCAACTAAAATGAGAGTTTTAGGACCAACTAGACCAGAATCTCAAGTTGAAGTATCTTTAGCAGACGCTAGAGGATTAGGACTTGCTGTTCCAGTTAGACAATCAGGAGATGTTGAAGGAACTCCAGGATGTAAATTAGTAGGGCCTAAAGGTGAAGTAGAATTAGAAAGAGGAGTAATAGTTGCTTCAAGACATATACACATGAGTTTAGAAGATGCTGAAAACTTCGGTGTTAAAGATAAAGATGTAGTTTCAGTTCAAACTGAAGGAGAAAGAGGACTTTTATTCAACAACGTATTAGTTAGAGCTAATGCTGCTTTCAAATTAGAAATGCATGTTGACTTAGAAGAAGGAAACGCTGCTGGAGTTAAAAACGGAGACTTAGTAACTTTAGTAAAATAATTATATAAATAAAAAAGTATGTACAATGTACATACTTTTTTATTTAGGCATATTAACTTAGTCAGATGCTTTCGAATAATGAATCCCATAATTATACATTTCTTTTAACATAGGTACTATCTTATTACCTATGTCAGTTAGACCATATTCAACCTTAGGTGGAAATACAGGATAAACTTTTCTATATATAAGTCCATCTTCCTCAAGGCTTCTAAGCTGATTAGTTAACATTTTTTGAGTTACATGTGGTAATTTTCTTTTTAAATCACTAAATCTTAATGAACCACCACATAAATACCATAAGATTAAAATTTTCCATTTACCTGATATTAATTTGTGAACTAGTATCATAGGGCATGTATCAAATTTTTTACAATCTTTTTTATTGTGGCATGAATTATGAGAGTTGAAGCTAGTTGTCATTGTTAACACCTCTAATATATTAATTTGTAATCTTTTAAATTAACAGAAAAATTATATCACTAATATTAAATAAAAATCAATAAAGTTAAAAAGTTGAGCATTATAATAATAGTATACTTTTAGATACTATGTATAAAAATAGTGCCTTATTGATAAAAAGTACAAATACGAATAATATATAAATGTAATAACTTAGATATATTGTGTATAAAAAATAATTATGAACATTGTTATAATATCTACTTAATATTTAAAGAAAAATACTAAATAGATATAAATATAATTATGAAAATATAGGAAACTCTTCTTTAAAAAAATAATTATATGTGCTAACATAATAATGAAAGTATATTTATTAACAACAGATTGCATTATAAATACAAGAGCACATATTTATAATGCATTTAGGAAATATTACATAATATAAAAGGAGTTATAATAATGAAAAAAAATATTGCAAAAATGATTGATCACACAGTATTAAAAGCATTCTCAACTAGAGAAGATGTAATAAAGGTTTGTAAGGAAGCTAAAGAATATGGATTCTTTTCAGTTTGTATAAATCCTACACATATAGAGCTTGCAAAGAAAGAATTAGAAGGAAGTACTGTAAAAGTTTGTACTGTAATAGGGTTTCCTTTAGGAGCAAATACTAGTGAAGTAAAAGCTTTTGAAACTAAAGATGCTATAGCTAAAGGTGCTCATGAGGTAGATATGGTTATAAACATAGGAGCATTAAAAGATAAAGAGTATGATTTAGTTTATAATGATATCAAAGCAGTAGTAGATGCAGCTAATAAAGAAGCTTTAGTAAAAGTAATAATAGAAACTTGCTACTTAACTGATGAAGAAAAGAAAATAGCATGTGAGTTATCAGTTAAAGCTGGAGCTGATTATGTAAAAACATCAACTGGATTTGGAACAGGTGGATCAACTCCAGAGGATATAAAATTAATGAGAGATGTAGTGGGACCAAATATTGGTGTAAAAGCATCTGGAGGAGTTAGAACAACAGAGGATGCTATAAAAGTTATTGATGCAGGTGCATCTAGAATAGGAGCAAGTGCGTCTATATCTATAGCTACTGGAGAAAAGACAGATACTATAGGATACTAATATTACAAGTTAGAATTTATCTAATCAACAATAACATTTGAAATATATGACAAAAATTAGAGCTAAAAATATGTTGTTAGGAAATTTTAACCAATACAAGCTGATGTGATTTAATTTGTTATTTTATGGGTAATGTATTAAATGTGATTTTAAATAAACAAATTCTATAATGAAAAAAGTTTTTTATTTAAATTTTAAAATATGTCAGAGTTATAAAGGACTTTACATTATTATGCAGAATACTGTTAATAAATGGTAAAAGATGTTTTATGAAACAGACGACTACTTATTGCAATGACACAATTAATAGTTTTATAAACATACAAATACAAATTGTATAGTATATAGGGTAAAATTAAGGAGGAAACATAAAAATGGCTAAATTTATGAAAACAGTTGATGGAAATACAGCTGCTGCTCATGTTGCTTATGCATTTACAGAAGTTGCTGCTATATATCCAATAACACCATCTTCAACTATGGCTGAATTAGTTGATGAATGGGCATCTCAAGGGAGAAAAAATGTCTTTGGACAAAAAGTAAAAGTTGTTGAAATGCAATCTGAAGCAGGAGCTGCAGGAGCATTTCATGGTTCATTACAAGCAGGAGCATTAACTTCAACATTTACTGCTTCTCAAGGTTTATTATTAATGGTACCAAATATGTATAAATGTGCTGGTGAATTATTACCAGGTGTATTCCACGTTACTGCTCGTGCATTAGCTGCTCAAGCATTATCAATATTTGGAGACCACCAAGACGTTATGGCTGCAAGACAAACAGGTGTTGTTATGTTAGCTTCAGGTTCAGTTCAAGAAGTTGCTGATATAGCTCCAGTTGCACATATGTCTGCAGTAGAAGGATCTTTACCATTTATACATTTCTTCGATGGATTCAGAACATCACATGAAATTCAAAAAGTTGAATTAATGGAAAATGAAGATTATGAAAAATTATTAGATATGAATGCTGTTCAAGCATTTAGAGATAAAGCTTTATCTCCAAATCACCCTGTAACTAGAGGTACAGCTCAAAACCCTGATATATACTTCCAAACAAGAGAAGTTTCTAATAAATACTATAATGATATAGTTGGAATAGTTGAAAAAAATATGGCGAGAATGAGCGAAATAACAGGCAGAAAACATAGCTTATTTGATTACTATGGAGCAGAAGATGCTAAACATGTAGTTGTTGCTATGGGTTCTGTTACAGAAGCTTTAGAAGAAACAATAGATTACTTAAACGCTAAAGGTGAAAAACTTGGTATGATAAAAGTTCACTTATTCAGACCATTCTCAGCTGAACATTTCTTAGCAGCAATGCCTAAGACTGTTGAAAGAGTATGTGTTCTTGATAGAACAAAAGAACCAGGTGCTCCAGGTGAACCATTATACTTAGATGTAGTTAACGTACTTGCTAAATCTGAATTATCTCCATTAGTAGTAGGTGGAAGATATGGACTTGGATCAAAAGATACAACTCCAACTGATTTACATGCAGTATTTGAAAACTTAAACATAGAAGAACCTAGAAATGGATTTACTATAGGTATAGTAGATGATGTAACAAATACATCTTTACCAAAAGCTGAGCCAATTAAAATAAAAGCTCCAGGAACAGTAAGATGTAAATTCTGGGGATTAGGATCAGATGGTACTGTTGGTGCTAACAAACAAGCAATAAAAATAATCGGTGACCACACTGATAAATATGCTCAAGCATACTTCGACTATGATTCTAAAAAATCTGGTGGTATAACAATGTCTCACTTAAGATTTGGTGATACTCCAATCAGATCTACATACTTATTAGATGAATCTGATTATATAGCTTGTCATAACCAATCTTATGTATTTAAATATGATTTATTACAAGGATTAAGAAAAGGTGGTACTTTCGTACTTAACACTATATGGGACGAAGCTGGCTTAGAAGCTCATCTTCCTGCAGAAATGAAAAAATATATAGCAGAAAATGAAATAGAATTCTATACTATAAATGCTGTTAAAATAGGTCAAGAAATAGGTCTTGGAAATAGAATAAACATGATATGTCAAGCTGCATTCTTTAAATTAGCTGATATAATACCAGTTGATGATGCAGTTAAGTACCTAAAAGATTCTATACAAAAAGCTTATGGTAAAAAAGGTGAAAAAGTAGTTAACATGAACTACCAAGCTGTTGAAGCAGGTATAAATTCATTAGTTAAAGTTAATGTTCCAGCTTCTTGGGCAAATGCTACAGAAGATGAAGCAACTACAACTTGTGAAGAACCAGCATTCATAAAAGATATATTAAGACCAATGAGTGGACAAAAAGGTAATGATTTACCAGTAAGTACATTCTTAGGATACGAAGATGGTACATTCCCATGTGGTACTGCTGCTTATGAAAAGCGTGGTATAGCTGTAAATGTTCCAGAATGGATTACAGAAAACTGTATACAATGTAATAGATGTTCATTCATATGTCCTCATGCTTGTATAAGACCAGTTCTTGTAAATGAAGAAGAATTAGAAAATGCACCAGAAGCATTTAAAACTAAGAAAGCTACTGGTAAAGGATTCGATGGATTACAATACAGAATCCAAGTTTCTCCAATGGACTGTACAGGATGTGGAAACTGTGCTGACGTATGTCCAGCTAAAGAAAAAGCTTTAGTTATGAAACCTTTTGATACTCAAGACGTAGAAGTTGAAAACTGGGCTTATGCTGTAGATCCAGCAAAAGTTGCTCCAAAAGGAGATATAATGAATCCTAAAACTGTTAAAGGTTCTCAATTTAGACAACCATTAATGGAATTCTCAGGAGCTTGTGCAGGATGTGGAGAAACTGCATATATCAAACTTGTAACACAATTATTTGGAGATAGAATGATGATAGCTAATGCTACTGGATGTTCATCAATCTGGGGAGGATCTGCTCCATCAACTCCATACACTTGTAACCATGAAGGTAAAGGTCCATCTTGGGCAAACTCATTATTCGAAGACAATGCTGAGTATGGATTAGGACAACATTTAGCTGTTGAACAAATAAGAGGTAAATTAGTTGAAGATATACAAAAACTTGCAGCTAACCCATGTTGTGAAGAGGGTGCAACAGTATTCAATAACTGGTTAGAAAATAAAGATAACGGAGAGGCATCTGTTGAGGCAAGTAAAGCTGTTGTTGAATTAATAAATAAAGCTGAGCCAAAAGATGAAGAAACTAAAGCATTAATCGAATCTGTTAAATCAAGACAAGATTACTTAGCTAAGAGATCTCAATGGATACTTGGTGGAGACGGTTGGGCTTATGATATAGGTTACGGTGGACTTGATCATGTTCTTGCATCAGGAGAAAATGTAAATATTCTTGTATTCGATACAGAAATTTACTCTAACACTGGTGGTCAATCTTCTAAATCTACTCCAATTGCTGCTATGGCTAAATTCGCTGCTGCTGGTAAGAGATCTAGAAAGAAAGACCTTGGTATGATGGCAATGAGCTATGGTAATGTATATGTTGCTCAAGTTGCTATAGGTGCTGATTACAATCAATTTGTTAAAGCAGTTGTAGAAGCTGAAGCTTATGATGGACCATCTCTAATCATATGCTATGCTCCATGTATATCTCATGGATTAAAAGAAGGTATGGGTAGAAGTGTTGCTAATGAAGAACAAGCTGTTAAAGCTGGATACTGGCATTTATACAGACATAACCCAACTCTTAGAGCTGAAGGTAAGAATCCATTCTCACTAGACTCTAAAGAGCCAACTGAAAGCTTCAGAGACTTCTTAATGAAACAAGTAAGATACTCTGCTATAGCTAAACAATTCCCAGAAGAAGCAGAACAATTATTCACAATGGCTGAAGAATCTGCTAAAGATAGATTAGATAGCTATAAAAGATTAGCTGACTAATATAAAATCAAAATTTAATTAATTAATATATAAGAAATGGTGGACTGTTATAGTCCACCATTTTTATATTGTAATAATATTTTTTATATTCCAAATAATACAAAATTGTAATAATATACAATAAGAATTTAGCATATAATATATTTATGGGGAAAAGGAGGGAAATTTATGTGGATTAGAAGTGAATTAAAAGAAAGAGGAAAAATTACGTTTAAAAGATTTTATTGGAAGTCAGTGATAGTTTGCTTTATATGTTTATTATTAACTGGAGGGTTAGGTAGTAGTGTTACAAATAGAATAAGTGATTCTTATGATTCTAATATGAATAATATATATGATACTTATAGCGATGATGAATACTACGATTCTGATGGTGAGTATTATTACGATGGAGATTTTGAACAAGAAATATTAGACTTTGAAGACGCTGCAATAGGATTTTTTACTAGTGGATTCTTCTTTTTATTTTTAGGAATATCAATAGTTATTATGATTGTAGGATTTATTATTAAATTACTAATTATATATCCAATAGAAATAGGTAAAAATAATTTCTTCATGGGAATAAGAGAAGAAGAAAAAACATTGGATAGTTTAATTTTTATTTATAAAAGTGGTCAACTTAAAAATACAATATTTACAATGTTTATGAAAGGTTTATTCCAATTTTTATGGTCATTGTTATTTGTAATACCAGGAATAATAAAAGCTTATGAATATCGAATGATACCATATATATTAAGTGAAAATCCAGAAATAAGTAGAGAAAGAGTTTTTGAGATAAGCAAAAAAATGATGATGGGTAATAAATGGAATACATTTGTATTAGATTTATCTTTCTTAGGATGGGAGATATTATCAGGTCTTACTATAGGTATACTTGGTATTTTCTATGTTAATCCTTATGTACAAAGTACAAATGCAGAATTATATGCTTATCTTAGAGAAGATGCATTAAGAAATGGATATGTTAGTAGTAGTGAGCTAATAGGATTTTAATATATTGTGAGGCAGATGAGAAGTGGAAGAAATAAATTATAATACTTATATAAGAGAAGTTAAAATTAATAAAGAAAAAATAGAAAATATAAATGAGTATCCTTTTTCTTTACCAATAATAAATGGCTTAGATAAACTAAAAATGCATCCAAAAGTTACTTTTATTGTGGGGGAAAATGGTAGTGGAAAATCAACTTTGTTGGAAGCCATAGCGGTATCATATGGATTTAATCCAGAAGGTGGGACTAAGAATTTTAATTTTTCCACACGAAGTAGTCATTCTAGGCTTTATGAGTATATTACTTTAATAAAAGGAATAAAAAGCCCCAAGGATGGATTTTTCTTAAGAGCTGAGTCCATGTATAATTTGGCTACAAATATAGAGGAGCTAGATAGTATAATTGGGCCGGGGGCTAGAGTAATCGATTCTTATGGAGGAATATCTCTTCATAATCAATCCCACGGAGAATCTTTTTTCTCTGTAATGATGAATAGATTTTCAAAAAATGGTATATATATCCTTGATGAACCAGAAGCAGCTTTATCTCCATCTAGACAAATGTCAATGCTTACTAGGATAAATGAATTGGTGAAAGAAAACTGTCAATTTATCATAAGTACACATTCGCCTATACTTATGGCTTATCCAGATTCTAAAATATATGAAATTAAAGATGATAAAATCAAAGAGGTAAATGTGGAAGAAACAGATCATTTTCAAATTACAAAATCATTTTTAAATAATAAAGAGAAGTTTTTAAATATTTTACTAGATGATTAAAACTTATATCATAATTTACAATAATATAAATGAAAAATAGCAAGTATACCATATGATATACTTGCTATTTTTCATGCAAAGTCAAATTTTATATTCCCATTCCTAGCATCATTCCTATAAAGTAAGGTATTAGCCAGATAACCCAGACTACTATACTAAATTTATGGAATGTCTCTTTTTTCTTTTCGTCATTTTTATATAATACCCATGTTGCCCAAACAGCGTGGAATAACATAAGCACAATTGCTAAAAAGCCTGTAATTCCGTGTAAACTTTGACCCATTGCACTCATTGTAGCTGCACCTGATTTAGCTATTTTACTCATAGTCAAAGTACCAGTTGTATCACATAGTAAACCTAACCAAAATATAATAACATGATTTTTATTAAGACTCTTAGCTCTTCTTTCTGAAAATACACCTATTGTATAAAATATTAAAGCTAATGTTATAGTTACTATTGCAAAGATTAAAATATTACTCATTTTTATTATCTCCTTTTCAATTTATCTCTTAATTTAATTAAATTTTCCTTTGTTTCTTTTACTTCATCATCAGTAAAATTTTCAAATATTTTATCAAAACTTTTGTTTATTTCATTTCTAAAGTTTTTAGCATATTCATATCCTTTAGTTGAAAATTCCACATAGGTATTTCTTTTGTCATTATCGCATTTCACTTTTTTTACATAATCAGCAGCCTCTAGTCTACTAACTATCCCTGATATTGTACCTTTTGCTAAAGACATCTCCTTACACAATTCAGATATGGTTATTTTCTCCTTGTGAGCTATTAATTTAATAACCATGGTTTGCTGATGAGTAAGACCACTTTCCTTTAAATTATCATTTACAATTTCAATTGTACTTGCATATATTTCTTTAATTAGCATAGCTATTTCAAATGAATTATATTTCATTATAAAATCCCCTTATTTGTTTAATTAAACTTTTGTTTGCGTGCAAACTAATTAGTTTCTATGCAAACTATTATATAATTTAAATTGATTTTTGTCAACAAACTATAATTGAAATTTAATTATCTATTATATACTAAAGTTTCCAATGGATAATTATTATCATAAAGATAAGAAAAAACTTGAGTATATTTTTTAAAAGTTCTAAATTTATTATTACAAAATTCAACATCATGATAAACTTTCCAACAACCACAAACCTTAAAATTATTTCCTTTATGTTTAATAAAACTTTGCACATCATTTAAAGGATAACCTAGAAAAATACCAACTTCATGAGGTGTTTTATTAAAATATTCGAATCTACTTTTTAGATGAGAAATATAATCTTTTAGAAGAATACCTTCATATCCATAAGCTTTTAAAAAGTTTATAACATTTTTATTTTTTAAATCATGAAGGAGCATTTTTAATCGATAAAGATAGATGAGGCTATATTTATCACAAGTATATATAATATCTAAATATACATCCAAAGGGTTTAAAAGAAGATTATAATTTCTAATTTCCTTGTTTAAATCTAATTGATTATTTTTATAAATTTTAAATAAGCTACCGGTTTTTACTCCAGCCAAAGTAGGTGAAGCATATTTTATTAAAATTCTATCTATCATAAAACATCATCCTTTTAAAAGTTATATACTTTTATTATTCTTATAAATAACTAATCTATAATTGGATTTTTATGTTAAATTTTGTATATAAAGTTTATATTTTATT
>NZ_JWHR01000063.1 GCF_000808015.1 Terrisporobacter othiniensis | reverse complement strand
GGATAATATATATTATGAGATAGGCAAAAAATTAATAGAAAATAAAGATGAATTATTAGTAGAATTTGTAGAAAATAAAATAAAAAAATACAATAATATAATATCAAAATTAGGAAATAAAGATACAGAAGCAGTTATAGCTAAAAGAAACTTAGCTAATGAAAGAATAGAAAAATTAAAAGAATTAATTTAATAAGGGGTTGAAAAAATGAAGCTGAATGATTTAATTAAAAAAATTGAAAATAAGTATCCTTTAAATTTAGCTTATGATTGGGACAATGTGGGGTTATTAGTTGGAGATTTTGATAGTGAAATAAAAAAAGTCTTAGTTTCCTTAGAAGCCAACGAAAAAGTGATTGAAGAAGCAATCGAAAAAAAAGTGGATTTAATTGTTACACATCATCCTTTTATTTTTAGAAAAATGAATAAAATTAACACTAAAGATTTAAAAGGCAGACTTATACATAAGCTTATAAAAAATGACATAGCTTTATATTCTATGCATACTAATTTTGATATAGCTTTTGATGGTCTAAATGATTACTTTATGGAAGTTATGGGGTTTGAAAATTGTAAAATACTTGATGTAACTAATAGTGAAACTTTATATAAACTTGCAGTTTATACACCTATGACTCATGAAATAATAGTTAGAGAAGCATTAGGAGAAAGTGGAGCAGGATATATAGGTAATTATAGCAATTGTACATTCAACAGCTCAGGGATAGGAACATTTAGACCAGAGGATAATTCAAATCCTTTTATAGGTGAAATAGGAAAAATAGAAGAAGTTAAAGAAGTGAAAATCGAGACTATAGTTACAAATAGTTTATTACAAAAAACAATTGCAAAAATGATTAAAGCTCATCCTTATGAAGAGGTCGCTTATGATGTTTATAAACTGGAAAATAAAGGTAAATCTGTAGGTCTTGGAAGGTATGCAACTCTTGACAATGAAGCAGATTTACAAAGTTTATGTGATAAAATCAAATTAAAATTAAATATGGATCATATAAGAGTAGTTGGAGAATTAAATACAAAAATTAAAAAAGTAGCAGTTGTAACTGGAGCAGGATCTGATATGGTAGGATTAGCAAAATCTAAAAATTGTGATGTTATAATTACTGGAGATGTAAAATACCATGAAGCACAAGATGCTTTAGATATGAATATGTGTATAGTTGACTGTGGTCATTTTGATACAGAAAATATATTTAAGGATGTAATGAAAAGATTTTTAGATACTATAGAAAGCGTTGAAATTATAAGAAGTGAAATAAATTTAAATCCATTTAAATTAATTTAAAACATAAAAATATAAAAAACAGTTGACAAAATGGAAAAAAATACATATTATGTTATTAACAATAAATTAAATCCTTTGATAAGGGATAGTAATCAAATTTAGGTTCAAGATAGAGAGTTGAGGATGGTGGAATCTCGACAAGAAGAAATTTGATGAATGGGCCTTTGAGGAGTAAATCGAAATCTTTGGAAAGTAGACTTTACCGTGTTTTGCACGTTATAGCAAATGAGGTATGATAGTACCAATATTAAGAGGTGTATTTATGATACACAAATTAGGTGGCAACGCGGAGTATAGCTTCGTCCTATTTATATAGGATGGAGCTTTTTTTATTGCCCAAAAAGAAAGGTAGGTGAAAATTTTGGTATGAACTAAAACTCTTAAGAGGTTAAAAGGGGAATTAATTTATTTGAATTTAATTAAAAAATATTTTGGAGGATATTATTATGAAAATGAATACAAGAAAACTAGTTTTAAATGCTGTACTTTTAGGAATAGGTTTAGTTTTGCACCAAATAGAACCTGCCATATTTGGTGTAAAACCTGACATGACTTTAATAATGTTATTTACAATTATGATTATAAATAAAGACGATTACAAAGCTTGCTTAATATGTGGAATAATTGCAGGTATATTTTCAGGAATGACAAGTTCATTTCCTGGAGGTCAAGTACCTAATGTGATAGATAAATTTATTACAACAAATATAAGTTTTCTTATTATGATGGCTATGTATAAATTACCTTTTATGAGAAAATTAGCTGAAAAAAATCAAGATTTCATAGTTTCTAATATATTAATGTCTCTTGGAACAGCCATAAGTGGATTTATATTTTTAACATCAGCTCAAATTTTAGTAGGACTTCCTGGAAATATGAATTTAAATATGTTATTTGCAGCGGTTGTACTTCCTGCCGTAGGAATAAATTTAATAGTAGGAGTAATTGTATTTAAGGTAATTCATATAACTATGAATAGAGTAAGTTTTCAAAGCTAGAATAATATAAAACTTATCCCCTCTAGTGACATAGAGGGGATAAGAAGTTAAGTAAAGACATATCGTTGGCGTCATGAGCAAAGCGAATTTTAAGTAACGTATATATCTGAAGCGATAGCAAGGATACATAGTTGACGATATGATCAAAGCGAATTTTATCTTAACCAAGAAGGATTTCCAGGAACGAATACTCTTGATCCAAATTTCTTTTTATATTCTTCTAAGGCATCTTGTATAGCAGCTCCATTCTTTTTAAAAGAGTCACATTTTTTTATACTTTCTAGGTTTTGGCTAAAAGGACATACTGATATACACATACCACAGTCAGTGCCAAGGTATCTCCATTTTGTATAGCAAGTTTCCGTATCTACAGTCCAATTATATTTATCATCTTTGCCAATTCTATTTTCTCTTGATAAGGATTGAGAAGGACATGTAAGAGCACATTTTTTGCAGACCTTACAAAAGTCTTCTAATCCAAAATCGACTTTTTCATCAATATCAAGTGGTAAATTTGTTGTTACTACTCCTAACTTAAATCTTGAACCATAATCTTTATTTGTAAGAATGGCATTTCGACCTATTTGGCCAAGTCCTGCATCTTCTGCTATAAGAGCAGGCATAACAAGATAATTAGCATCAACATGATTTCTTGCCTCATAACCTAAACTTCTAATATAATATGAAATAATCATTCCTATTATAGCTACATCAACATAGCTTTTAGATGTTGCGATAACTTCAGAAATCATAGGAGCTCTATTAACCATATCTAAATCCATCTCACAACCAAAGGCTATGGCATATTTATGATTAAGATTAACTTCTTCGCCATAATTTTCTTCATACCTACCTCTATGTGTATAAATATGTTTATCTTGCAGTTTAGTTATTCCAACCATACAAGCACCATATAATGATGCGATTCCTTTAATTTTTTTCGTAAAAGTCTTACTATCTCCATCTATTTTTTTAGGTGAAACATCTCCTTCACATAAATCTTTAATATCTCTTAAAAAAGCAAAAGCACTTCCTGCAATGGGTGAATTAAGTTTATTATATGTAGTTGTACCTTCCTCTAATAATTCTGGTCTAGTT
Source organism: Terrisporobacter othiniensis (assembly GCF_000808015.1). GTDB lineage: Bacteria > Bacillota > Clostridia > Peptostreptococcales > Peptostreptococcaceae > Terrisporobacter > Terrisporobacter muris. The sequence goes on along the minus strand of NZ_JWHR01000063.1, from coordinate 2,392 downwards.
CTAAAGCTATCATCAATATTCTTTTTTTCTGGATTTTTAGCATAATAGTCTTTATAAACATCGCTATCTTTTTTATAATGAACTCTTGCGAACATAGTATCTCTTTCATCAATTCTTTTCAATTAAATCATCCCCTTTTGATTTTATCTTATATTATAGTAATTATTGTAGAATATTGGAATATAAAAGTCATTAGAAAAATAAAGAATAAGTTTTTATATAAAGTAAAAACATTTTTAGTGTATTTTAGAAAAAAATGTAAAAGATATAAATAACAATTTATTTATTTTTTGAAAGGAGATTAAAATGAAAAATATAAAATATGTACTACTATGTTTAATAATGATAATGGCGACAACACTAAGAATAGATGCAACAGAAAATGAAAATAAATACATACTAGGTGGAAATTTAATTGATGAATCTATCATAGATGAAGATTTAGAGGTAGTTGATAGTAGAGAAGAGTATTATGACTTAGAACGATTTTTTAGACCATCAGATATGACTATATTAAATGATGAGAATCTTAATATTTTGAAGGAATTTTATAATAAAAATCCATATAAAATGGATTTACCATCAAAACCGTTTAGATCAGGAAAGGATACTGTAGTAAATTATTTTAATGTGCTTAGAGAAGCGGCGAATCCAGTGGAAAATAATGAAACAGGTTGCGGTTCATTGGGAGATGTTAAAGCGCCATATCCAGTAGCATATAATTTTCTATCTAAATCTTATCAAAAAGAATTGCCGTATAAAAATTTCTTAGATTCTTTTAAAAACATGCTTCACATTAACTTGATTAAAGTAAACAATGTTCCTGCTGATAAAGATAAGCCAGGATTATTAAAATATTTTGTAGAGCTGGAAGTTATTGAAGGCTCCACAGAAAATAAAGGGCTATTTGCATATTATTATGGATATATATATTTGGATAAAGAAAATGATGGTTATAAAATTGTAAAGATGGATTATAGTAGTGAGAATTATTTATGTGCACCATATCATGGATGGGCATATGATGCTCAAACTTTTGTAGAAATAGAATATGGAAATTGGTGCTCATTAGTTGAGGGTGATGTAATTGTTAATGAAGACGGATATGAAAAAAGAGCATATTATAAAGATAAAGATGATAATGAATATTACGTACTTTTTTATGAATTAACAAATGGAGTAGATAAAAAAATAGCTGATTACAAAAAAAATAAGGATAATCAATGGGAAGTAATTTATATTAATCCAGAAAAATGTATACAAAATAAAGAATCAGAAGGGAATAAGGAATCATAATAAAATCATAGTAATTAATAATATATGATAAAAATAAATAAAATATAACTACGAAAAAGAAAATAAAATATTATTATTTATCAAAAATTATGAACAAAATAATACTCTTATAAATACAATTATATTAAGGAAGTGGTAGTGGTAATATCTCAAACTAACACATGAAACTCTTCAAAGGGCTTGTCATATACTTTAAAAGCAAAGCTCATTCAAGGGTATAAAACAAATTCTTTTGGGTAGATAACAGTAAGCCACTTCCTTAGTATATTTTATAACATTAAGCTAAACTAATGGTTTAGCTTTGTACATTTGTTGATAATATAACTAGAAACAATTAATATATATGTATAATTGCAATTATTTGGTAAAAAAATTTTTATTGTGGAAGGAAATAAATATGGTAGAATCCTATAAAAGTATTAATAAATTTTTAGGCATATATATATTATTATCTATTCTCGTATGTCTTACGATAAATAAATTCAATATATTGATTCCATACTATGTAGCTATTACATTTGCAAGCATGATAGGTATATTGAGTTTTATAATAAATGAAATATATCTAGATATAACAAGTAATATTATATATAAAAATATCTCGTATTTATTTGCTTATCTAGGTGTATTAAAGCTATTACTAATTCTATACAATATATATCAAAATAATGTTTTTAATATAACGGTAAAATCCATGGATAATATAAATTTATTGGTAGAAGCTTTTTTATTTTATTTAATAATTCATACATATAGGATGAAATATAATTTTAAGAAAATCATATATATAATGACTTTTTCTATTATAACTTTATACTCTATTCTTATGTATTGTAATACTAATCATATGTTACAAAAAAACATATTAAAAATAAATTTAATAGTGTTAGTATTTGGTATGATTATTCAGTGTATAAATTTATTTGACTTAAAAAAGATGAATAAACATTTAGATGTTAATACTATAAATGATTTAACTATAATAATAATTTCTAAATTGGGAATAGGATTAGTACTTTTCACTGGAGAGACTTTTGATAAAAATAATATGGAATATATATTATTTTTTATTGTAATAGTATTAAATATAATATGC
>NZ_JWHR01000062.1 GCF_000808015.1 Terrisporobacter othiniensis | reverse complement strand
CTATAAATATTAAATATATTAAACTTAAGTATTTTTTGATTTTAATTTTTAACTTGTTTATATATTTATATTTACAGAAGTAATAAAATATGTAACTAATTTGTAACCTCTATTTATTTTTCTAATTCATTTTTGATAACATTTAGTAACTATCTTAATTTCTGATATAAATTTTTTAATATTTTGTAATTTATTTATCTTGCATCTTTAATTATATTGTAAATTTTAACGTATGTATCTCCAACTTCTTCTGCTGATTTAGCCTCTTCCTTTGACACTCTATAATACAATTCTGTAAGTTCTATTGCTACATCCTTTGCATTTCTTTGTGAAGATCCTGTTATTTTTGTTTCTGCCATTTCTATATTCCTCCTAATTTATATTAATAATAACTTTCTTTTTTATTCTCTATCTTTTCAACTATCCACTTAATTATATCTTCTTTTACTTCTTCTTTATTAATCTCATTTAATATTTCATGTCTACCATCTTTATATAGTATACATTTCACGTCTTCAATTCCTGATTTTTCATACCTAATCTTTAGGTTTAACAAGCCCTTACCATTATTACCAACAGGGTCTTTATCTCCTGAAACTATTAATATAGGCAAATCTTTTCTAATTTTGATTATATTTTCTCTATCTTCTATAAATTTGAGTCCTTGTATAAAATCTTCAAAAAATCCACACGTACACATAAATCCACACATTTCATCATTTATATATTTATCTACTTCTTTTTCATCTCTGCTTAACCAATCATAATCTGTTCTGCATGGTTTAAAGTTTCTATTATTTGAACCAAAGAATAAACTATCTATAAATTTACTAACATATTTTCTTCCTTTAATCTTACAAGTGAATTTAACTATTAAATTAGCCATATTAAGCAGTGACCCAAAATCTCCATTAGAACCAGAAAGTATAAGTCCATCTATTTCATCTCCATATTTAATAGCGTAATTTTGAGAAGCAAAAGATCCCATGCTATGACCAAATAATATTAAAGGTACATCTTTATTTTCTTCTTTTATTATTTCTGTTAATGTATGTATATCATCTACTAAACAATCAAATCCATTTTCATCTGCTAAATAACCTGCATTTTCTAATTTTTTTGCAGTTTTACCATGACCTCTATGGTCATTAACGTACACATTGTACCCGTTATCGGTTAATATTTCAGCAAAATCTTCATATCTTTTGCCATGTTCTGCCATACCATGAGATATTTGTACCGCACCTTTCACAGCTACATTTTCATCACATTCAAATTTATATGTATATATCTCTTTCTCGTCTATTTTAGAAGTAAAATAAAAATTGCTACATCTCATAATTTTCACCCTTTCAATTAGTTTCCCATTTAAGTATAACAAATTTTTAACATGTTTGTCTTTATATACAAAAAAAGTAGCACGATATTAATTCGTGCTAGTGTGGGTTAAATTACTTAAGCTAATTTTTTATTTAACATTTAATAAGCTATCTAATTAAATAATATAATAATACTTTTTATAAATCAATTATATATCTTGAATAATAATTCTATTTTAGAATGAAAAAAGCCATCTTAAAACCCCCATTTTAAAATGACTTCTTAAAAAGAATAAATTTAATAATTACAAAATCCGTTCACGATTTCCCCCAAAAGATTCCCCTTCCCATAGGCAAACCTTTTCAACCAATTACTCAAAGTTTAAATTTAATATACCCAAAATTTCATTTGTAATAAAAATTTTCGTTTTTCTATTACAAATATAATTATAAAACATTTTCCTAATAAAAGCTAATACTTTTTTATTATTTAGAAGTAAAATTTTTTCTTTTTATAGAAAATTCATTTCTATTATTAACAAACATTTTTACTTAATCCAATCAATTTGTTATAAAATTAACAATTCAAAGTATATGAAACCTATTATATGTAATGTATTTAATAAACTAAAAAAATAAAGATGCATTAGCATCTTTATTTTTTTAGTTTATTTATTTAATTTACTTTTTACTATATCTTCTACATAAGATTTACATCTTCCGCATCCTTTTGTAGCCTTAGTTTCTTCTACAACTTTTTCAAAACTATCTGCTCCATTTTTTATACTTTCTTCTATTTTCTCGAAAGATACTTTTCTACAATTACATACATTCTTATTTAAGTTTTCCATGTTTGTCCTCCAATATATTATGACTAATTATATGTTTATATTATTTTGTAATATATTTATTCCCTCATATCTCTAAATATAAACATTTTTTTATTTTTACTATTATTTACCTCTCCAAAAAAATAGTTAATTATATATTTAAATTCTTTTCCAAATTATATATATAAATTTATGGAAGAATTATTATTATAGGATTATAATATATTGAAATAACTTATTTTTCATATGGAAAGGGGAACTTATGAATAAATCAAAAGTATATTATACAAATTTAAGAACAGACTTTAAAAATAATCTACTAGACAAATTACAAAAACTAGTTATCAAAGCAGGAATAGAAGATATTGACTTTGAAAACAAATATAGCGCTATAAAAATACACTTTGGAGAACCGGGAAATCTAGCTTATTTAAGACCTAACTTTTCTAAGGTTATTGTGGATTTAATAAAATCAAAAAATGGCAAGGTATTTTTAACAGACTGTAATACTCTTTATGTTGGTGGTAGAAAAAACGGACTTGAGCATTTAGATTCGGCCTATACCAATGGTTATAATCCATTTACTACAGGATGTCATATAATAATTGCTGATGGAATAAAAGGTACAGATGAAGCTCTTGTTCCTGTTGAGGGTGGGCAGTATGTTAAAGAAGCTAAAATAGGTCAGGCAATAATGGATGCTGATATTTTTATTTCTATGAGCCATTTTAAAGGACACGAGTCTACAGGTTTTGGTGGTGCCTTAAAAAATATAGGTATGGGATGTGGATCTCGCGCTGGTAAAATGGAAATGCATAGTAATGGAAAACCTTTTGTAGACGAAAATTTATGCGTTGGATGTAGAACATGTTCAAAAAACTGTGCACATGAAGCTATTTCCTTTGGACAAAATAAAAAAGCTTCTATTGACCACGATAAATGTGTTGGATGTGGCAGATGCATTGGATCATGTAATTATGATGCCGTAAATTCTCCTACTGATGAATCAAATGATATTTTAAACAAAAAAATAGCTGAATATTCTAAAGCAGTTTTACAAGGTAGACCTCATTTTCATATAAGCTTTGTTATTGATGTATCTCCTAATTGTGACTGTCACAGAGAAAACGATTTAGCTATCATTCCAGATGTTGGTATATTTGCTTCTTTTGACCCTGTTGCTTTAGACATGGCATGTGTAGATGCTTGCAACAAACAATCTATCATACATGGTAGTTATTTAGATGAAAAAGACCTTAATACTCATGATCACTTTATAAATACTCATCCTGAAACAAACTGGGAAGTTTGTATAGATCACAGTGTTAGACTTGGTCTTGGAAATAAAGAATACGAATTAATAGAAGTATAAAATTTAAATAATAAAAGAGTAGTAATCTTATATTGTTGTAAATCCAATAAAAGTTGCTACTCTTTTTATTTACAATTGTTGTAAATTAAATATATAATCAAATTTCTTATTACTTATAATTTCATGAGTTATAAATTTTCCATTGTAATATAAGCTATATGTAGTAAAAGGTATATGAGAATTTTGCGCTTGCTTTTTATTTTTAAATCTAACAGTTTTCAAATTTATGTTTCTTTCCTCTGCATAGTCTTTTATAAGAGAAACATACTTTGAAGTAAATGGGCATTGATGTGAATAATATAATACAAATCCTGATTTATTTATAATTTCTTCTTTTACAGAATCTTTGAATTTAGGTATAAGTACCTCTTCTCCAAATGGGAAATATAGCAATTCAAAGTATGGATTGACAGCATCGGCTACTAAAAAACCCTTATTTATAAGGTATTTTTTATCTGATAAATAAGGTTTCTTTTTGTTTGAAGATAATATTACTAACCCATTTTTCCCCTTATCTTTGCTATCTTTTATACATTCCTCAAGTAGCTTACTACCTATGCCTTGTCCTTTATACTTTCCTGACACCCAAAAACAATTTATAAACATATAATTATATGCAACAATTGGACACCAAGCATTTTCAGAAGGTATATATTCAATAAAAACTTTACCTCTCACATCTCCTTTCTTAAATACTAATCCATTTTTTAATTCATTTTTAATCCAATCTTTTTTTGACGAAACTTGATATTCTCCCTTTTTATCAGAAAGAGCACAACATATATGTTCTTTATCTATATTTTCAAAGTTTAAATCTATAAAATTCAAAACAGATTCCTCCTTAATTAGTTTCCACCATATATCTCAAAACTGTTTTAAGTTTTTCCTGTGATGTTTTTCTAAAATCAGATATATAAATTTCTCTATGACTTTTATCCCTTAGAGATAATTTATTGTTATGACAAAATTCTTTCATAATTTCAAAAGTTCTATATTCCTCATCAAAAGGTCCCACATGCATCATTTGAACACACATACCTTCATTTATTTCTCCAAATTCAACTTCATCTAAATACTTGTTAAATTTTTTCTTTTTAGTAATATCCATTGCTAAATCAAAAACGTCTTTTGTAACAAATTTAGGTTGTCTAATCATTATATTATATACTAGATGATTTTTATCAAAAGTCTCTTTTTTCCTACCTTCTTCGTCCAATCCCCACATACCTTCCAATGGATATACTGTATAATCAAAGTACCCTTCTGGAGTTATATCTTTTTTAGGCATCATTTTTATAGCATAAGCTATGGAATATAGTACACCTACTTTTTCAGAAAATTCCTCACTGTTTGGATTTCCACTACCTTTTATTTGTATAAACTTAAACTTTTCCATGTTGACAATTTCAGGTTTATCTTTTGGCAAATAATATTTCTTTTCTTTTTTTCTCCATTCATGTTTCATAATGACTCTTCCTCTTTCTTAAATTAAATATATTAAAACTTTTCATTATAAATATTTAAAGTTTCTTTCATCTTCTGTAAAACTATGTTTCTTATACGTAATGGCTCTAATACTTCCACATAAGGTCCAAAAGAAAGTATATATCCATACAACCATTCACTTTCTGGAAATTCCATTGTCACTTCATAAGTTCCATCTTTATTTTCCATAATTGATTCTTCATCAAAATCATCAAAAGCTCTGTATAAAGCTTCTTTTTTTACTTTTAATTTCACTTTTACAGTATTCCAAACTTCTTTTTCTTGTTTGTTTTTTTCTACTAGTTTAAAATCCCTTTTTATAAAACTTTCTTCCTTCATCTCAATATTTTTTATTCTACTTATTCTAAATAATCTAAAGTCTTCCTTTAATCTACAATAACCATACAAATACCAACTTTGCCCTTTGTAAATAAGTTTAATAGGTTCAATAACTCTCCTAGACTTATTTGCCAAACTATTTACATAGGTGAATTCTATTAATTTATTATTTAAAATTGCATATTTAATTTTATGAAATTTATCGTCTTCATGGGTTTTGTTACCCCATCTAGATAAATCTATATCTATCCAATTATCATTGTTATTTGTCTTATTCATAAATCCCATCTTGTCAATTACAGAGCTTATCTCTGGATACTCAATAGTTGATAGGGCTTTTAATGCCAACATTAAACTTTCCTTGTCATCTTTAGATAATAAGGTTTTATTTATTGAAAAATCTTCTAGTAAACTAATGCCTCCATTTTTCCCTTTGCTCATATAAACTGGTACTCCTGACAAAGATAATGTTTCTATATCCCTGTATATGGTTCTAGTGGATACTTGGAATTTATCTGATAATTCCTTAGCTGTAACTGTTTTTTTATTCAAAAGTATCAATATAATTTCTGTTAATCTATTAATTTTCATGGAATCCCTCTATTATTTTAATTATTTTATAAAACTAATTGATATAATTTGCTTAATACAAAAGTTTCATCTTTATGTATTCCCTTTATTATATCAGACATTTCTATCAATAATTGTTTATATCCACTTTCATATAGATTCCACATGAGATTTCCTACTTTATCCCATTTTTTAGATATATTTATAAATTATTCTCCTATTTCTTTTATTTCTCTTGATTTTAATATAGTACTTGCTTCTTTTAGAAAATCTCCATACATACGCCTGAAAATTCCACCACCAGTGCCACCATCTGCATTTATTTGAAAATAATTAGTCATTCCAGCTTTTCTTAATTTTTCATCTTCAAACTTGCTCCATTTCAATATTTCTTTTGAAAACTTGTTAATACCATTTAAACCTAATAACTGTGCTGATGGATTTAACATCTTGTCACAAGTTTCTCTTATGGCTGCTTTTATTATATTCGGTGTAACTTTTCCACATTTATCAAGTTTCATATCTAAATATTTATTTTTAGCCGGAAATGGTCTATGATTACTACTTCGTGCCTGTTCTATTTCGAAATAATTTGCTAAATGATAATCTTTAGATATATAACCCTTTGGAGTTCTTATTGGATTATCAGAATTATCTCTGTCACTTATATAAAATTTATTTTCTTTATCATCATATCCAAAAATAACTATGGCATGTCCTCCAAAATGACTATCTTCTTCTAAATTTAAATATTTCAAATAAGACATATCTACATATACTAAAACTGCTTTATTATCATTTATTAGCTTGTTAGTTTTATCACTATAAAATCATCTCCTTTGATTAGATATTATCATTACTAATATGACAACATTATGTCTTATTAATAATATTTTTATATATAAAGAAAGCTATAATCGATAAATTTTGTATTTATCAATTATAGCTTATTGTTATAAGGTTTATTTACATGTACTAATTTATTAAAAATTAGACAACACTTTCAAATTACATAACTTGTGCTAATATAGCTTTTATTTCATCATGAGTAGCTTGAACTGGGTTAGTAGCACCACAAGCATCTTTCAATGCATTAGTAGCTAATATATCAAAATCTTTTTCATTAGCTCCAAGTTCAGCAAATCCTTTAGGTATATTAACATCAACAGATAATTTTCTGATTGCAGCTATACAAGCAGCAGCACCTTCATCATCATTCATTCCAGATACATCTACACCCATAAATTTAGCACAGTCTTTTAATTGCTTAGCAGCAACTTTAGCATTAAATTCTTGAACTGCTGGAAGTAATATTGCATTACATACACCGTGTGGTAAGTTATAGAATCCACCATATTGATGAGCTATTGCATGAACATATCCAAGTGAAGCATTATTAAATGCCATACCTGCTAAAAATTCTGCATAAGCCATTTTATCTCTTGCTTCCATATTATTTCCATCAGCAACTGCATCTCTTAAATAATCACTTATAAGTTCAATAGCTTTTTGTGCACAAGCATCTGTAACTGGAGTAGCAGCAGTAGATACATAAGCTTCAACTGCATGAGTTAAAGCATCCATTCCTGTAGCAGCAGTTAAAGAAGCAGGCATACTAACCATTAAATTAGGGTCATTTATTGCAAGAACTGGATTAACATGTTTGTCAACGATCGCCATTTTAACATGTCTTTCTTCGTCAGTTATAATAGAGAATATTGTCATTTCAGAAGCTGTACCAGCTGTAGTATTTATAGCTATAAGTGGAAGTTGAGGTTTTTCAGAAACGTGAACACCTTCATAATCTTTAATATTTCCACCATTTGTTGCAACTAAAGCTATACCTTTTGCACAATCATGCGGAGAACCTCCACCATAAGATATAACAAAATCACATCCATTATCCTTAAGTACTTTAACACCATCCATTACATTAGTAACAGTAGGGTTTGGTTGAGAACCAGGATATACAACAAATTCAACACCATTAGAAGCTAAATTATCAGTTATTCCTTTAAATTCTGCACTACCAGCAGATCTCTTTCCACAAACTATTAAAGCTTTTTTAAATCCTCTTGATTTTATTTCCTCTGGTAAACTGTCTGAACATCCTGGTCCCATTAAACTAACACTTGGCATATAAAAAGTAAAAGCCATATTAAAAAACCTCCTTAAAATTTTAATTTATTGTATATATGTAGTTAGCTACATAATAACTTAACATTTTAGAATAAAACTTATTTATTCTTAATTTTGCAGGATTCCTGATATTCCAGTGGTGTTATTCCGTAAACTTTTATAAAATTTTTATTCAGATGACTTAAATCGTAAAACTCATATTTACTTGCTACTGTGTTAATATCGACTCCTTCAGATAAATCATTTTTAACTGCTTCTATTTTGCAATCTAAAATGTATCTATATGGAGTTACACCAACCTCTTCTTTAAATATTCGTGAGAAATAAAATTTAGATAAGTTTATATACTGACAAATTTCATCGATACTTAGCTTCTTTTTTATATTGTCATTTATATATTTTATTGATTTGGTGATATAGGGATTAGCGTTATATATTTTACTACTTGGCATGACAAATATTAACGCTCCTTTCTATTTAGTAAACAAAAGTTGCTTAATATAGCGCTATTTAGTTTTATTGTATTTACTATTATATTTGCTATAGTTATATTATAGAACAACTTAAGTTTTCGTGTATAGTAAGATATTGCTTTATTTCTATAAATTCACAATATTCTAGCTATTATACAAAATACATAACTAGAAATTAATAGATAAAACCATCATCTAAATTCAATACATTTTAAATGATGGTTTTTATACAAATATAGTTATCTAACGAAAACATATTCTATTATAATCTATTTTTTATTTTATTATCACTATTCTTAATAGCTTTAATATATCCATGTTTGATCTTTAGCTACTTCTTCTATAAATACTCTTCCTCTATCCTCCTCATATTTAGCTTGATGATATTTAAATACTATTTTAGTATCATCAATTTTTCCTACTATTTCAATTTTCCCCCTTACAGTTGACATACAATATTTAAAACATTTACCTTGACCATTTTGCAAATTTTTAGCTCCTTCTACTATATCAATAGCTTCTTTTAGTGGGACTTGAAATTGATTTTTCACACCTGTTACAGGTCTGCATTGAAAAATATAATAAGGTATTACTCCTATTGATGTAATTTTCTTTAATAGATCCCCTAGTACTTGGCTATCATCATTTACACCTTTCAGTAATACAGTTTGATTTTTTATGATAACACCAGCTTCTTTTAAATATTTAATAGCATCACTAGCTTCATTGGTAACTTCTCTTGGATGATTAAATTGAGTTACTACATAAATCTGCTTATTTTCACTGTATTTACTAAGTATTTCTTTAAGTTCATTATCTCTTGTTATTCTTTCAGGATATACTACAGGTATTCTTGTCCCAAACCTGATAATATCAATATGAGGAATATCACATAAAACCTCTAAAAACTTTTTAATTTTTTTATTACTATTTAAAAATGAATCTCCTCCAGAAATAAGTATATTACTAATTTCTTCGTGTTCTTTAATATATTCTAACATATCTTCAAAATGTTTAGCTATTTCTTCATCTGATAAACCTACTAAACGTTTTCTAAAACAATGTCTACAATACATTGCGCAGTGATTGGTAGATAAAACTATAACTGTTTGTTTATATTTATGTTGCATTCCTGTAATAATAGTATTATCTGCTTCACCACTTGTATCAAAACTTCCATTTAGATCTGTTTCTTCTAATGAAGGAATACACATCTTTTTTATAGGATCATTTGGATCATTAAAATCAACTAATGATATATAATAAGGTGTAATAGACATAGGGTATTTTTCAAGTATTTCATTCATTTTTACTTTCTCATCTTCTGTTAAATTCAAATATAAATTTAAATCTTCTACTCTTGTTATATTCTTTAATAACTCTATATTTTTCAATATACCACCCCTTAATAAGTAAATTAAAATTCCGAAAAATATTATTCATTTTTTTAAATATGTGAATTATATTTTTCAATAATTAAAATATTACAAAATTTTAGAATATATATTAGTAAATACTATATTATATGACGAATTTCCTTTTTTTTTGAAAATATTATCTTATAATTTTTCTTACTATAGCTCCTATTCCAACGCCCACAGTTACTGTCCCTAAGATCATTTCGACATTAGACAATAATAGTGATGATTGAACTGGCTCACAACTATATCCTCCTACACCTAAAAATATACCTGAACTTAGTGCCAGTGATTCGTTATAATCTTCAATAAATTGTACAAAATTAAAGTTTTTTAATGTTTCTAAATTATAAACAATATAATTATTATCAATATCTACTCCGATAAATAAATATAAAAATGCAAATAGAACTATTAAAAATATACCTACAAATAGTGCATTAAAAGGTCTTTCTCCATATCCACAAAATGCTCTATACAAAAATGACGCCATCTTTGGTAGCGGATCAAGAGTTTTACTTTCAGTTTTTTTGCATAAATAATAATATTCACCAAAATTATTATCTAAAGTATTTTCTTTAAATTTATCTGCTATAGTCTCATAAGTCATATACAATCCTTCATATTCTTGTCTATCTTTTTTTATTTCCACTAATTTATCAAAAAATGTTTTTTCGTCCAATTTTGTTTTATATTTATCATCAAATTCAAAATCTACAATATAACATTTATGTGTTTTAAGTCCGCTTAAATCACTATCAGAAATTGTTATTTTATTTAATTCACATTTATTTATAATAACACTTTTCATCATACATATTTCGAATGAAGTATTTTTTATTAAACAGTTTTCAAATATTGCATATGATAAATCTGAGTTTTTAAATTTACTGTAAAACTCACAGTTATAAAATTCACAAGAATAATTTGTTTTATTATTCAATGATGGAGACTGTATGCTATCCTCCATGATAAATATACAATTTTCAAAAATTACACCACCTAATATAAATTTACAATCATAAAATTTACAACCTATTATTCTACAATTGATAAATTTAACATTTGCAAAAGTACAATCTTTAAAATTTGCACACACTATATCACTATTAGAAATGTTATAATAATCTTTTTCATCTAATATACCTTTTTTGCCAATAAATTCATTTTCTATAGTTTCATAACTATATCTATCATCAGGATTATAATCAGTCATCTCTTTTTTGTGTTTAAGTATATAACTATAATTTTTTTCCTTTAAAATTTACATAAGCCATAGCAATTTCTCCTTTTACAAACTCTATAACTTATTATTTACATAAAAAAAGACTTAAATACATCATTTAAGTCTTTTATAAATATTAGTTATCTAATACTTCATTTCCTTGTATATCTTCAACCTCTACACTCTTACCAAGTAATTGAATTCCTATAAACATTGCTACAAATGCTAATGGTAAAACTAGATAAACAGGTAATCCAAATCCTGCTGGTATATATCCAAACACTATGGTAATAACTCCCACAAATATTGAGTAAGGCATTTGCGTTCTAACATGATCTATATGATTACATCCAGCTCCCATGGATGAAAGTATTGTTGTATCTGATATTGGTGAACAGTGATCTCCAAATATAGCTCCTGTTAATACTGCTGATGTTGCAACTATTACATAAGACATATCTGGATTTATTGAATATGCAAGTGGTATAGCAAGTGGCATAAGTATTCCCATTGTTCCATAAGAAGTTCCTGTTGCAAATGATATTATTGCTCCAAGCACAAATATTAAGCTTGGTACTATAAATGGTGGTAGAGAACCTGATAATAATGTAATTAAATATTTTGCTGTTCCTAACTCTTTTATTACTGATGAAAGCGACCATGCACATATTAATATTACACCTGTTATTACTAATGTCTTCATACCATCTACCCATACATCTAAAGCTTCTGATACTGTAAATATTTTTTTAGCTACACCCATAACCATTGCTACTATTCCTGCAAATAAAGCTGACTGGAATAAAGCTACTGATGCATCTGCATTTGAGAAAGCTTCTTTTATCCCATTAAATGATGCTGGTGAATTTTGCATGATTTGAATTACTGCACTATCTTCTCCACCAATTATTGCTGTATATCCACTGTAATAAAAAGCAAATAATGCTCCAACTATTAATGCTCCTATTGGTATTATCGCATTCCATACACTAAGTTTTACACCCGGTAATGGTTCTAAGTCATCATGTTTACTTAATTGTCTATTTACTTCTTCATTTGAAGTAAGATTTTGACTTCCCCTTCTACACTCTAATTCTGCTTTTCTCATAGGACCAAAATCTTTTAAAAGTAATGCTGTCATTACTATGAATCCTAATATTAATATGTTGTAAAATCTAAATGGAATTGTATTTAAAAATACTCCAAAAGCATTTGCCTCAACTCCAATAGATGAAAATGCATCTCCTATTAGTCCAATCTCAAGGCCTATCCATGTTGATATTATTGCTATACCTGCAACTGGCGCTGCTGTTGCATCTATTATAAAGGCTAATCTTTCTCTTGATACTTTCATTTTATCTGTAACAGGTCTCATCATAGGCCCTATTATTAATGAATTAGCATAGTCATCAAAAAATACAAATAATCCTGCAAACCAAGTCATTATTTGAGCACTTTTTGCTGTTTTTGCTCTTTTTGATAAGGCTTCAGCTATGGCTTTTGCACCACCCATTTTTCCAACTAGATTTATAACTCCCCCAATTGCTAAGACCTGAAGAATTATACCTGCATTCCATGGATCTGCCAAAGAATCAACTGCTCTTTGAATTAAATCCAGGAATGAATAAAATATTGCCATAAAAGGATTATTTCCTGTTATATTTAATATAAATCCTCCTGACATAATCCCTATAACTAAAGATACTATAACATTTTTAGTTATAAAAGCAAGTGATATAGCAACTAATGGTGGTATTAAAGTCCATATTCCAAATTTAGCTGCATTTTCTGCTGCAACATCAACTTCTTCTGCAAATGATAGAGCCGTTGTCATTATGAATAGCATGGTTGTCATTAAAACTAATCTCAAATTTCTTCTTTTCATTTTCTTTTCCCCCTAATATTTTATAGTGAATATTATAAGGGCTATTTTCTCTAATTAAAAAAGACCTTGATGTAAGAGCATCAAGGTCATAATTATACTAAATTATAAATCCATTTGATAGCTCACCACTAATTTCTTAGTGACAGTGATATACATATTATATATATCCCCAGCTAAATAACCTTAAAGCTTCAGTTATATGCTTCGGCGATGTTCCCTTTCACAATAATTCAACGTTGCTTAACTCCTTATCGTTACTAATAAAAATCGCACCTCTACCTTAAATATTCACTTTATAGTTATGAGTATAAGCTATATTCCATTATTTGGCAAGTATTTGTTTTAACCTTTTTATTTATCATTATAAATATTTTTATATTTAATTTATATTTCTGAAATTTTTCTCTATAATCTTATTATAATGATAAATCCCTGGGGGTGATTGTATGAGTATTTTTTTAATTATTATACTTACGATTATCATGTTAATATACAGCGTATTTAATAATATTTTTCTTGGATATGGATTGACTATTTCTTTAATTCTATTTTCTTTAGTTGGTGTAAAAAGAAGCAAAACTGTAAAAGACCTTCTTAAGCTATATGCATTTGAGTCCAAAAGATCTTTACCTATCATAGAAATCTTATTATTAATTTCTGTTTTAATAAGTGCTTGGCTATGTTGTGGCACAATCCCTGCTATAGTCTACTATTCATTAAAATATATTAATCCTAATTTATTCATTTTATTTTGTTTTCTAATACCAGCTATAACATCCTTTTTAATTGGAACTTCTTTTGGTACTATAAGCTCCGTGGGTATACCTCTTATTATTATTGCTGGGGCATCTAATCTTAATTTAAATTTAGTTGGAGGAGCAATAATGTCTGGAGCATACTTGGGTGATAGATGTTCACCTTTATCTTCTAGTCTACTTCTTCTTTGTAATTTGACTAAAGTTGAATTATTTAATTATGTAAAAAAAGTATTTATCTTCGGAATTATTCCAACTATTATAAGCATTATTTTTTATCTATTATTTTCTTTAATAAATCCTTTAACTTTTATTGATAACTCACTAAGTTTAGCTTTGTATAAAGATTTTCATATAAGTCCTATTTTATTAATACCTGCTATTATAATCCTTATTTTGTCATTAAATAAAATACCAATTACTAAATCGATAACTATAAGTGTTATAACTTCCATATTAATTTGCTTTATTATTCAAAAAACTAATATATTAGATTTGTTTAATCATATTATATTCGGATATAAAACTTCTTCATCTTTATCAAATATAATTAAGGGTGGAGGTATTATTTCAATGCTTAAAACTTGTTACATAATTATTATTTCTTGTTGTTTAACAGGTTTTTTTAGTGGTTTAAATATTTTTGCTGGTCTTGAAAAATATTTACAACAGATAAAATTGAATCGAAGCAGATTATTTTTAATAACTTTATTTCTTGGCTTAATCATATCTAGTATCGGGTGTAGTCAAACAATAGCTTTTATTTTAACTATAGAAATACTTAGGGATACTTATAAAGATTTAAAAAATGAAGATATAGCCATGGAATTTTCTAATTCTGCCATTGTTACCTCTGCGCTAGTTCCATGGTGTATTGCTGCACTTATTCCTACTTCAGTTTTAGGTATAAATAGCTACAAGTTTATCCCTTATGCTATTTTTTTATATATAGTGCCTATTTGTCATCTATGCTACTGTATCTATCTGGATTATTATAAAAATAAAATATACAAACTTTTTACTAAAAGAGAGATAAAAAATAAATAAAATTAGTATTATATCCCTGCATAAAAACATACTTTATAGTTAGTTAAGTAAAAATAGTAATAATTTCCATAACAACTGAAATTATTACTGTTTTTGTTTTGTATTTCAAATCATTTTATATCTAACAAATCTTTTATAACTTGTGATGCCATTATTAATCCTCCACATGAAGACATAAATGAAATACTTCCAGGTAATATTCTATGACCATTTGATATTTTTTCTTTAAGCTCTAGTGGTTGTTCAGTGGAAAATACGACTTTCAAATGCTCTATACCTCTATTTCTGAGCTCTTTTCTCATTACTTTAGCCAATGGACACGTATGAGTTTTTGAAATATCATTAATTTCTATTTTTGTTGGGTCTAATTTATTCCCCATTCCCATGGAGCTAATTATAGGTATGTTTTTGTTTATACATAACTGAATTAAATGAAGTTTTGAAGAAACCATATCTATGGCATCTACAACATAGTCATAATTTTCACTAAATATTTTATCACTACTTTCCTCATTAAAAACACAACTAAATTCTTTTATGTTCAAATCTTTATTTATATCTATTAATCTATCTTTTACTACTTTAACCTTATCTTTATTTAAATTAGAAATCAATCCTGGTAATTGTCTATTAAAATCACTTTCTTCAACTTTTGCATAGTCTACTATTGTTATATTTCCTATGCCAGCTCTTACTAATGCTTCTACACAAAAACTTCCCACTCCTCCTACTCCTATTATAAGAACACGGGAATTTTTTAGTTTGTTCATTCCTTCTTCACCTATGAGTAAATTTGTTCTCATTGAAAAATTATTATTCATATATATTCTCCTTTAAATATTACTATTAACTATACTATATAGTTTTTCCTAGAAGAGTAAGTATATTAGTAAAATATTAAGTTATTAATTTTTTAGATAAATCATCTCTATATTTTTACACATAAACCCTAAATTTTGTAACATTTATGTTAAACAAAAAAATCCCTTTAAATTATTCTATATACAATAATTTAAAGGGATTTATATAATATATTAAGCTATTAAGCTTTCTTCTTTTTCATCTATATCTACACTTTTTCCAAATATTTGTATTCCTATAAACATTGCCACAAAAGCTAATGGAATTATTAAATAAATTGGAAGTCCAAATCCTGCTGGTATATATCCAAATAATATGGCTATACTTCCTACAAATAAAGCATATGGCATTTGTGTTCTTACATGATCTATGTGATTACATCCAGCTCCCATTGAAGAAAGTATTGTTGTATCTGATATAGGAGAACAGTGATCTCCAAATATAGAACCTGTAAGTACAGCACTTATGCAAACTATTATATAAGACATTTCAGGACTTATTGAGTGAGCAAGAGGTATAGTAAGTGGCATCAATATTCCCATTGTTCCATAAGATGTTCCTGTTGCAAATGAAATTATTCCACCTAATATAAATATTATACTTGGTAATAAAAATGCTGGTACAGAACCTGATAATAGCTGTATTAAATATCTTGCTGTTCCAAGCTCTTTTATTACTGATGAAAGTGACCATGCACATATTAGTATTACACAAGTAATAACTAAGGTTTTCATTCCATCTACCCACATTTCTAATCCTTGTGATACTGTAAATATTTTTTTACCAACACCCATAGCTATGGCAATCACACCTGCAAATAAAGCAGATTGAAATAGGGCTACTGATGCATCTGCATTAGAAAATGCTTCTCTTATTGCTACAAATGATAATGGTGAATCATTGAATATTTGAATTAAACTTGTATCTTTTCCACCTATTATTGTAGTATATCCACTGTAATAAAATGCAAATAATGATCCAACTATTAATATTCCTATTGGTATTATAGCATTCCATATATTTAATTTAACACCTGGTAATGGCTCTAAATCACTATGCTCATTACTTATTTTTTCATCTATATCTTTATTAGAAATTAAATTTGTTTCTCCTCTTCTAGCTCTTAATTCTGCTTCTCTCATCGGTCCAAAATCTTTTAGTAAAACTGCTGTTATAACTATGAACCCAAGTATTAATATATTGTAAAATCTATATGGTATAGTATTTAAAAATACACTAAATGCATTGGCATTAACTCCTATTGCATTAAATCCATCTCCAATTAGTCCTACTTCTAAACCTATCCATGTTGATATTATTGCTATACCTGCAACTGGTGCTGCTGTTGCATCTATCACGAAAGCTAATCTTTCTCTTGAAATTTTCATTTTATCAGTGACAGGTCTCATCATTGGTCCTATTATTAAAGAGTTTGCATAATCATCAAAAAATACAAATAAACCTGCTATCCAAGTTATTAATTGAGCACTTCTTGGAGATTTTGCCCTTTTTGCTAAAGCTTCAGCTATAGCTTTTGCTCCACCCATTTTAGCAACTAAGTTTATTACTCCACCTATTGCTAAAACTTGAAGTATAATCCCTGCATTCCATGGATCAGCCAATGCTCCCACAGCTCTATCAACTAAATCTAAAAATGAACTAAATAATGCTGAAAATACATTTATGCCATTTAAGTTTAATAAAAATCCACCTGACATTACACCAATAACTAAAGATACTATAACATTTTTAGTTATAAAAGCTAAAATAATAGCTACTAATGGTGGAAGTAGAGTTAATACTCCATACTTCTCTGCATTTATTACAGCTATATCTTGTTCAGCTGCAAAACTGCATACACTCGACATTAAAATCAACATCGTCGTTATTAATAATAATCTTACATTTCTTTTTCTCATTTTATTTCCCCCTATGTGATGATTGTGAATATTTTAGGGTTTTGCCATTTTTTATAATAAAAAAACCTTGATGGCTTCATCAAGGTTATAATTACATACTAAAAAATAATATAGTTCTTCTCAATGATAGCTCAACACTAAAATTAGTGACAGTTGCATATATATTCTATATACACCCAGCTATATAACCTTAAAGCCTCAGTTATATGCTTCGGCAATATTTCCTTTCTTAACAAATCATCGTGCTACCTCATTGTTAATACTGATAAACACTGCACCTCTACCTACATATTCACTTGTTGTTTTTTTATAGTATATTATATATTTTTTTAAAATACAATATAATTTTTCAAAATTATTCGTATTTTATAAAAACTTTTACGTATTTATATAATAAAATACAAATCCGTAAGGTATCCAATCAGATATATTAGAACTTAAAAGTGAATAGTTAAGTTCATCTAAAGTTATTTTATTATCATCTAATAAGTATACATAAGTTTTTTTATTTTCTTCGAACAATTTCAAATACTTAAAACTATACTCAAAATAATCTTCATTCTTGTTATCTCTATATTGATCTCTAGAATCATCTTCAATCATGAAAAATTCTTTGTCTTTGCAGGATAAATAAGTCAATATTGGGTCATCTTGCTCAGTGTATTGTACTATCAATATACTACCATCTTTATTATTTTTACTATTATTGTAAAAGTCATTCCATATTTTTTTATTTCCTACAATTTGTTCATTTTCTACCACTACTATATTGTTCTTTTTTGCTTCTTCTACTGTTAAATTTTTTGCATCTCCATATGACTTTAGTAAGTCTTTTACCTTTTGTGAATCTTCTGATGAATATACTTTAAGTTCTTTATCATTAAAGGTATTAATAATATTTTCATTATCAATATTTTCACATCCTATTAAACTAAAAAAAATTATACATATAATAATAGAAATTATCTTTTTCATCTTCTACCCCCTAAATACTGCTTATTAATATTTTCTTTTTTTTTGAAATAATTCCTTCAATTTTCATTCTTTATGATTGTAAAAATTCTGACAAATTATTTAATTTTCAATATTTATTAAAGGATTTTCTCATATATTGTTGAATATTAGTAAAATATCTCATTACAAATATATTTGGAGGATTAGACTATGTTATTAATCAATAATACTAGCACAAATGCTTACTTTAACTTGGCTATGGAAGAATATTTCTTAAAAAATACTACAGAAGATGTATTTATGTTATGGAGAAATGAAAGTGCCATAATAGTAGGGAAAAATCAAAATACATTATCTGAAATTAATTATGAATATGTAAAAGAAAATAATATTAAAGTTGTCAGAAGACAGTCTGGTGGAGGAGCTGTTTTTCACGACTTAGGAAATATAAATTTTACATTTATCTCTTGCAATGATAACAGCTTTAGCGACTTTAAACGATTTACAATGCCTATAATAGAATGTCTAGAAGATTTAAATATACATGCTGAATTTTCAGGAAGAAATGATTTACTTATTGATAATCAAAAATTTTCAGGTAATGCTCAATACAACTATAAAAATAAAGTAATGCATCATGGCACACTTTTATTTTCTTCTCAAATAAATGATTTGTCAAGCGCACTAAAGGTAAAACCATCAAAATTTGAAGGAAAAGGCGTTAAATCCGTTAAATCTCGTGTTACTAATATTAGCAACCACTTAAAAAAAAGTATGACTGTTTTAGAATTTAAAGATTACTTGATGAACTTTATAAATAATAAAGATGAGAATAATCACTTTTATGAATTAAGTGATCATGATATAAATGA
The DNA here is from genome assembly GCF_000808015.1 of Terrisporobacter othiniensis. GTDB lineage: Bacteria > Bacillota > Clostridia > Peptostreptococcales > Peptostreptococcaceae > Terrisporobacter > Terrisporobacter muris. Next base: position 6,735 of record NZ_JWHR01000062.1, on the reverse strand, counting down.
AATAAATAAATTAGTCGATGAAAAATATAGTACTTGGCATTGGAACTTTGGTCATTCACCTAAATACTCCCTTAATAATGAAGTTAAATATCCTGGTGGTAATATAGAGTTTAGTTTAAATGTAGATAAAGGGATAATTAATGAAATAAAGTTCTTCGGTGATTTTTTTGGTAAAAAGGATGTTTCTAATATAGAAGATTTATTAAAAAATGTAATGCATAATGAATCTAGTATAAAATCTACTTTAAACAATATCGATATTAATGATTATTTTTTAAATTGTAATATAGATATTTTAGTAGATGGAATAATGGGTGTAAAATAGATATTAAGATAATTAATGTTCTCTTTATATATACAATCTTTACATTTTAAAAATGAAGAATAAGCTATATGCCTATTCTTCATGCATTCTTTTCTTTTCGAAATTATCTAAATCCTTATTTAATTTTTTACCTATCTTCCAAGCTAAAAAAGTTATTAAAAGTAAAGTTACCACTTTTAAAGGACTTGTTATAAACCCCATGATGTCGTTACCTATATAGCTAACTATAAAAAACATAACAAGCTTACCTGCTACTACAGCAGATATAAAATCTGTTGTATGTCTTTTAGCTAAACCTTGAGATATTGTAACTACACAAGCTGGCAAAAATGGACAAGCATAAGCTAAAAATAGTAGCTTAAATCCTTTTTCCTCAACCCAATCAATTGCTTTTTCAACTTTTTCATTTTTTAATATTTTAATAAATTTCTTATTACCAATTTTCTTAACTAATAAAAATAAACATATTGTTCCAGATGTAGAACCTATCCATGATATTATTAATCCTGGATACATACCAAATAAGGCTGCATTAGCAGTGACAATTGCAACTAATGGTAATATTGGTAAAAAGCTTTCTATAAATACACTAGTCAACCCAACCATAATTGACAATAGCCAATAGTCATTTACGATATTGTATATATTTTGAATAAAATCCATAACAGCCTCCTTCCTATGAATTAAAAGTTTTAAAAATATTATATCATAATATTTTTTGTTTAAATCAATTATGAATAAACTTTCATATTTTCTTAACAATTTACGTTATTATACCCTTTATTCTTACTTTTTTCTTACTTTTTATAATTAATTATTTGTGTTTACTAAAAATCATCTAAAAAATAAAAAGACCGCTAAAAGCGATCTAAAGTTTATTTCAAGATTTGTTTTACATGTAAATCCATTTGAGGATATGGTATTGAAATATTTTCTTCATCAAATTTAATTTTAACTTGCTCTAATAAATCAAAATATACTGTCCAATAATCAGGTGTATTTACCCAAACTCTTACAGCAAAGTTTAAAGAATTTGGACCTTGTTCAAATAAACCTACAAATGGCTCTGGATAATCAAGAACTAATTTGTTTTTAGCTACTATTTCTTTTAGTACGCTTCTAACTTTTAAAATGTCACACTCATATCCTGCTGAAAATATTAAATCCACTCTTCTAGTATCTTTTGTGGAATAATTTATTAAACTTCCATTTGATAAAGTTCCATTTGGTATTAATACCACTTTGTTATCTACTGTAGTTAAAGTAGTATAAAACACACCAATTTGTTCAACAGCTCCTTCAAATTGACCTGTTTGAATATAATCTCCAACTTTAAATGGTCTAAGAAGTAAAATTATAAATCCACCTGCAAAGTTTGATAAACTACCTTGAAGTGCAAGACCTATTGCAACCCCAGCTGAAGCTACTATGGCAGCTAAGCCTGATAATTCTAAATCCCAATATCCACCAGCAATCACAAGTACTAATAAACCTTTTAAGGATATGCCTATAAAAGATTTAGTAAATTTCACTAATGTCATATCTATATTTCTTTTTTCTGAAAAAACTACAAATTTTCTTGCTAATTTATTGATTACCTTAAACCCTATTACTATTAAAATTATACCAATTACTAATTTTGCACCACTAGTCATCGCCCAATCCAGTATTTTAGTAGTCATAGTTTCTATTGTCATATTTTTAAAATTCATATTTTGTATTTCTTTTTGCATTTCTTCAAACATTAATTTACCTCCAAATTCACTGCATATATAAATAAAATAATACACTGTTTTGCGATTATTGTCTAGAATGAAGGTAAACAATTATAAAAAATCATATAATGTAAATTTATGTAATTTAATCTATTAAATAATCATCCATACTTCTAAAATAAATTTCCACAGGCTTTTCTTGACTACTAAATAAAAGAGGTGTAAGAGAATAAGCATAGCTTCCTGCATTGTTTATGGAAATCAAGTCATTAAGTTCAGCTTTGGGTAGTACAATATCTTTCGCTAGAATATCAACAGCTGTACATAAATTTCCACCTACAGTAACTATTTCTTTAAGATTTTCCCTTTCATTTTCATTTTTAATTAAACTTATCTTATAAGAATCATAAGATGTAAAGAGTGGCTCCATCATTTTTAAATCATTTTTTTCATTAGTATAAGACACAATAAGCTCGCTAATTGTAGGTTTAAAGAATCCATTATATCCATTTTGCACAATTATGTATTTTGAGCCTCTAGATTCTTTAATATCAATTATTGGTGTAACATAAACTCCACTTTTACAAACTAGAAATCTCCCACTTTCTATGATAAATCTAGTATTTAACTTTTCTTTATATTTTGCAATTAAATTATTTGACATAATACTAAGTTTATCAATATCTAAATTTTTATAAGAATCACCATATGATATACCTAATCCTCCACCAAAATTAATAAATTTAAGATTAAAATTCATTTTATCTTTACAAAATAAAGCAAGCTCCAATACATACTCATAGTAATTATAAATAGTTTCATAATCTAAAATTTGTGACTGAAGGTGTACATGAATTCCTATAATTTTAATATTATTTAGATTATCTATAAAGTCTTTGTAATCTAATAAGCTTTCTTCATCAACACCATACTTACTACTTAGAGGCTTTCCTCCAAATACATTATAATTAGCATTAATTCTTAAACCTACTTCCAATTGAATATTTCTATCTTTTCCAATTTCATTTAATAAACTTAATTCATTATAACTATCAGTGGTTATTATACATTTATCCATAGATTCTTCAATATCTTTTCTTCTTTTTCCTGGTGAAGAATAAATTATATTTTCTTTATTTATATTAGCTGCACTTGATATTTCCACTTCTTTAGCAGATGCGGCATCAGCGCCTATACTATTCTTACTTATAAGTTCTACTATATTTTTATTTGGATTAGTCTTAATAGAATACAAAATCTCAAATTCACTGAATTTATCTTGTAATATATTAATTGCCTTTAAAATTTCTTCCTCATCATATATATAAAATGATTTATTTACTTTAGACATTTAATCTTTTAAAACATTATTATTTATCATTCCTGTCCTCCCCCTAAAAGTTTTTTATTATATATTCCTATTGAAATTCTATATTTCTTGTTTTTATCCTTTATTATGAACTAATTATTAAATAATAAGAATATCTATTTAAATAATAATCTTGAATCAAAGCAATAAAAAATCTTCCTTCTATAGTATCAAGGAAGATTTTTCTTTATAATAATGGTGAAAATAAGCGAAGTATTAATCGACCAAATTTAACAGGCCATTTTATATCTTCACACTCTTTTAGACTTATTTTTTGACACTTTTCTAAAGTCTTTACAAAATCATCTCTTACTTTTAATACACTATCCGTATTATATAACCATGCACCACATTCAAAGTGAAGATATAAACTTCTGAAATCTAAATTTATACTACCTACCACCGCATACTCATCATCAACTACAAAAGTTTTAGAATGCATAAATCCTGGTGTATATTCATAAATTTTTATACCATCCTTTATAAATGAGTGATAATATGACTTTGTAACTGCATGGACAAACCATTTATCAGGAATATGAGGTGTAACAATTCTTACATCTATACCTGATTTCGCCGCTATTTTCAATGATGTTGCCATTTCATTATCTATTATCAAATAAGGAGTATTTATATAGATATAATTTTTTGCCTTATTTATTAGATTTAAATATACAGTTTCCCCAATAGGTTCATTTACTAGTGGACTATCATCAAAAGGCTGTATATATCCTCTACCTATATATTTCTCATTTGTATATTTTTCTGGCTTATAATTTAAATAATCATCATCAGTATTGTTTATAAAATCCCACATACTTAAAAACATTACTGTTAAATTAAATACCGCATCTCCCTTGATTAATATGGCTGCATCCTTCCAATGACCATACTTTTCGTAGGCATTTATATATTCGTCAGCTAAATTAATGCCACCCATAAACCCCACATATCCATCTATTACTGTTATTTTTCGATGATCTCTATTATTTAATCTATTGGTAAATATGGGTACAAACGGATTAAATACTCTACATTTAATACCATATTTTTTTAATTCATCTGAATATCGATAAGGTAACTTCATTACACATCCAACATCATCATAAATTACTCTTACATCTACGCCTTCTTTAACTTTTTCCTTTAAAATATCTAAAATTGTATTCCACATTATCCCTTCTTCAATAATGAAATACTCTAGAAATATAAAATGTTTTGCTTTTTTTAATTCTTTAACTAATATTTCAAATTTAACTTCTCCTGGAGATAAATATTCATTATAAGTATTTTCATATATAGGACAATTGGCATAATTCAATATATATGAAGATTGATTTTTAGCATGCTCGTTTTGTTTCCCCAATCTTTCTAATACATCATAATCTTGAATTAATGATGATTTCATTTTTATATTTTGAGATTTCATCTTTTTCTTTTCTCTTTTACTTAATTTATTTCCACCATAAATAAGATAAAATGTTCCTCCAAATATGGGCAGTATTAGTATTGGTACTATCCATGCAATTTTATAGCTCGGATTACTTTTACCATTTAATATATATACTACTAAGATACATCCAATTACTAAAGATGCTATATAAAAGTATAAAAAATATTCTCTGCACGTTAAAATCACTAAAAAAATAATATATATTTGTACTGCCAAAGTTAAAAAGAAAAATATTAATCTTTGAATAGAATTTTTATATAATTTTTTCATATATATTTTTTATTTTCTCCCCTTTAAAATTTCGCATATATAAATAGTATATCTTAGTTTATGTTATAGTGTGAAAATTTTCCACTAAATAATATTTTAACTCAAAAAAGGCTTAGAAAATTCTAAGTCTTAAAAAACATCATATATATCAGAAAGCTCTAAAGTAATCTTTTGTGCATCCACTATATGATCTGTTGGCATTTCATATAAATCTTTTTCATTCAATTTTATATTTGGTAAAGAAATTGTAAACTCGCTGCCTTTATTTTCTTCACTTTTTAATGATATTTCTCCTTCAAGTAACTCTACCAAAGATTTTACTATACTTAAACCAATACCACTACCTTCATTTTCTCTATTAAATGATTTATCTACCCTTACAAACTTTTCAAAAATACTGTCTATTTTTTCTTTTGGAACACCTATACCACTATCTCTAATTTTTATATGAACGAATTCATTATCAAAAAATAAATTAATAAATATTTCTCCTCCTCTTGGAGTAAATTTAATTGCATTTGATAAAATGTTTAACATTATTCTTTCCATGTATTCCCCATTACATCTAATTATCTCCTCTTCTTTTTCTGTATCAAATACTATTTCAATATTTTTCTGTTCAGCATAAGTTATGACAGATAATGAAATATCTTCACATAATTTCACTATATCATAATTATTAAATTTTACTTTTTCAAAATTAGAATCAAATTTTGTTAAATCTATTAAGTTTGTTATCATTTTAAACATCCTATAAAAATTCACTTTTAAACCTTTATTATATTTTTTATATGCTTGTTTAAAATCATTTGCATCTTTCTCTACATTTAAATCTAAAACCTGAATAATTGAATAAAATATATTTAATGGAGTTTTTAATTCATGGGATAAGTTAGCAAAAAAATCACTTTTCAACTTATTATGAATCTTTATTTCATCATATTTTTCTTTTAAGTTTTTAAGGTCACGTCTATAAGTTATATTTCTTGCTATAAGTATCCAACCATCCTCATTATTTTCACTAGTTGGTGAGCTTATTGTTTCTATATCTATCGTTTCTCCATTTTTACATCTTAAAGAAATTTCTTGGAATTTATTTGTATACAAAATGTTCGTACCTCCTATTACAATTTCATCCAATTTTTTTCCTATAAGCTCTCCTCTTGAGTAACCTAATACATTACATGACTCATCATTTAAATATTTTATATTTTTATTATTATCTACTATTGTTATTAAATCTCCAGCTTTTTTAGTTATTATGTCAAATAATATATTTTTTTCCTCTATCTCTTTTTTTAATTTTATTATTTCTTCATTCTGACTTATTTGAACAATAAGTACTTCACCATATTGCGTACTGACAACTTTATCAATTTCTAGAAACCTTTCATCTCCGTCACTCTTATCTATGACTCCACTCCACTTTTTATTACTTTTAATAGAATTAAGTATATTGTGTCTAATTTCTTCTTCTAAACCTTCATAAGCTATTTTACACATCTTGCTTATTTCCTCAAAAAAATTCAAACTATTTTCATGAATATTATACCTTTTTCTAACTTGCTCATTTGCATAAATTATAAATCCATCTATATCAAAT
>NZ_JWHR01000061.1 GCF_000808015.1 Terrisporobacter othiniensis | reverse complement strand
TCCATTTTATTTCTGGTGAGTAGTGTACTCTTGTACTCATAATAAAATAACCTCCTTTAAAATCATACATATAGTATGTTTCAAAAGAGGTTGTTTTATTTATTCCTGTGTAAAGGGTTCACTTCAATAATAATTAAGGTGTTTTTTCTACTCAAATAAAATATCTACTTTTTCTATACTATAATTGCTGTTCTCAATAGTCATAATAACAAAGTTTATAGGAAGGTTAAATCTTATTTTTCCACAGCTACCCGGATTTAACCAAAGTATATCCTCTATTATTTCACAAAAATATTTATGTGAATGCCCAAATATAATTGCATCAACGTTTTTTAAGTTGGATGAGATATCTTTTTTATTATGAACCATATAAAATCTAATATTGCCTATAGTAAAGTAGAGCTCTTTTGGCAATTTTTCTGCCCACCCACTTTTATCATTGTTTCCTCTTACAACATATGTAGGGGCTATATCTTTTAATTTTTTTAAAACATCTTCTGTATTAATATCTCCACCATGAATTATATAGTCACATGTTTTTAAGTAATTAATCACTTCTTCTCTTAATAGTCCATGAGTATCTGAAATTATGCCTACTTTATATTGTTCTTTCAACTTTATTCTCCCTTTCGTCTATAGATTCTATTTCCTCTTTTTTTATATTATCTTGTTCTTTGTAATGTTCTTGTAATTTATCAGAAGATTCCTCCATACGATTTTCTAATCCTTCTTCATAAATATCTTCGTATAAAAATTCTTCTATGCTAATAGATTTATCATTAGTATTTACTTTTTCATTTCCTTCACCATGTTTTTCAAGAGTAAAATCAATAGCATAGAATGATATATTATTTTTATCTAAAATATTCTTTATGTCAAGTAGAATTTCACTAGCTCTTTTTATGCTAATCTCTTCATCTTGAGCATAAAAAACTATATGACCATATTCTTTTCCCATTTCATTTATATCATAGTTTTTATCAAGTTCTAGCTCCCCTAAATTTATTCCATATACAGGCCCAAATTCACTATATTTACTATCTAAGTCTTCTAATGGCATCTCTTTTAACTCACCAAAGCATATATCACTTTCATATGGAAAATCTTTATCTTCAAATATGCTTTTTAATTTTGAGTTATATTCTTCATCCAATCTTCTATAGGTATTAACTTTTTTGACTACATTATCTTCATAAGAATCGTATTCTACTTTGCCCAAAAAGGACAATCTTATTGAAAAATATGTATCCTTACTTGTAAGTGATTTTATATCTGCATGATAGTAACCATCTTTAAAACTATAATATACATCTGATATTTGTAGTTCCATATCAGAGTAATTTTCTGATACATATTTTTTTGCTTTATTATTTGCTAGTGCTTTAGAAACTGGATTACCTATAAGTCCATTGGCAAACCATAATAGTCCCCCAATTAAAACAAAAGCCGTCATTCCTACCAATACTTTTACCGATTTTTTCATCCTACTTATTCTCCTTTTTAAATGCAATGTAAAGTAAAAATCCAATTACTAAACCCAGTATACACAGACAAGTATAGATAGTAGCCCATGTTCCAGATGATACCATAATTGCCACAAAATCCATTTCATTAGTCTTTATCTCAATAATATACTTAATTGAATTCCATATGTATGTAAGGATAAATATACCTACAGGTACAAAATAACATTTCTGCTTTAGAGCAAAATACCCTAATCCACCAATAAGTGGCATAATAATTACATTATAAAACATCCATTCACTTTCAGAGATTCCAACACCTATAAAAGAACCTAATATAATCATTATCATAGATCCAATGGCAAGCTGATCTTTTATTTTTGAAATAACTTTTCTATCATTCATTTTAATATTTTCATTATTCATTTTATTTATTTCTTCAAAATCATCAAATATTATATTACACGTTTCACACTCATTAATATGTTTTTTTACAGCATTACCGCTATCTTCACTTGCAATACCATCTTTAACAAGTGGAATTAAATCCATACAAATATCACAAGATATTTTATTCATGTAAACATCCCTCCTTTATTAAAATATTCTTTATCTTCTTTTTGGCACGATAATCAATAACTCTAGCTGAACTTTCTGTAATCCCATGTTTTTGAGATATTTCCAAGTAAGAATATCCTTCTATCCTCATTAAAACAATATCCTTTGTTCTTACTGATTCCTGATGTAGTAAATATACTATTTTATTTGAAATATCTTTGTGTATAGCTTTTTCTTCTAAATCTGATTCACTGACAATATAGTGATATACCAAATCATCCAGTGAAGTTGTAAATTTTTCTTTCCTCAGATATTCATACCATTTATTTCTAGCTATAGAAAATAGCCATGTCTTAATACTCGATTCTCCCTTAAATTTATGTATTGATTTAATTGCACTTAAAAAAGTTTCTGACACTAAATCTTCTGAAATGGAGGTATCATTAGTTAAACTTACCAGGTATACAAAAACATCTTGTTTATATTCTTCATATATTTTTTTAATTAACATAACTCCTCCTTTCATATTATTAGTGATGATAAAACAAGTTTTGTTACATTATTTTATAAATTTTTTATTTTCATTTTGTAATCAAAAAAATAGGAGTAAATTACTCCTATTTTATTATAATCTATACTTTCATAAGTAAATTATATTTTGAATCATAATGTAATCCTAAATCATTGCAAATACGATTATTAACCTTAGTTAATGCTTCATGGTATTCTTTATATTTAGGTGATAATAAAATCATATTTGGAATAAATATATCGTTATAACCACTATCTTGTAAACGCTTCATAAATTTTCTTTGTAGGATAAATGCAGGATGATATTTTAAAAATATACTATTTTTCATTTTTACACCTTTTCTAGTTTGCTCTTTTAACTTTTCGTATTCTTCTTCTGATATATTTATAAGTTCTTTAGTTTTTGCATCCATTTTTTCAACCATTTTACTCATCTCTTGTTTAGGCAATAATTTATACATAATAAAACTGTTAAGTTTCATTAATAGGGGTATCTTAACATCTGCATTGTCCCAAAATTCAATAATTCTTTTATATGCATCTTCCTGCTCTTTAGTTTCAATTTTAATTTGTAAATATGGCATAAAATGGTTCATAAAATAATATCCATAAAATCCTGGTATCATATCTTGTATGGCTTTACCTAGTGTTTCATAATCTAAATTTTCATATATTTCATCCACATCATTATTGTCAATAAATCTCTTCAATGATTCAGCTTCATTTCTGCATTCTTCTAATTTATTAATTTTTTCTTTATATATATTATTTAATAATTGGTAATCTTTTTTCTCCAGTAAAATCTTAATATCTTTTATACTAATTCCTAGTTTTCTATACACAGAAATCTCTTTTAAAAGAGCTACATCTTCTTTAGTATAATTTCTATAGCCATTTTCATCTTTATTCACTGATAAAAGACCTTGTTCCTCATAATATTTAATTGCTCTTTTCGTTAAATCAACTTGTTGAATAACTTCATTTATTTGCATATTATTCACTCCTTATTTTAGTATTTGCTACGATTATATTGGTATACGTAAGGTACAAGTCAATAAACTTCTATTTTAATATGCCTCTTTTTATAAGTTCTTCTTTTACACTTGGGTATAACTCTAAGTTAGTATGAGGAATAAAACTAGCAGCCCTCATCTTTCCCAAAAAATCTGTCGCATTACTAAGCTGCAAATATTGAATTTTATTTTTTATTTCTTCTATTTCTTTTAATAGCTCCCCATTTGTAAGCAGTTTATATGCTCCTTTTAAAGAAGTATTTCCCGGGCAAATTATTTTATTATCATCTAAATCCGGATACATTCCTATTGTAACGGCAGACTTTAAGTTTAAATGAGTTCCAAAAGCCCCTGCTACATAAAAACATTCTAAATCATCTAAAGACAATCCTATTTCCTCTAGTAAATAAGCTACCATTGTATGTGCTGCCGACTTAGTTGTTAAAAACTGATTTATATCATTTTGTGTAAATATTAAACTTTCTCCATTAAAACTTTTCTCTTTACATACATATTCAACAGCATATTCATCATCTATCTTAATTATTGCCGGAGAATTTCCTGGTATTAAAGTACCAGAGAAATCAACCCATCGGTTTAAAAATAACTCACTTATTAAATCAACTATTCCCGAGCCACAGATTCCTTTAGGTGCTTCATTATTAATTGTTGTATATATAATCTCGTTATTTATAATTTTTATAGAGTCAATAGCTCCACTACACGCTCTCATTCCAAACTTACTAATACCACCTTCTAAAGCTGGACCTGCAGCCCCTGCTGCTGCAACTAGAAATTCATTATTTCCAATAACAAGTTCTCCATTTGTACCTATATCAATAAGAGCTGATATTTCATTTTTCTTATAAATTTCTGTATATAAAAGTCCACTTACCAAATCTCCTCCAAAATAATTTGCTACTGACGGGAAACAATAAACATATCCCTTTATAGGTATACCTATTTCTTTTCCTTTTATAAATCCACTTTCATTAAATACAGGTGTAAAAGGTGATTGAAAAATAGTCCATGGATTGATTCCTAGTAAAAAATGTGTCATTGTAGTATTTCCACTAACTATCATCATACTACTGTCATATACATTTATATGTGTTTTTTCTTTTATTTTATTTAGTAAATCTATAAAGCTTTCAACTGTACTTTTACAAATCTCCTCTAAGCCATTCTTTTTTTCTTTTGTATAAAATATTCTAGTCAGTATATCCTCTCCATATTTTATTTGCTTATTAAATATGCTCTCTTCAGCTATCACTTCTCCATTATTTAAATTAACTAACTGCATAATTATTGTCGTACTTCCCAAGTCTACAGCTAATCCATAATGGTTATTTGTAGTATCTCCACTTTCAATATTTGTAATAATCCAGTCATATTCCCTTTTAAGCATAGTAACTGTAATTTTAAAGTCATTATCTCTACACATTGGATATAATTTTTTCATTGCTTCATAAGACATTACAACATTTGTATATTTATCTTTTAAAATATTTATTACCTTATCTCTATCTCCTAAAGTGTTATCCTCACTCGGATTTTCTAGTTGAAGATAAATTTTTTTACTTAATGAATTCAATTTGCTATCCCCCATAAATACATTTTTCATATTTAAATATTAGTATATATTGGTAAATATATCATTAATTTATCTCAAACCTTCTAATTTTCTTCTAAGCTCTATCCTTCTTAACTTTTACTAATTTCTTCTTAATCAACATCTCTTTATTATTTTTTAAAAATTCAGTTCCCTTATAATTTAATATATCTACATAAGAGCATATATCTTTGACTTCTATTACTCCGATATCTTCATTATCTATGCCTTCAATATTACTCAAAGCTCCTACAATATCTATTACTCTTATTTTCTTTTTCTTGCCAGCATTTAAATAAATCCTTGTGATTTCTTCATTATAGATTTCTTTTTTGCTATCCCTTTTATTTTTTAATAAACTTTTTTGAAGTTTACTTAACTTTTCTTTTCCAGTATCTACTTTATTTTCATCAATTTTATTTATTTCTTCAATTTTATGTCCTGTGTATGACTCTATATCAGTTAAATATTTTTCTTCATTAAAAGAAACTAGTGTAATTGATTTTCCTATTTTATCTACTCTTCCCGTTCTTCCAATTCTATGAACATAATTTTCTTTGTCTCTAGGCACTTCGTAATTTACTACTAATGAAACATCATCAATATGAATTCCTCTAGAAGTAATATCACTACTTACTAAAATATTAAATTTACATTCTTTAAAGTCTTTTATAATAAAAAGTCTTTTATCCTGAGACATATCTCCATGAATTGCACCTACTAAAAACTTATCCTTTTTCATATTTTTATAAATCTCATCTACTTTATCTCTTGTATTTACAAAAACAATTGTAGAATTTGGACACTCACTATAAATTATATCTTTAAGAGTTTCATATCGGTTTTCTTTATCCACCTTTATGTAGTACTCACTTATCTGTTTTTTAACTTGTACATTATCAATTTTTATATCTATCATTTGAGGTTTTTTCATATATTTGTTACAAACTATATTTATGTTATCATCTATGGTAGCTGAAAACATACCTTTACAACATTCTTTTGGTAGCTTACTAAGTATAGACTCCATATCATCAACAAAACCTTTATTTAGCATTTTATCTGCTTCATCGATTATAAAATACTTTATATTACTTAAGTCTATAGTACCTCTGCCAATATGATCAATTATTCTTCCTGGTGTAGCAACTACTATATGTATTCTTTGCTTTAATTCAGCTATTTGCTCTTTTAATGGTTGCTTTCCAAAAATTGCACTACATCTAACTTTTTTTATTCTGCCTATATTTTGTATCTCTTCTTTAATTTGTAATGCTAATTCCCTTGTTGGAGCTATTATTAGCCCTTGTACACTATTATTATCTATATCTACTTTTTCAACTATCGGTATGGCAAAAGATGCGGTTTTTCCACTTCCTGTTTTGGACTTTACTATTACATCTCTTTCGTCTAATAAACTTGGGATAGCCTCTTCTTGAGCTTTTGACGGTTCCTCATAGTTTAAATTACTTAGTGACCTTATTATATCTTTATTTAAACTAAATTTTTCAAATTTATTATTCATTTTTATCTCCTTAATTTCATAACATCTCTTACTATTATAATTGTCTGATTAATATTATTCAAAACATATAAAAGTTTTCTATACATAGAAAACAATAAAAAATTCGCTTCGCTCATGTCGCCAACGGCTTCGCCCGTTGCTCAAGTAACAAAGCTGGAAATCATATGTTATCTACAGAACAGATAACATATGATTTCCTTACAACTAAAAAAAGCCAGCATTAATATGCTGACTTATAATCTAAGCTGCTGCTTCTTCTTCATTAACTTTTGAATAACTTTTTACTTCTTTAACTAATACAGCCCCTATTATAACTATAGCTACAAGGTCTGCTACTGGTTGAGCAAACCAAACTCCATCAAGTCCTAAAAATTTTGGTAATATCATCATTAAAGGTATTAAGAATATACATTGTCTAAGTAAACTAAGAACTATAGACATTTTTGCTTTTCCAATTGATTGAATATAGTTAGTTCCTATAATTCCCACACTTAATATTGGTAAAGTCATTGTATATTTTTTAAGTCCATTAATTGTTATACCCATAAGCTCCGGATCATTGTTGAACATTCCTACTAAAACTTGTGGTGCTACATTTATTGCTATTGCCCCAACAACAAATATACAAGTAGATGCTATTAAACATATTTGTAAAGCTTTCTTAGCTCTGTAGTAATGCTTTGCTCCATAGTTAAATCCAACTATTGGTTGCATACCTTGACTTATCCCAAATGAAGGCATTAAGAATATCATTGATATTGAACTTATAGTCGCCATAGCACCTATAGCTAAATCTCCTCCATAAGTTTTTAAACTTTGATTACTTATAACTTGTACTAAACTTGCTGCAAGTTGTATTGCAAATGGAGATACACCTATTGCTAAAATAGATTTTGCTGCATTTTTGTTTAATCTTACAGTTGAAGGCTTAAATTCTAAATTAGATTTTTTTCTTAAATAGTATGAAAGCCCCCAAATAGCTGTTATAGCTTGTGATATTATTGTTGCAGTTGCTGCACCTTTTATTCCCATATTAAATTTGAATATGAATAGTGCATCTAAAATTATGTTTGTAGCACATCCAACTGTCATTATAATTGCTGATAATTTAGGATTTCCATCTCCTCTAATAGTGTTATTAAAAAACATTCCGATTATGGAGAATGTTGTTCCTACTATAATTATATCTGTATATGATTTTGCATAGTATAGCGTAGCATCACTAGCTCCAAATAATTTTAATATTTGTTCTGAAAATAGTAGTCCTACTATAGTTAGCGAAATGCCTAATATTACTGATAGTAGCATACCTGTTCCTATAATATTTTGTGCTTCTTCTTTTTTCCCTTGTCCTAATTTTATAGAAACATTTGTTGCCGAACCTACTCCAACAAGCATTCCAAAGGCTAATGCTATTGTTAGTACAGGCATAGTTACACCAAGACCTGCTATTGCCATAGATCCAACATGAGGTATATTTCCAATAAATATTCTATCTACTACATTATAAAGTGCATTTACCATCATACCTATGATAGCTGGAACAGAATATTTTAACAATAATTTTCCAACTGATTGTGATCCTAATTCTGCTTGATTTTTATTCATACATCTTCCTCCTATATATTTATATTCGAGCAAACTTTCCTAAGTAGCTTAATCATTAATTCTCTTTCTTCTTCATCTAGTTGCTCACTCATTTTTTTATCCCATTGATTTAAAATAAAGAATATATTATCCTTCATTCCTTTCCCTTCTTCTGTTAAATAAACTCTATTGGATCTTTTGTCTTTCTCATCTTTTTCTCTTCTTATAAATCCATTTTCCTCTAGCTTTTTTATTGCTCTTGCTGTAGTTCCTTTATCAATTTTAAGAACTTCAGCTAGTTCCTCTTGATTTCTACCATCCTCTATATAAAGTTCTAATAAGAACATGAATTGACCCTGACCTATGTTATATTCCTCAAGACCTCTTCCAATGAAAATACGGCCTTTTCTATATATTTGAGAAATATACTTTCCAATATTGCCACATTCTTTTCTATCCATAAATTTCTCCCCTTTGTTTATTTAGTTGTTAATGCAACTATACTAGTATAACACATTTAGTTGCAATTGCAACTGTATTTTTTGCAAAAAAAATAGAGAATAAATATAAAGTACTATTTACTCTCTATAAAATCCATATAGTTATAAAGTTGAAACTAAATATTTAGTGTAGGCTATAAATGCCTTTGCTTCTTCCATTGTATTATAAAGTCCTAAACTTATTCTTAACATTCCATTTGTAGGTTTATTATTATATGCATTGTAACATGCAGTTTCATCACTTACACCCATCAATCTATTAACATATGGGTGTGCACAAAACTTACCAGGCCTTAAGGCAATTGCCATTTCGTCAGCAAATTTCTTGCCTATTGTTTTATAATTTTCACCATCTATATTGAAAACGATAATACCTAATCTATCATCTATATTTTCATTATCTCCATATAGTATAACTCTGTCTATTTTTTTCATTTCATTTATAAGGAATTCTTTCAACATCATCTCATGCTCATATATATTATCAAAACCAATTTGCTTCAATTGTTGTAATGATCTAGCAGTAGCCATAGCTCCCAATGAGTTTGGGCTACCTGCTTCATGCAAAGCTGGTGGTTCATCCCATATAACATCATAATCAGTAACAGCGTTTACACATGCTCCTCCTTTTAAAAATGGTGTTACATTAGACAAATCTTCAATACGTCCAACAATTACGCCTGTTCCATAAGGAGCATATATTTTGTGACTAGAGAAAACTAAAAAATCAATTTCTTCTTCTGGATTTTGACCTTTCATATTTATTTCTTTATGAGCAACTAATTGAGCACCATCTACTATTATTTTTGCATTATATTTATGACATATTTTAGCTATTTCATGTATTGGATTTACATATCCAGTCACATTTGATGCTCCTGTTACAGTCACGTACTTAATTGTTCCGTTATTCTCTTTTAGTTTATTTTCTATACTATCAACACTGATCCTTCCCATTTTATCTACATCAACATATTCTACTATGGCATTATATCTCCAAGGTAAATCATTTGCATGATGTTCCATTCTTGTTGTGAGTATTTTCTCATCCTTATTTTTAATTAACTCATTGGCTAATAAATTCATGCACTCAGTTGTGGTTTTTCCAAATATGGCAGTATAGCTAGAATCACTTCCCACATTGAAAAAATCTAATATTATTTTTCTTGCATCTTCATACTTTTGAGTAGTTATTTCACTTTTCTGACCTGTCCCCCTAGCTACAGCTCCATATGTTATCAATCCTCTACATAGTTCTCTATAAGATGATTTAAACGATGGTGTAGTTGCTCCATTATCAAATCCTATAGGTATAGCTATATTTCCATTGGCCAATTGAACTGGATTATCTACGCCAATAAATAACCCTCTATATTTATTATAATTATATACATTCATAAATTTAGCCTCCTTTCTCGTGAAATTAGCCTTCACCTAATAATATATATGATTCTTCATTTATAAAGTTCCTTTTCATATACTACAGGTTTAGTATTATTTAATATACAATTTCATATATTTTTACTAGAAGGAGATGAGAATTTGAATAATTTTAAATATTTAAATAGTCAATTTATTATTAGTATTTTATTTATTTTTTTATTTGGTACCTTAAGTCACTTCATTTATAGTTTAACTGGAAACTTATCATTTATTGGAGCCTTTTTCCCTGTTAATGAAAGTATATGGGAACATCTAAAATTATTATTAATTCCTATAATTTCTTGGTGGATATTCTTTTATATTTTTAATAAAAATAAACTATCTATGGATAAAGATAACTGTTTCTTCGCCTCCATAATATCCCTCTTATCTTCTATGATTTTTCAATTATCAGTGTTTTATTTTTATACTGGCGCCTTTGGATTAGAATCTTTTATTATTGACATATTAATTTTTCTTTTTGCTATAATCTTTGGTCAGTTCATAGGACTTCATATTTATAAATACAGTACAGGAATAAATTATAAAATTTCATTTTTTATATTAATAATTATAGTTTTATTCTTTATTTATATAACTTTCAACTCACCTCATTTACCTATTTTTCTTGATAGAAATACAGGTATCTATGGTTTGTAAATACATAAAATAAAGGAATATGATTTTCATCATATTCCTTTATTTTATAATATATATTTACTTATAAAACTTTTCATTTCATTATTTAAATCGCCACAATCTTCTATAGCCTCACATCTTCGACATCTTACTGCTTCCCCTTCTATTGCCGGCTGTATATCTATATTTCCATTATCATATGAAATTAAAAATCCTAAATTTATATCTTCATAAGGATTAATATATGCATCTGACATATTTATTCCTTGTGAACTTTCATTCATTTCATCATTAATAAGATATTTTTGTCCATTTACACAACATAGGTACTGTTCTTTTCTTATACCAAAGAAGTAATATATCTGACCATTATATTTTAATAAGTCCTCAACTTGCTTACTCTTTTCTTCTCCATCTAAATTTCTACTTACACCATTATAACATGATTTTACTTCAAAACTTTTTCCTATTTCCTCATTCATTTTACATAGATCAAAAGTTCTTAATTCCCCACTAAAAAAACTCATCTTATGACACCCCTTTATATGTTTGTAATTATATTGTAATTGAGAATAGTATTATTTTCATTATAAAAAAAATTTTATCCATCTGGTATTTTATACCTATTAAAATTTTAATTATCGCCTTAAGTTGTTGTTTTTCTTTAAAATAAAGATTAGAATGTTATTTGTAACCAAGGCAATATTAAAGTTCGTCAGGCTTAAATTAATATGGAGGTTTATTATGGGAGAAGAAAAAATTAGTTTTAAGGAGTTTATGTATGAAACATTTCTTCTTATAGTAGGTTGTTTTTTATTAGCATTATCATTTGTGTTATTTTTTGATCCTCATTCAATAGCACCCGGAGGATTAACAGGATTAGCAGTAATAATTAATTATTTATTCAGCATACCTTTATGGCTAGTAAACTTATTTTTTAACGTACCATTATTCATCATCGCTTATAAGGTTTTAACAAAAAGGGAGTGTTTGAAAACCTTATTAGGCATAGTATTCTTTACTTTAGCATTAAACTTATGCGAAAATTTTGCAACCCTTGAGATTACCAACGATGTATTATTAGCAACCCTTACTGGTGGTGTAATTTTAGGATTAGGACTTGGTATAATATTTAAAATCAACGGAACAACAGGTGGTACTGATTTAATAGGATTAATATTAAACAGATGGTTTCCATCAGTTAGTGTTCCAAAATTAATGGGGGTAGCTGATTTTATAGTTGTTGTATCATCAATATTTGCTACTGGGAAAGTAGAAATTGGTTTATACTCTGCCATAGGATTATACATTGCTGTTCTAGTAAGTGATATGGTTATCCAAGGTATTTATAGCGCTAAATCATTTACTATAATATCAAATTCACCAGATGAAATATCTAATGCTATATTAGAAAAGATGAGTAGAGGTGTTACTATTCTTAATGCTAAAGGTGGTTATACCAAAGAAGATAAGGATGCTCTACTTGTTGTAGTTGGAAAGAGAGAAGTATCTACTCTAAGAAAAATAGTTAAAACTGTAGACCCTAATGCATTTGTAGTTATTACGGATGTTCACGAGGCACTTGGGGAAGGGTTCAAACAAATGTATTAGAAAAATTAATGGTGGTATCATTTTTGATACCACCCTTTTATATCTATAATTTTATAAAATTAGGCTTCATTTTATCAAAAGTACAAATATATTTATATCCCATTTCTTCCAATCCTTTATAAATTCGTTTAAATTCATGAGCTACTTGAGCTGGATTGTGAGAATCAGAACCTGTAGTAATAATTTCACCACCAAGCTCTTTGTATCTTTTTAATATGTATGATGAAGGCGTTAAATCTGGTAACTTATATCTAAAACTAGATGTATTAATCTCAACTCCTTTACCATCGTATATCGCCATTTTTAATATTTCATCAATTTCATCACTAAATACTTTATCATCAATTATATTGTTCAAATCACCATATCTTTTTACACAATCTACATGCCCTAGGACAGAATAATTTTTAAATTTTCTAATAATATTATATAAAATTTCATAATATTGTCTATAAGCTTCAAACTGTGATTTATCTTGATAAAAATGTCTTTCTATTAAATCCAATTTATTAATCGTATGAATTGATGCTATAACAAAATCGAACTCATTTTTTCTATATCTTCCATGCATTTACATAGAGTATGATTTTGTAATCCCATTTCTATTCCTCTTTTAATGATTACCTTATCCTTATACTTATTTTGAAAATATTCAAGATTTCTAAAATATTCATTATAATCGACAGTATGATCTTCTTCTATATTATTTGTAATAATACTATAATCTACATGATCAGTAAAACAAATCTCTTTTAATCCTAACTCTATAGATTTATTTATCATATCCTCCATAGGAGTATTACTGTCATCCGAAAAGCTACAATGCATATGATAATCGTAATACATATTCTTATCTCCCTTTATTTTAAAATTTCTAATACTATATTATTATAAACAAAAAAAATCGTTTAAAATAATATTTTTATTTTTAAACGATTTAAATTTATTTTATCTATTAATTATTTTACTTCGCTATAGTTTTTCAAAGAATTCTTCATTGTAAATGGTAAATATTTTATTATTAACACTGCAAATAAACAAGTTCCTACTTTATCGATTAAATTATTTCCTATTTTTGCAATAAATGATGCAGCAAATATACTGCTACCACTATTTCTTAACCACATAACAATTACATCCGATGCTGTACCTGTTAGTCCTCCATAAATAGCAATTCCTATTGGTGTTCCTATCAAAGGACAAACAACAGCAAGCACCAATCCTGTTATTAATGCGGTTACATATGTAAATTTAAATTTCTTAGCAACAAACCCTACTATTAAAGCTACTACCACATTTACTAATAAAAATGGAATATCTCTTATACTATACATAAATCCTGTTATTATATTTGTTAATGCTCCCACTATAGCTCCTGGCACTGGCCCCATAAGTACTGCTGTTATAACTGTTCCTAATGTATCTAAATACAATGGCAACTTAAGTGCATTTGTAGCTATTCCCAATACAATATTTACTGCTATTGCTAAACCACAAAAAGTTATCATTCTTGACTTGCTACTATTCATGACATTTCCCCCTTTTTTCTTGCATTTCAGTTGAATTATATCATGATTTTATTGTTGTTCCAACGAATTAGATTCATATATATAAAAATTCGATACAACCTATAAACTATAATTTTTTTAAATAAGTAATTTCATCTTTTAAAGTTCTAATTGGTATACTTATACTATTATCATTCAATAATTTTTTTAATTCTTCCATAAATACACCAGATTCATTTTCTAGGATTATACTTTCTATTTTTTCATTTAGTGTTGTACATCCTCCCAACTCTCCTCCATAATTCCCTTTACAAGTGAAATTATATCCGCAACTAGGGCTACCATCTATAGCCACTATACCTATTACTTGAAATTTTTCTTTATTGCTATAGTATTCTATTAGCTGATCTATTACAGGATTTAATATATTCTTACAATGATTTCTGAAAAATGGATTATCAAACTGATCTTTGACATGTCCCCAACGTTTTGCTCCATACATAGTAAACTCTGGACATGGTAATTGTAATAATTCTATATCTTTTTCAAAAACTTCTTTCAATAATTCTTTTCTTAACTCATTTTCTTCATTAATTTCTTCAACATTATAACTTTTAACTTTTGATGCTCTATTTAAAATACAATGAGTTACTACCAAAATTCTTTTCATATTTTCCCCTTATCTTCCCTTCAATTATTATTTTTATTTATTATACATTAAAAAAGCCACGGTATTTTGCTTTTACCATAGCTTTATATAAAATTCTAAATTATTTTTACATCATTTTTTACATCATAAAGAAGAAGTATGCTAATAGAATAATACCAAGTATTATTCTATACCATCCAAACACTTTAAAGTCATGTTTTTTGATATATCCCATAAGGAATTTAATTGCCCATACAGATACTACAAATGAAACTACTGTACCTACACCTAAAACAATAAGTTCAAAACTTGTAAACGCAAATCCAAATTTCACTAATTTAAGTAAACTTGCTCCAAACATTACTGGTATAGCTAAGAAGAATGTAAACTCTGCTGCCACTTCTCTTGATACACCAATTAGTAATGCTCCTAATATAGTTGCCCCTGAACGAGATGTTCCTGGGAAAACTGCTGCTATTAATTGGAATAATCCTATAATTACAGCCATTTTATATGTAAGTTGATTCATATTTGTAACTAAAGGTCTCTTACCTTTGTTGTGATTTTCAACTACTATAAATAAAATACCAAATATAATAAGCATAGTAGCTACTGTTTGGAAATTATAAAATAGTGCATTTATTTGGTCATCCCATAATAGACCAACCACAGCTGCTGGAACACAAGCAATTACTATTTTAACCCACATAATAATTATATCAGTTTCTACAAATGGTTTCTTATTGAAGTTAAATGGAAAAATCTTCTTCCAATATAAAATTACAACTGCCATTATTGCACCTAACTGTATAACAACAAAGAACATTTCTTTGAAAGCTGGCGACATTCCTAGTTGTAAAAATTCATCTACTAGTATCATATGACCTGTACTACTTACTGGAAGCCACTCTGTAATCCCTTCGATAATACCTAATATAATGGCTTTAAATATTTCTATCCATTCCATGTTTATTCACCTCGTTTATATTTTCTTTATTTAAACAAAAAAATATCCTAAATAATTTTAGGTC
Source organism: Terrisporobacter othiniensis (assembly GCF_000808015.1). Classification (GTDB taxonomy): domain Bacteria; phylum Bacillota; class Clostridia; order Peptostreptococcales; family Peptostreptococcaceae; genus Terrisporobacter; species Terrisporobacter muris. The sequence goes on along the minus strand of NZ_JWHR01000061.1, from coordinate 1,724 downwards.
TTTTTCTAGTATACCATATAAAGTATGACTTGGCCTTATAATTTTATACTTATGTTTTATAATAAAGCTTAAAATTTTTCAATATAAAAGAGTTATCTAAAGTATATTTAAGATAACTCTTCTATCTTTATGATCTTCTATGCTATTTTTTCTGATTTTTCTTTGCTACTTTTAACCCTAGGAAGTCCAAATCCTATAGCAATTATCCCACATACAAACATTAATATTGGATAATATAAGTACCCAATTATTGCAAATGGCGATATACCAGCAAGTCCTGCCGCAGTTAATAATTGTGCTCCATAAGGAATTATACCTTGCCATACAGATGAGAATATATCTAATATACTAGCCGATTTTTTTGCACCTATTTCATATTCATCCGCTATATTTTTAGCTAACGGTCCAGCCATTACTATAGCTATTGTATTGTTTGCAGTACATAAATCTACTACACTAACTAATGCTGCTATTCCAAATTCAGCACCTTTTTTATTCTTAATTTTACTTTGTATAAAGTTAAGAACGAAATCTATTCCTCCGTTAAACTTAATAAGTTCAACCATTCCTCCAACTACTACAGATATCATACAAAGTTCGAACATTCCTGCCATTCCTTCTGATACGGCTGTTATTATTCCAAATAAATCTAGTGAACCTGTTATTATTCCTATAATTCCTGCAAATATTACTCCTCCACCAAGAAGTAAAAATACATTTGCACCAAGCACTGCGCCTATCAGCACAAATAAATATGGTAAAACTTTTATTAATTCATAACTATATGTTTCACTTGATACACTTACATATCCTCTACTCATTACAGTTAATAATATTATAGTTACTATTGCTGCTGGTAATACTATTGCAAAGTTTACTTTAAACTTATCTCTCATTTCACAACCTTGAGTTCTTGTAGCTGCAATTGTTGTATCAGATATCATCGATAAGTTATCTCCAAACATTGCTCCACCTACTACAGCTCCTAAAACTAAAGCTACTGGTATTCCAGTTTTTGCTGCAACTGCCACACCTATCGGACCTATAGCAGCTATTGTTCCAACAGATGTTCCCATTGATATTGATATAAAGCATCCTATAACAAATAATCCTGTAACTAATAAGTTTGCTGGTACAACAGATAGACCTAAGTTTACCACTGAATCAGCTCCACCTATAGCTTTTGATACTCCACTGAAAGCTCCTGCAAATAAGAATATTATAAGCATTAAAATAATATCTTTATTTCCTCCACCTTTACAGAATACTTCCATTTTTGTATTGAAATCTACTTTTCTATTAAATACAAATGCCACTGCTGTTGAAATTATAAATGCTACTAAAGTAGGCATTTTATAAAAATCTCCACTTATAATTCCACTTCCAATAAATAATACTAAAAATACTCCTAACGGTAATAATGCCAATGCACTACCTTTTGTTCTTTCATCACTCATGACTTTCTCCCTTCCTATGTAGTACTTACTATAATTTTAAATATAAAAAAAGCTTGAGAATAATCTCAAGCTCTAATAAACTAAGTTATTCCTCATCTTTCAGCCTTCGCTGCAGGATTTAGCACCTTATTATATATAAAAAATATATATCGGTTGCTGGGTATCTCAGGGCCTGTCCCTCCACCACTCTTGATAAGTAAGTAAATATTTGTTTTTTATTATAAATAATATACTAAAATATTTTTTATTTATTGTCAAGATTTTTTA
>NZ_JWHR01000060.1 GCF_000808015.1 Terrisporobacter othiniensis | reverse complement strand
TAATATTAGCTGCATAAATGAGGAAATATATTTATAAGAAATATACTCTTTATTATTTATAGGAAGAGTTTGTACTAAACTATTAACTTTTTTATAGTTCTCATCAGTATCCAAACTGTAATAGAAAACTAATATTAAAGCTCCCATATTAAATACCATATTTCCAAAAACAAATAGCATAAATAAAGCTATAAATATGTACGACTTATAATAACCTTTTAAAAATTTCAAATCGAATTTCAATAATTTCTTTATATCAGTCATTACCTCTTCCCCTTACTAAGTATTAATATATCTTCCATTTTAGGTCTTTCGTATAAAACTTCTTCCCCAAATACATCTTGAACTTCTATTTTATTATTTGAAATACCTCTAAATCCAAATTCATTTTCTGTTACATATTGGAATACTTCCTCTGTCTCTTCATTTAATAATTCTTTTCTTCCTTTTACAATTACATAGTTATTCCTTATATTTTCGATATCTTCATTAAAAATGATTTTGCCTTTATCCATTGCTATAAAATAGTCTCCTATTTTATCTAAATCACTAGTTATATGAGTACAATAAATAAGTGTAGACAAATCTTTTTCCATTTGTAATTGAAGAACTTGTAAAAACTCCCCTCTAAATATAGGATCTAAATTTGCTGTAGGCTCATCTAAAATTATTAATTTGGGATGATAAGATAAAATCATAGCTAAATCAAACTTAACTTTTTGTCCTTTTGATAGATTTTTATATTTTTCTTGTAAATTTAAGTTAAAATCTTCAATATAATCTCTAAATAATTTTTCATCCCAGTTTTTATAAAATATACTTATGCTTGATTTTATATCTTCTAGTGTGAAATCTACTGGATATAAAGTTTCATGCCCTAAATATCCTATTAATTCCTTAATATGTTTTTTATTTTTGTCAAAGTCTTCACCAAAAATTTTTATTTTACCATAATCTTGGTTTAGTATATTCATTATTAATTTCATTAAGGTTGTTTTACCTGCTCCATTTGTCCCTATAATGCCAGTGACAAATCCTTCTTTTATCTCTAAACTATCTATATGTAATTTAAAATCACCCATAGATTTTTCTAAATTTTTAATTTCTACTGCATTCATAATGTCCCCCACTTAATCTGTTAGATTATATAATTCTTTAAAAATTTCCATTGCCTCATCCAAGGATATATCTAATTCTTTTGCTCTCTTCACTATTTCTTCTAATTTATTCTCCCATTCATATATGGCTAGTTGTCTCATTTTTTCTGTATTCTTTGCTGAAACAAAGCTACCTTTTGATGGAACGGTCTCTATATATCCTTCACTTTCTAAAATCTCATAGGACTTTTTTACAGTGATTATACTTACCTTAATCTCTCTTGCTAAAGTCCTAATTGATGGCAAGGGTTGTCCAGGTAATAAATTTTTAGAAACAATCTGAGATATAATTTGATTTTTTATTTGCTCATAAAGAGCTATTGGCGATGAATCTGAAACTATTATATCCATATTTTATCCTCTCCGTTATATTCTGTGTATATCATTCATATACAGAATATAACAATTTGCATCCAAATGTCAATAATCTTTTAAAAATAAAATTTTTCCTTCTCTTCTGATACATCTGTTTCTCCATTTTAATAGATTAAATTTTATATTTTATCAACAAACCATATAAAATACTACGAAACAAAACTAATTAAACATTTTCATTATAACTTTTAAAACAAAATTTAATGCTAATTTCCTTACAATAAAAAAAGGAATTGCAAAATCATTTGCAATTCCTTTTTTATATTAATCCATAAATTCAATTTCTTTAACATTACTTTTATTAATAGAGAAATTACTTCCCAAGTCTCTACCAAATAAAACTAATGTTGGTACTTGATTACCTTCATTAAAATCTTCCATCCAACCTATTAAAGCACTAAAGTTTCTGACGTTACTTTCTTCTACTATTCTTTCAAAATTATTTTTATATAATATCCTTACTCTATCTTTTCTCAATTGTCTCATCTCCTAATTAGCTTGATTAAATAACATTATAATTTTCTTTTTTCAATACCTCAACTGATTTATTAATATTACCCTGTTTTATAAGTATGTAATCTGTATCATAAGTTGATATGGCAAATATAGATATATTATTTTCAGACATAATATTGGCAATTTTAGCAAGTATCCCTACTAATGAAAAACCTAGTGGTCCTTCTATTTTTAATATTCTCCAATTGCCTTCATATTTTATACCTTGTCTTACATTTTTTTCTTCACAAACTATCGATAACTCCTCTTCTGTTTTTGTTATTGATAAAAAATCTCCACTTAATGCCCATACTGGAATTTCCTCACCTTTACTCAGCGAGCATACTGCATAAGTTTTATCCAACACTCTTAACGTTAAATTTCTATCTGTCATTTTCATCACCCCTTTTAAATATTATTAATAATATTAACATAACACAATTTAACTTCATAAGTTAGAAGAAGATATAAATTTAATGTAAATGGGGGATTATTATGTCTGATTCTAATAATAAAGTTGTTGTTGATAGTGTCTCTGCAAATATAGTTGATAAACACTCCCAAGATAAAGCCATTTTAGTAGGAGTTTTTCCTTATGAAAATAGCTCCTATAGTCAAAACCTTGAATTAGTTGTGAAGCCTGATGTTGGATACCCAGTTAAAATACAATTACCTTATTCAGGTTATGATATGCAACTGTTTTGCGGAGATTTCACGAATGATGGTAAAGATGAGATTATGGTAAGAGGTAGCTTTGGTGGTTCTGGAGGATTTGAAATTGGAGTAATTTATAAATTTGATAAAAATGAAATTAGAGAAATTTTTAACCAAAATGATATTTCAAAAAATAATTCTTGCAGTGCAAAATTTAAGGATAATTATAAAGTTCATGTTAATTGTGGTGAAAAGAAATACTCTATTAATCTTGCAACTAGACCAAAAGATTATCTCCAATTGGCTTATGATGATGAAGGTAAGGTTCTTCCTGGCGTGGAAGCTTACGTAGATGCTCCCAATACTCTTTTTCCAATAAAAGATGTAGATAATAGTTACTATGAACTACTTATACAACAAAGAATAGTTGGTGTTGTAAACGCAGATACTTTGGGCATTATTCAAACTCTTTGTAATTTCTTAGATAATAAGTTTCATGTAGTTACTAAAGGATTGTACTTTACATTAGACTCTGACAACAAAGAAAATTAGTCAAAATTCAAGGTTGAACTACTATTTAGTCCAACCTTTTTCTTTATTATAAAATACTAAACTTCTCTATTTACTTTTAATTTAATAAAACTTATAACAAAAAATATAATTGATAAAATAACCATTGCACTTAAATATATGTTTATACTAGTTAAGCTATTAGTTCTTTGTAGATTTTCGATACAAATATAAACCCATCTGGTTGGCATAAATTGACCTATCGTTTGTAAATTTCCTGGCATTATATGAAAATCCCAAAACACTCCACTTAACATACAGCAAGGAACCATTATAAGTACATTCACTATGCCAGAGGTATATCTACTCCTAATAAAAGTAACTATACATAAATTAAAACTTAGAGCAACAAGATTTAGAAGTAGCATAACAATTAAAAAATTCAAGGTATTTTCCATTCCAAAATCTATTCTAAAAATTTTTGACAATACATAGTAAATTAAAATTGTTATAGATGACATTATATAAAAAACAAAAACCAACGAAAGATAATATTTCCATTTACTTATTCCCGAACTAAGTATTCTTGTTTTTGTTTTATTTTCCTCATCTTCAATTAAAAAATTAGCAATATTTCCTCCAACAATAAATATAACAAATATGATTAATCCCAATGAATTTTCTATTTTTGGTCTTTCTTCATCCACATCATTTAAACTAAGTCTCGTAGTTTTGTCATTATAATCCTGGTTTATTTCTTTGAATTTATTTATATCTTTGTTACTCATTTTTGCAATCATAGATAAGTCTTCACACTTCAACTCTACCATAGTTTTAACTACTGATTTAACATCACTTTCATTAATAGATTTTATCTTTATTTCATTTTCTTCTGAACTTAGTAGCTTATTTTGAAAATCATCATCTATAATTATAGCCATCTGGATCTGCTCGGTTATCAATAAAATTTTATAATCCTCAGCTTTTATTTCTACACTTTCAATATCTTCTAAATCATCAATAGTTTTTATTATTTCCTTTGATGTATAGGAGTTATCATTATCTATTACTCCCACCTTAAATTTGTACTCTCCTCCAAACTCGAAACTAAAAAATACTATTATAAAGGCAGGTATAATAATTCCAACTATTATGTAGCTTTTCTTTTTCATCAATACCTTCATAGTGTTTATTATTAATCTAATCAAAACTTCCACCTACCTTTAGTTTTGATATTAAATTTCCTATGATTAACATTAAAACTGATAAACCTAAGGATATACATATTGAAATAATATAATATTTTGTTTGCACATTATAAGATAAACCAAGTAAAGATATATTTGCCCAATAGCTTGGCATAATTTGTGCAAGAAAACTAGTTACTCTTACTGATTTTATTAAACACATAGGTACATAAGAACCACCTAAAAATCCCATGATTATAATTAATATATTGTTGACTGTATAAGCAGTTTTTTGATCTGAAAAAATCATGGACATAAATATTCCAAGTACGGAGCTAAAAACTACAAGACTCATTAATACCATGAAAATATATGGTAAATTTTCTCCCCAATTTACCTTTAAAAACTTAGTACTACTTATGTAAACTATAATTATTTGTAGCACTCCTACAATTATTCCTAATGCTATTTTCGACAATAATATATTGATTTTTTTTGTGTTTGAAACTTTAAGTCTTGTCATTGTATGTAAGAATCTCTCCTTATACATGGCCGTGGAAGTAAGACTGGATATGTATAAAATTATTAGCACCAGTATGGCAAAGGTGTAATAAGTAAAAGAGTTTACTTCTTTTGCATTTATACCTTCATTTATTAAAAATATTTTTATTTCATAATCCAGGACATTTTTTATTTGTTGTGGATTTGATTTGTAGATTGACTGTAAAAATGTATATTTTTTCATATATTGCTCATATAAATTTCTAAATACTTTACTTTCTGTACTTTCTTTTTTTTCATTTCTGAAATAATTAATATCATTATCATAAATATCAATAAAACAAATTGCCTTATTATTATTTACATCTCTTGTAGCTTCATTATAATTACTATTTTCTATAAACTTAACATTTGTGTTTTTTTCAAAATGAATCATAAAATCATAGAAGCGTTGCAAATCCTGCTCATTTTCAATTGGTGCATTTACCCTATAATATATAATTTTATCATTAAATATATCTTTCTCCATTCCCATAAGTCCATTTAGGGACTTCCCCATTACAAAAATAAGGATTACTGGGAATATAAGCATAATAATTACATCGCTTTTACTTCTAAAAAATTGTATAATTTCTTTTTTTATAAGAGTTAATAAAATCAAATTTATCCTCCTTATCTACTAATTTCTTAGCTTTTTCCCAGTAAGATTTAAAAACACATTTTCTAATGTGGGCAACTCATTTTTTATACTTTCTATTACTCCACCATTATTAAAAATAGTATTTACCAGCTTTTGCAAGATGTTAATATCCTTTGAATAAGAGCATTTTATCTCTCTGCCATTAATGCTTACATAATTAACTCCATCTATTTTTTGAATATTATTTTCAATATTATCTATTTTATTTTTTAGAATAATAATATAAGTATTATTTTTTATTAGATTATTTTTAAGATATTTAGAGCTTCCCTTTGCGATAATTTTACCTCTGTCTAATATACAAATTTCATCACATATTTCTTCTATTTCCTCCATATAATGAGAGGTATAAATTATACTAACTCCCTCGCTTTTCAGTTTTCTAACTGATTCTAATATATGATTTCTTGATTGAGGGTCTATACCAACTGTAGGCTCATCCATAATAATAAGTTTTGGTGTATGAGCTATAGCACAAGCCAGATGTAATCTTCTCATCATACCTCCAGAAAATTCTTCTGCTTTTTTATTTCTACAATCATTAAGACCCACAAACTCTAAGGACCTTTCCACCCTTCTTTTTAACTCTCTGCCTTTGTAAGAATATAGTGAACAAAAAAACGAAATATTTTCATAGGCTGTAAAGCTAGGGTATATGGCAATATCTTGTGTTAAAATACCCATGTTTTTCTTATACTTATTTATATTTGTTACTTCTTCCTCAAAAACAATTTTTCCCCTGTCTTGCTTCTCAATTCCAGCAATTATTTTAATAAGAGTACTTTTACCTGCTCCATTTGGTCCTAGTAATCCATATATTTCTCCCTCTTTTATAGAGAAACTCACACCTTTTATTGCCTCTGTTTTATTATAAGATTTATGCACATCTTTTACCTGGAGAATATACATTGTCATCCTCCTTTATTTTTTGATTAAGTTAATATTTATTTCTTTTATATTTACAGCATTATCAAATTTCCTTCTTACACAGGCTTTTTCACATGAAATCTCTTCACAATTAATACAAGGATTTACTTTGTGCTGGTTTAATAATTTTCTTCCACCATAGAAATTTCCAACAGATAATTTTCTATTTATATCTCTTATTGGAACATTGTTCTTACATGCACTTTCACAAGTTGGATTCATACAATATTGACACTTCATAGCTAATTTTCCTATTTTATCCTCCAACTCATCATAACTTAATTTTAAACTTTCACCTCTATATGGATTTTCAACTATTCTTACATAATCTTTTTTAATATCTTTATTTTCATATTCTTTCATATGATGCTCTCTTAAAATCAAGTTTGCAGCACTTATTCCTGATACAGTAACGGCAGGCGTTCCAGTTCCCATAACTGTAGATTCTCCACAATTATAAAGACCTTCTATATCTCCCTTAGTTTTCAATCTTTTCATCATATGTTGACCTAGCTGTTGCTTTGGTCCTGCGACAGCACCTTTTTCCTTCATAACTAAATTTTCTAAAGTTGCTGGTGTACTTAATTCCACATAAGATATAGCATCTATAAATCCTGGAAATCTTTTTTCTAATACTTGTAGCATCCTATTTTTTTCAATGGCTTTTTTATTTAAATAGTCAACATCATGATAATCTTTATCTAATCCAACTGGCCATGGCTTAAATGAAGGTCCTATTGCCATAATTGTGTGATATCCCCTTGGACAAAGGGTATAATCATCTTTACTTAATATATAAACAGTTATTTCTCCTTCATCAATTTTTTTAGAGTTACTAATTAACATTTCTATTGGCAAAGTATCCTCAGGTATTACTCTCTCTTCTACTAATGCAAATAAAACTAGAGATGGATAGGTAGATATTAAGGAATTTGCCCATTTTCTATTTTTCTTACATAAATTTTTATCAATTAAACTATTATATAGATTCCATACATTTCCCGAATTAATTACTATTTTACTTTTAATAACTTGATTATCATCCAACCTTACGCCTATAACTTTATTATTGTCTACTAAAATCTTCTCTACTTTCTTGTTGTAAATCATCTCTCCTTTATTTTCTTCTATAACTTTTTCTAGCTTTCCTACTAAATTTAACGTTGATCCAGCAGGATAATAGCTTCCTCCAAAGTGATTATCTACAAACATTACAGAGGACAATATAGCTGGTGTTTCATAAACATTTGTATAACAATAAGTTGAAGTAAGCTTGTCAAAAAAATCAAAAACTTCTTTAGTCTCAAAGTATTTTTTTAATAAATACTCTGTATTTTTATTCATAAACCCTAAAAATTTCATATATGCTTTTGGATGGCTTTTTAATTGCATTAACCCTTGCTCTTTTGTCACTACATCTGGTGTGGTGAATGTAGGTTGCTTAGCTATAACTTTTAAATATAAATCTGATAAATCATTATAAAACTTCTTAAAATTCTTCTTTTCTTCAGGAAAAATTTTGCCCAATTCATCAGTAAACTTGTTAATATCTTCGTGAAAAATAATTCTTTTTCCCTTAAAGTTAATACAATACAATTCATCATGTTTTATTATATCTATAGGTTCTTCCAAAGCATTGAAAACAAATCTATGTGGATTAAATCCAATCTTTCCAAATCCATAAATCATAGCAGCGCCTTGTTCAAAAATTACATCTTTTCTTTTGAAAATCCCACAAGATCCACCTGGTTTAAACTGTGCATCAACCACAGTTACATCAAATCCCCTCTTAGCGAGAAGGGCTGCTGATGTAAGTCCAGAAAGACCTGCTCCTATAACAATAACTTCACTTTCCATAAATATAAATCTCCTTCTACTTTTATGTACTATTAATATTTATGAAATTTCAAATTTGTCTATTACTATTAAACATAATAAAATCCCCAGCATAGTTTATATACTAGGGATTTTTTAGTTATATCTTAATAGAATCCTAATTCTTATTTATTTTTTGTCTTACTAAAAGTACTTTTTATTAATTGATTCACTGCAATGACTATTAAAAATGTAATATTTATTATTATATATATTAAAGTAATTAATAAAAATAAAATACTGACCATTGAATCTCTTATTTGGAGATATTTTTGTTATCGACTACCAAAGTTAATTTTTATTTTAATCTCAAGTTATAAACGGTATAAAAAATCTGCTTCTACTCTAAAAAGTCCCTTATCATGTAAAATCACATATCAAGGGACTTCTAAATTTATTTAATTTAAAATTCTATGCAGTTACTTCATTTGAATCAGATTTAGCATTTGAACCTTTTGACTTAACAAAGAATCCTATTACTGATGCAATAAGTACCGGTACTATCCAATTAAATCCTAATGAATCTAATGGAAAACTATGTATTAGAGGAACTTTCACTCCAAAACTACCCATTATATTTAATATACTCATAAATAATGCTGTATATGTTGCAAATTTAAATACATTATCATTTTTTATAAATTGTCCTAATAAAGTATACACTACTAGCACTATTGTTGGTGGATATATTACTGTTAGTATTGGAGCTGAAAATTTAATTATTGAATCAACTCCGAAATTAGAAACTACTAAACTGAATAAACATACTCCTGTTACTATTGCTTCATATTTTATCTTATCATTTGAAAGCTTTGAGAAATATTGACCAGTTGCTGATGTTAAACCTATTGCTGTTGTTAAACATGCAAGTGTTACTATTAATCCTAATATAACTTTACCTGGGAATCCTAATAACATATCTGTTATAGAAACTATTAATCCAGCTTGTGATACATTTGAATCAAACATAGTTGATACTGTTGCTCCAAGGTATGTAAGTCCACCATAAACTATGAATAATCCTGCTCCTGCTATTAATCCTGCTTTAAATGTTATACTTATTTTTTCTTCTTGTTTTGTGTATCCTTTGTTAGCTATACTTGTGAATATTACAGCTGATAAAGATACTGCTCCTAGAGCATCCAATGTTTGATACCCTTGAAATATTCCTTCTGAGAATACGCCATCTATTGTTGCTGGCTCTATACGTCCTAAAGGATTAACTACTCCCATACCTATTAATACTAATAATGAAATTAAAAGTGCTGGTGTCAGATAAGATCCTATTATATCAACAACCTTTGATGGTCTTATAGTTAGTAATAATGTCACGCCGAAGAATATTATTGAGAATATTATTGAGTTAAAGCCACTAAATATTGGTTGAATACCCATTTCAAATGTTGTTGCTGCAGTTCTTGGTATGGCAAGAAGTGGTCCTATACAAATCATTATTGCACATGCTAAGACAATCGATATTTTATGCCCAGCTCGTGAAAATATTTTCCCAACCTCTCCATTACATCTTGCTATTGCAAGTATAGCCAATAGAGATAAACCTACATCTGCTAGTATAAATCCTGTAAATCCAGTTAACCAACTACTTCCAGTTATCAGTCCTAAAAATGGTGGGAAGATTAAATTCCCTGCCCCGAAAAACATTGCAAACAATGCAAAACCTGTTATTATAATATCTTTATTCGTTTTTTTCATTGTGACCTCCTGATTCCCCCTAAATATTTTGTTCTATACCTGGATTATATACGACATATATTTGAATAGTCAATAAAATTATAATTTTCTGTATATTCAAATTATAATAGCCATATAAAATTGAATATTTATATTAAAAACAAAGTAATTTTCAGAAAATTAAGATTAATATTTATATTCTAAATAATTTCTGTGTTTTTTTTCGATTTTTTTCATAAAAAAAGATTCGTCAAAATGTCCAAATCTTTTTTTTAACACACATTTATTATAACGCAATAAATTTTACATACATAATTGTTTAATATATATAAATTCTTCAATAGTTTTCTTTTACATTTTCTTCCTAGATATTTTTCTGAAATATAATTTTTTTTTCTGAAGCCTGTTTTTTCAAGGTTTGTAGATTAACACACCCGGTAAACGTTTTCTCATTTTCATAAAATAATTACTATAATTCGTGAAAATTCTCTATTCTTATTATATACTATCACTTTGTTAAAAAAAATATTTAAAACTTCCCTTTTGACTACACTTTTTGTAGACATACCTAATATATTTTCTTTTTAATATAAACTATAATTAGAAAACGATTGCAAGGCGATTTTTAATCAATTTTAATAGTAAAAACATTAAATAAAGCCCCTTAGACTATAAAATATAGTACTAAGAGGCTTTTATATTTAATCTATCACTACTAAGCAGTCATCTCTCCAGATTCAGAGTTCAATTTAGATCTACTTGATTTCACAAAAAATCCTATTACTGATGCAATAATTACAGGTACCACCCAGTTAAATCCTAATGAATATAATGGTAAATTATTTATTAGCGGAATCTTTACACCAAAATCACTAATTATATTCAGTATACTTATAAATAGTGCTGCATAAGTTCCAAATTTGAACACATTATCATTTTTAATAAATTCACCAAATAGTGTAAATACTACTAAAACTATTGTTGGTGGGTATACAAATGTTAATATAGGAGCTGAAAATTGTATTATTTTATCGACTCCAAAATTAGATACAACTAAACTAAATAAACATACTACTGTAACTATAGTTTCATATTTTACTTTATTATTTGTAAGTTTAGAGAAATATTGTCCAGTTGCTGATGTTAAACCTATAGCTGTTGTTAAACATGCAAGCATTACAATTATTCCTAGTATAACTTTTCCAGGGAATCCTAATAACATTTCTGTTATAGACACAATTAATCCTGCTTGTGATACATTTGATTCAAATAATCCTGATACTGTTGCACCAAGATATGTCAATCCACCGTAAACTACTAGTAATCCTGCACCTGCTACTAATCCTGCTTTAAATGTCATACTGACTTGTTCTTTCTGTTTTGTATATCCTTTGTTAGCAATACTTGTTATAATTACTGCTCCTAAAGAAACCGCTCCTAGGGCATCTAATGTTTGATATCCTTGGAATACTCCTTCAGAAAATACTCCATCTATTGTTGATGGTTGAATCTCTCCTAAAGGGTTAAATATTCCCATTCCTATTAATACTAATAATGCAATTAAAAGGGCTGGTGTTAAGTAAGATCCTATTATATCAACAACCTTTGATGGTTTTATTGTTAATAATAATGTTGCACCAAAGAATATTATTGAAAATACTATTGAATTAAAACCACTAAATATTGGTTGAATTCCCATCTCAAATGTTGTAGCTGCTGTTCTTGGTATAGCAAGAAGTGGCCCTATGCAAATCATTATTGCACATCCTAATGCAATAGATAATTTATGTCCTGCTCTTGAGAAAATTTTACCAACTTCTCCATCACATTTTGCTATTGCAAGTATTGCAAGTAATGATAAACCTACATCTGCTAATATAAATCCTGTAAATCCATTTAACCAACTGTTACCTGTTATAAGTCCTAAAAATGGCGGAAATAATAAATTTCCTGCTCCGAAAAACATTGCAAATAATGCAAATCCTACTATTATGATATCTTTATTTGTCTTATTCATTGTGACCTCCTTATTCCCCTTCCTCTTTTGTTTCATATATGTATTATATACGAAATATGTTTGAATAGTCAATAAAATTATAATTTTCTGTATATTCAAATTATAAAAAACATATAATCACTTATAATTTATATTAAAAGCAAAGTATTTTTAAGATAAATTATAATATATATTTATATTATTAATCATTTATATAGTATATTTTCGATTTTTTTCATCAAAAAAAGATTTGGCAGCATATCCAAATCTTTTTAATACCTTTATAATAGCTTTCACCACAAATCTATTTAATATATATAAATCCTTTAGTAGATTTTACTTCTACTTGTTTACCTAAATAAACTTCTAATGCATCCGAATATTTTTCAAAATCTATTTTTCCAAGACCTATAGGGCACCATATTTTATAAACGTTCTCTTCTTTTTGCAAAATTGTTTCTACTACCTTTGGATATTCTTTATCCTTATTGCAAAGTCCCACTTTGTTAAAAAATATATCTAATGGGGACTTTTCTTCTTCTTTTCTAAATGCTTTTACTACAATTTCTCCAGTTGCCCAAATACCATCAAATATTATTTGAAGTAAATTTCCATCACTGCTCATTTAATCTCCTCCTATTTTAAATTCTCATTAACTTTCATAACACTTTTCCTTCACTTCTAAATTTTCATAATACGTTTTTATATTTCTACAATAATTGGAAAATGATCTGAATAAAATACTTCATCAACTTCATATGATTTTATATTTATTATTTTACTTACAAAAACATAATCAATCCTGGATATTTTAAAAGTTGGATAAAAATCCTTACACAAGTATTGAGCCACATCTTTATATGAAACTAAACTAATATTTTTCTCATTAAAATCACCACAAATCACAATATTTTTCTTTTGCATTTTTGCAAAATCTAAAATTTCACTTATTTGAGTTTTCCTTTCGTCATTATCTAACCCCAAGTGAGTATTTATAAAAATTTCATCACCTATATCTATACTCAATAGTCCTCTTTGCTCCTTTTTGCTACTTAATAATACATGTTCACTACGAGCTATTTTATTTTTACTTAGTATACATATTCCAAATTTCATCTTCTTATTATTTACATGCAATCCAAATACCCCATCCATTTTTAACAGCTTTTTCATGAGCTTAAATTGATAATATAAAACTTCCTGAAGACAAATAACATCACAATCCAAAGATTTTAAGTAATCTATAAGTTGAAATAAAGTTACCCTTCTAAATTCATCTGTACCTTTATGTATGTTTAAACAAATTAACTTCAAATTTTATCACCCCAATTATATTTTCCATTACAAAATAATATTCATAAATTATTATAATTATCCTTTTATTCTAAAAATTTTTACATAATAAAAAGAAGACAAATAAATTGTCTTCTCCGTAAATAGAATTATCTATATATTTTATTATAATATTAAAGCTTATAGTATCTTCAAGACTAGAATCTAAAGTCTCTTTCTCCATTTGATATTTTAACTAATCTTTCTTCCACTATATTTCTTACTTTATCTTTAGGTATTTTTTTAACTTCTTTTGAAATTAATTCTTCTCCTACTTGTTTTGTATTATCACTTGCATAATCTTCTAAGTACTCTTTTAATGTCATAAGTGCATTTGGTTGGCAACAATTTGCTATTTGTCCACTTTTACATAGCGACATAAATCTGTCCCCTGTTCTTCCCTCTCTGTAACAAGCAGTACAAAAACTTGGAATATAGTTCATATCTAATAACCAGTTAACAACTTCATCTAAAGTTCTATCATCATCTACGTCAAATTGTGCACTCGTAACTTCTTCACTAATCCCTTCTGCTCTATCTGCATATCCTCCAACACTTGTTGATGATGCGCCGCTTATTTGTGAGACTCCTAAATGTAGTACTTTTTCTCTAGTTTTTTGAGATTCTCTTGTTGAAACTATCATTCCCGTATAAGGAACAGCTAACCTAATTATAGCAACTATTTTTTGGAATATTTCATCCGATAGTGCATCTGGAAAATCAGAAACATCTATATCTTCTGCAGGACGAAGTCTTGGTACACTTATAGTATGTGGTCCCACTCCAAACCTTGCTTCTAAATGCTCTGCATGCATTAATATTCCTACCAACTCATACTTATATGTGCTAAGTCCATATAATACGCCAAGGCCAACGTCATCTATACCACCTTCCATTGCTCTATCATGTGCTTCTGTATGATAAGCATAGTCATGCTTTGGTCCTGTTGGGTGAAGTTTTTCGTATGATTCTTTATTGTATGTTTCTTGGAACAATATATATGTACCAATACCTGCTTCTTTTAATTTTCTATAATCTTCTACAGTGGTAGCTGCTATATTTACATTCACCCTACGGATAGCTCCATTTTTATGCTTTATACTGTATATAGTTTTTATAGATTCAAGTATATATTCTAAAGGATTATTTTTTGGGTCTTCTCCAGTTTCTAAAGCAAGCCTTTTATGTCCTAAATCTTGCAATGCAATTACTTCTCTTTTTATTTCTTCTTGAGTTAATTTCTTTCTAGCTATTGTTTTATTTTTTAAATGGTATGGACAATAAACACATCCATTTATACAGTAATTTGACAAGTATAGAGGTGCAAACATTACTATACGATTACCATAGAATCTTTTTTTTATGTCTTCTGCCATTTTAAACATTCTATCAATTAATTCTTCATCTTCACATTCAAGTAATATAGCAGCTTCTCTGTGAGTTAATCCTTTAGCTCTATTTGCTTTGTCTAGTATTCCTTCAATTAATTCCTTATTTCCTTTATTCGCGTTTGCATACTCTAAACTTTCTAAAATCTCCTCATGATTGATAAATTCCTCTGCTTTACTTGATTTTGGATCATAAATCATACTACTTTTCCTCCTAAAAATGTTTTTGCTGACAAATTAGAAGACATATATAATAAGTAAAAAACCTTCGCCAATGGCAAAGGTCATCATGAACTTAATATATAACCATCTTTTTACTTAAGATAAGTCTTAGTAATCAGACTAATTTTATATTATGATTACCTTTCCCCTCAGATGATACTTTAGGGTCAGCTCACTTAAATAGTAGCACAAATTCACTTATTTTGATTAGATTTTTTAATTTTTTATTACGATAAAAATTTCTTACATAAAAAAACACCCCCTTATCGTTTATGAAGTGAACCCTTTACACAGGAATAAATAAAACAACCTCTTTTGAAACATACTATATGTATGATTTTAAAGGAGGTTATTTTATTATGAGTACAAGAGTACACTACTCACCAGAAATAAAATGGAAAGCTATAGATATGAAATTAA
>NZ_JWHR01000059.1 GCF_000808015.1 Terrisporobacter othiniensis | reverse complement strand
TACTTATTATTCATATAATAAAACATATTTATGTGTCTTATCACACATTTATATTATTATATTATTAAGTATTTCCTCTAATTTTGTCAACTTAAAAAATATAATATATTAATATGTAGTAAAAATTACCAAAAGGAGGATTGTATGAATTTACTAGGATTAGTGGTTGAATACAACCCATTTCATAATGGTCATAAATACCATTTAGAAAAATCAAAGGAAATAGCAAAGGCAACTCATACTATGGCTATAATGAGTGGTTCTTTTTTACAAAGAGGAGAGCCCGCTTTATTTGATAAATATACAAGAGCAGAGATGGCAGTAAAAAGTGGTGTGGATTTAGTAATAGAACTTCCAACTCTTTATGCTTGTCAAAGCGCAGAAATTTTTTCTCACGGTGCCATAGCTACCTTAAACTCTCTTAATTGCGTTAGTTCAATTTGTTTTGGAAGTGAAGAAGGAGATGTGGGAATCTTAAATACAATAGCGGAGATTTTAGTTAAAGAACCTATAGAATTTAAGTTAAATTTAAAAAAGCATTTAGATGATGGTGTCGTTTTCCCAATAGCAAGAAGTAAAGCTCTATATGAATATATAAAAACTCATAATCTTTTACATTTAAATGAAAATGAACTTCAACAAGTTTTGAATTCTTCTAATAATATATTAGGTATTGAATATATTAAAAGTTTAATTAAGATATATAGCTCTATTAAACCTTATACCATCACTAGAGTTGCATCTGAATATAATTCCAGTGATATAAATAGTAATATTTGTTCAGCCACAGCTATTAGAAATTCTTTAAAAAATAACCAAAACTTGCAACTTATTGAAAATGTTATCCCAAAACCGACTTTTGATGAAATTAATAGTAAAATAGATAGTAATTTTAACCCTGTATTTGATTATATGTTCTACGACATATTATCTTCTATTATTATTAGAGACTACGAAAATTTGCATAACTATTTTGAGGTCAATGAAGGTATAGAAAATAAAATTTATTCTAATATTTTCACTTCTCAAAGTTTAGAAGAGTTAATTAATTCTACAAAGTCAAAACGTTATACTATGACTAAAATAAAGAGAACTTTAAATAATATTTTGCTAGGTGTTACCAAAGAAGATATATTAAAAGTAAAGGATTTAAATTCAATCCCTTACATTAGAGTTTTAGCTTTCAATAACAAGGGCCGAGAAATTATAAAGAAAATAAAAACTTCTAGTGATATTGAAATTATAACTAAATTTTCAAAAATAAGTCATATTGATGACCCTATATTTAAAACACTTATTAAATATGATTTAAAATCTAGCAATATGTATAATCTTATTTATTACAAAAATAATAAAGATCTATTAAAAGGACCCATGGATTATTATTTATCACCTAAGTATTTGCCATGATTATAAATTTTATAATACAAGAAAAGGGCTATTAATTTATAGTCCTTTTTCACTATTCAAATAATTATTTTTCATATTTCATTTTTTTTATTAATATATCTAAATTAACAAAATATTTTTTACCCAAAATTATAGTTTTATTATTAATTATTGGAATTATAATTTTCCCTGATGATTCTATTGAAGCTGCGCAAAATGGAATACATATATGGGTAAATATATTAATGCCCTCTTTACTACCTTTTATAATCGGTGCTAATTTGATAGTTTCTTTGAAGATAGTTGATATTATAGGCGTAATAATAAATCCCATAACTCAATTTATCTTCAATGTATCAGGTAAAAGTGCACTAGTTTTTGCAATCTCAGCAGTATCTGGATATCCTGTAGGTGCAAGACTGGCATCTGATTTAAGGCTAAACCAAGATATTTCTCAATACGAAGGTCAAAGGTTAGTATCATTTTGTTCCACATCAGGTCCCTTATTTATAATTGGTGCTGTGGCAGTCGGAATGTTAAACGATGCATACTTAGGATATGTAATGCTTATTTGCCATTATCTAGGAGCCATAACTGTTGGTTTACTTTTTAGAAGATACGGAAAAGAAAAAAGAGAAAGGTCAAATAAAACCATAATTAATAATATAAAATCCATAATTAATACTCCAGAAAAGGATGGTTTTTTTATTTCTTTTGGAAATGCCGTTATAAGTGGTGTAAATACTTTATTGGCTGTTGGTGGTTTTGTAATAATTTTTTCTGTAGTTTTTAAAATCCTAACGTTATTTAATGTAATAGATGGTATATCTTACATATTGTGCTTTTTCTTTTCTTCTTTAGGCATGACAAAAGAGGTTTGTTCTGCTTTTATAAGTGGGTTATTTGAAATTACAATAGGTTGTAATAATGTAACTAGCATTACATATATTTCTGAGGTAATTAAAGCCAGTTTATGCAGTTTCATCATAGGCTTTAGTGGTTTATCTATTCTAGCTCAATGTTGTAGCTTTATAGCTAAGACTGATATTAAAACTAGTATTTACATATTCAACAAATTTTTACATGGTACATTTGCAGCTTTATATACGTTTTTACTTTATCCAATAAGCTCAAATTACTTACCAGTTTCAAATTTTTCATCAATTTATAATTCTATTTACAATAACAATATCCTAAATCATTATTTTTATAATTTTAAAATATTTTTAATTATAACTGTTATTATTTATATAATATTCAATCTATACTTTTTATATATAACAAAAGATTGATAAAATAATGAAAGCTCCCAGTTTAATCGGGAGCTTATTTTCTATTCTTCTCTTAATTCTCTTTTATTTCTTTTTACTATTTCTAAAGTTTCTATTAGATTTTGTTCAACTGAACTTATTACATCTTCTGCATATTCAATAGATCCTTCTCTAATTTCAACTGCATAAGACTCTGCTCTACTTATAATTTCTGTAGCTCTTTCTTTTGCTCTTTCAACAACTTCGCTCGATTCTACAATATCATTAAATTGTTGTTTAAGATTTTCTTCGAACTGCTCTCCTTCTTTAGCTTTAATTTGAGCTTCTTGGTTAGCTTGTTCTATAATTTGTTCTGCTTCAGCCTTTGCTTCTGTTATTATTCTTTGCCTTTCTCTATTAATCCATATTGCTTGATTTACTTCTTCTGGCATTAATGTTTTTATATCATTTATAATAGCAAGAATTTCCTCTTTATCTATACTAATTGATTTTCTTGCTAACCCTTTAAGTGGTGCATGCTCTATTAACTCTTCTAATTCTTGAAATAAATCCATGATTTCTAAATCTATTTTCATATTATTCCCCCTAAATTACTATTTCGTCTTCTTTTCTATCGCCCAGATAACTTCTTCTGGCACTAAGTTTTTAACATCAGCTCCGAAGTTTAAAACTTCTTTAATTAATGATGAACTTACAAAAGAGTATTGCTTGTTAGTTGGTAAAAATATTGTTTCTATATCAGAATTCAATTCTTTATTCATATGAGCCATTTGTAACTCATAGTTAACATCTGCTTCACTTCTTACTCCTCTAACTAAAGTATCTATTCCATGTTCTTTACAGTAATTAACTAATAAACCTTGGAATTCAATCACTTTAATATTATTCAATTCTTTTGTACAAACCTCAATTAATTCAACTCTTTCTTCTAATGTAAAAAGTCCCTTTTTATTAGGATTTATAAGCACTCCAATTTGCAATTCATCAAATAGCTTAGCTGCTCTGAAAATTATATCTAAATGTCCATTGGTAATTGGATCAAAACTACCAGCAAATATTGCTTTACGCATTGGTTTGTCCATGTTATTCCTCCACTTTATAAAACGTTAATGTTGTATTACCATATTTTTTGTCTCTACTTTTGTACAATCTTCCAATATTATCTGGAAATTTATCTTTAGTATCATGTTCTACAACAATAATACCATCTTCTTTTAAAAGGTTATTATTATCTATACTACCTAATGCATCACTAAACAGATTCTTATAATATGGAGGATCCATAAATATAACGTCAAATTTTTCATTTTTTAAAGATAAAGAGTTTATAGCACTTTTAAAATCTAAGTTTAATACTATACTTTCACTTTCAACTCTTGCCTTCTTTATATTAGATTTTACAATGTTTATACTTTCCTTACTATTATCTACAAAAATACATTTATTCGCTCCTCTTGATAAACACTCAATTCCTAAAGAACCTGTCCCAGCAAATAAATCTAATATATTACTGTCCATTATATATGGATTAATCATATTAAATAAAGACTCTTTAACTCTGTCTGTCGTAGGTCTTACGTCATCATTTTTCGGAGCATTTAATTTTAGTCCTCTTGCTTTTCCTGAAATAACTCTCAAAATTATATCTCCTTTCTTTATTTTACCATAAATTTCAACTAATTTAATGAGATTTCTTCACGTTCACTAAATTTATACAATATTTCTTCTTTTAATTTTTTATTATCTTCTTGCTGTAATTTTACATCTTGGCCAATTATGTATCTAGCCTCTAATTGAGCTTGTTTTAATATTTTAATATGTTTAAAAATGTTTGCAACTTTTAACTCTGGCAGACCATGTTGTCTTGTCCCAAAAAACTCACCTGGACCTCTTATTTCTAAATCTTTTTGAGATATTTTGAATCCATCTGTAGTCTCTTCCATAATAGCCATTCTTTCCCTACATACTTCTGTTTTTGAATTGTAAATTAATATGCAATAAGATTTATGCTTTCCTCTTCCAACACGGCCTCTAAGCTGATGAAGCTGTGCTAAACCAAATCTCTCTGCATTTTCTATTATCATCAACGTGGCGTTAGGTACATTAACTCCTACTTCAATAACCGTAGTAGATACTAATATATCTAGTTTTTTATTTTTAAAATCATCCATTATATCATCTTTTTCACTCGGTCTCATCTTACCATGAAGCAGACCCACTCGTAAATCTGAAAAAAATTCTCTTTTTAACTCTTCTACTAATTCAACTGCCGCTGTAGCTTCTATCTTTTCACTTTCATCTACTAAAGGACATACAACATAAACTTGTCTTCCTTTTTCAACTTCATTTCTTACTAAATTCTCATAAGCTTCTTTTCTTCTTTTATGTTCTATAGCTATAGTTTCTACAGGTTGCCTTCCTGGAGGCAACTCATCTATTATAGATATATCTAAATCGCCATATAAAATTAGCGCTAATGTTCTAGGTATTGGTGTTGCAGTCATAACAAGAATATCAGGACTATCTCCTTTATTAGATAATCTTCCTCTTTGTCTAACACCAAATCTATGTTGTTCATCCGTTATAACTATACCTAAATTTTTGAATTCCACCTTATCTTCTATAAGAGCATGTGTTCCAATAAGAATATCCACTTCTTGATTTTTTACTTTTTCTAATACTTTTTCTTTTTGTTTTTTTGTAAGACTCCCCACTAACAGCTCAGACTTAATATTAAAAGCTTCTAATGTTTCTTTAAAGGAATCATAGTGCTGTGATGCTAAAATCTCTGTAGGTGCCATTAAAGCTCCCTGATAGCCATTTAAAACAGCACTAGCTAGAGCAAGTAATGCTACAACAGTTTTTCCACTTCCCACATCACCTTGAACTAGTCTATTCATCACTTTTAAAGATGTCATATCTTTAGTAATTTCATTTAATGCTCGACTTTGAGCCTTTGTTAATTTAAATGGAAGAGATTTTATTATATCATTTAATTTTTCTTTTTCTTCAAATTCTATTCCACTAGCTTCATTGATTCCACTTTTAAAATAAAATAGTCCCAATTGTAAAATTAGAAATTCTTCAAAAACTAACCTATATAAGGCAACTTTTAAATATTCCTTATTAACTGGAGAATGTATATTTCTAACAGCAAAATCAATACTGCATAATTTATATTTGTCTAATATATACTTAGGTAAATATTCTTCAACTTTAAATTCTTCCTTTGCAAGAACTGATTTTATCATTCCTTGTAACTCTTTATTAGTTAAACCATAAGTCAAAGGGTATGCTGGTTCAATTTTACAAGTAGAACTTGGCTTATTAGTATAATGTTCTACTTCAATCGGGATAAATTCCTTAAAGTTATTTTCTATCTTAACTTTTCCAAAAGCTAAAATACTATCTCCACTTTTAAATACTTTTGTAATATATTCTTGATTAAAAAATGACATTTTTATATAACCGCTATCATCTCTTATATCTATCCTAGTTATTTTCATACCTTTTCGCGGACTATATGTATCAATTTTAGTTATAATTCCTTTAATCGATACCTTGTCCTCATTTTCCAATTGACTAATTTTTTTTATAATACTTCTATCTTCATATTGTCTCGGAAAATAATATATTAGATCTTTTAGCGTAAATATATTAAGTTTATGAAGTTTTTCAGCTCTTTTAGGTCCTATTCCTTTTACAAATTGTATCTCTTTATTTAAGTTATTCATAATTATCACCTACAATTATTATTCCCTTAAGATTAAAAAATCCTGTATAACATACTAATATAGTACGATTATACAGGACCAGTTAATCATTATTCAACTGAAACTAAGTAATAATAAAGAGGCTGTCCTCCATAGTGTAATTCCACATCTATATCTTCAAATTTTTCCTCTAAAGAATCTCTTAAGGCTTCTGCGTCTTCCTCAGAAGTATCTTCACCGTAGAATAAAGTTATTATAGCACTATCTTCATCTACTAATTTTTCAACAAGATCAGTAGTTATTTCATCAACCTTATCTCCTGCAGCTAATAATTTTCCTTCAGCTATACCAATTATATTTCCTTCTCTTACTTCTACATCGTTTATAACTGTGTCTCTTACAGCATAAGTTACTTGACCAGATTTTACTGAAGATAGGACTTCCATCATGTTTGCTTCATTTTCAGTTACATCAGCATCACCGTCAAATATTACTAAAGTAGCAAAAGCTTGTGCAACATTTTTAGTTGGTATAACTATTATATTTTTATCACTTAATTCTTTAGCTTGGTTAGCAGCCATTATTATGTTACTGTTATTTGGTAATATAATAATATTTTTTGCATGTAAGCTTTCTATTGCTTTCATAAAATCTTCTGTACTTGGGTTCATAGTTTGACCACCTTCTATTATGTGATCAACACCAAAATCTTTGAATATTTGTGCTAAGCCTTCACCCATAGAAGTAGCTATAAATCCGTACTCTTTTTCTTCAACTGGTACATCTTTAGTTTGAGCCGTTTCATTTAGTACCTTATTTTCATGTTGAAGTTTCATGTTTTCTATTTTTATTGTTAATAATTGTCCGTATTTTAATGCCTCTTGTATAGCAAGACCTGGGTCATTAGTGTGAACATGTACTTTTATCACACCTTCATCTCCAACTACAGCTAAGCTATCCCCAAATTTCATATACATATCTCTTACTGCTAAATCATCTATTTTATCACTTTCTAAAATAAACTCTGTGCAGTATTGGAACTTAATATCTTCACTAGATATGTTTTGTTCCACGTTAACCTCTACATTAGGAGATATTTCACCTTCTACAGATTTTATATCATTTCCTTTTAGAGATGATAACATTCCTTCATATATAAGAACTAATCCTTTCCCACCTGAATCAACAACTCCAGCTTCTTTTAAAGCCTTTAGTAATTCTGGTGTCTTCTCTAGTGATTCATTAGCTTTCTTTACTATTAATTCAAGGAACTCAATCATGTCCATGTCCTTGTTAGCAACCTTTACTGCATATTCTCCACTTTCTCTAACTACAGTAAGAATAGTTCCTTCTATTGGTTTTATTACAGCTTTATAAGCAGTATCAGAACCATTTTTTAGAGCATTCGCTAAGTCTACAACATTTAAAGTTTCTTTTCCTTCTATTGATTTTGCTATACCTCTTATTATTTGAGATAGTATAACTCCTGAGTTTCCTCTAGCTCCCATTAAAGAACCTTTAGAAAGAGCTTTACCTATATCTGTTATATCATCATTTTCAACTTTTGATAATTCTTTAATTGCATATGATATAGTTAAAGACATGTTTGTTCCTGTATCACCATCTGGAACAGGGAATACATTTAATTTATCAACTAAATCTTTATTGTTTTGAAGATTATTTGCTCCTGAAACAAACATATCTCTGAATTGTTTTCCGTCTATACATTGAATCATATTCTTCCTCCTATATTACTTAACCCTGATACCTTGCACGTTAACATCAATTTTACTAACTTTTATTGAAGTTATATTTTCTACTGAATATTTCACTCTGTCTATTATGTTATTTGCTACTGTCGAAATATTAATTCCATACTGCATTATAACAAATAATTCTATTTCTATTTTATTATCTTCTGTTTCATATATCTTAACGCCTTTAGTAGCATTGTCTCCTTTTAATAATTCAACAATACCTTTTATCTTTTGTGAGAAACCTACTAATCCGTAACTCTCCATTGCAGCTCTGTATGCAATTTGAGCTATAACATGTTTATCTATTTCTATACATCCATATTTATTATTTACTTTAGTAGTCATGGTTTTACCCCCTCATTTTCTTTTTTAATAATATTTTGTACAATGTTGAATTATTAATTTCATCAATTCAACAAATTTCCTTTATTTTAATAAATTATAGTTTATATTTCTATTTTAGACAAGATATATAATACTATAAGTAATTAATAATTAAAAGTTATTTAAATTTGGTAACTAAAAAGACGTTTACTGTCAATACTATGTATTAAGCACAGAAGATATAAAGTTTTTATATTTTAAAACATAGTGATTTACAGCATAGTAAAATAATGATAATAAACTTTTATCATTATTTTCTCTTTTAATATTTACATTAGCAAAATTTATATATATAAATTTTATGTTAATATAAATATGTTTTTAGTCTTAAAATAGTTATCATTTTAAGGAGGTGTATATAATGTCAAGAGTATGTTGCGTATGTGGTAAAGGTAAAGTTTCAGGAAACCAAGTATCACACTCAAATAAACACAGCAAAAGAACATGGGCTGCTAACTTAAGAAACGTTAAAGTTATAGAAAATGGAACTCCAAAAAGAGTAAAAGTTTGTACAAGATGCTTACGTTCAAACAAAGTTGATAGAGCTTAATAATAAATTTATTTTATTAGTAAAGAGCCTACAGAAATGTAGGCTCTCTTTTTTATCTAAAAGTTCATCAATTTTTCATTTTTATTTTTTATCATTTCTCATAAATTTCAGAACAATATTAGAAAGCCATTTTGGTAATTTTATAGTTACCATTTTCATATTTATCCCCCCCAGGTTAGATAATTCTTACTATTTTCCATAAGTTACATAAAACTTCTTTAAGTATATTTATTAATTTTTATGCAATTCACATTTTTTATAGACCTTTTAAAACTTATAAGATTGCATAATATTATTTTTAAAATAATAACCTTTCTCATAAATTATATTAAGGAAGGTTTTTGTTTTAGAATTATAAATTATTTATTCTATTGTTTTTTTATTTTTATCGCATATCCCCTTATTTATTATATATAACTATTATTCCAGCAGAGCTTTCATACTCTTCATCAGCCTTACTCTCTATATAACTTACTAAAGCCTCGTCCATCACTCCATATCCGCTCCTATCATCTTTATATTCAATAAATGTATATATTTCATAAGTCATTCCAGATACTTGTGGAAATTTACCTGCAGCATTTGGAAAATCACTTGTAGCAAACTCTAAAGCTTCAAATATTTGTTCATCTGTAACTTGAATCTTAGTTACTACATTTAATAAATTATTATCTATGCTGCCATCTTCACGTATAATTACTTACCCTATGTTGATCAAATAATTTTCTGTTTGAGCAACAATTACATCATGCCCCGATTTATCCTTTACCTTAGCATTTTTAACTACATAATGACTATGCACATCTATAAACACATCTAAACCTTCCTCTTGACTTATTATATCTGTTAATCTATATGATGCACTTTCTTAATCCATTCCCAAATGCAAAAGACCTACAATATAGTCAATATTTTATTTTTTAATTTATCAATTTGACTTTGTAATATCTTTCCTATTAATCCTGGATTAAATGAATATCCTTCTACCTTTCTCGGGTCTGCTTTTGTAACAGTATCTGGAGTAGTAAGTCCTATAACTCCCTAAGACTCCTTATTCCTCTTAATAGAAATTTATAACTAATTTGACTATATCATAGTATTTTTTATAATAAAATAAAAGCCATATGAATAATTATCCATTTTAGATAATATTCATATGGTTTTTATTTATAAGTTAACCTTATAATTCCTTATAATCAATGCATATCCATCTTCAATTTTTATACTACACTCATCATCTAGCATAACATTAGATATACCTAAAGATGATAGATACCCCATTTTAGCATTGTTCAAAGGGTACTCTAAATTTTTAAGAGTTATATTATTTGCATCTGTCATTATAGGGATAATTGATATTGTATCTCCCCTTTTTCCATGCAAAATAATCTCTTCATTTTTTATAGTAGTAATTTCTTCTTCACTAGTTATCATTCGAGGTTCAATATTCATTTCTCTTACATAATGCATTAAGCCTATGTTTGCAAGAGTATGGTCTATACGGCCTCCTAAAGCCCCATAAAAATCAATTCTTTTTGCTTCTAGTTCTTTAGCTAGATAAATACAAATTTCTGAATCTGTTTCATCTTTATGAGATGGATATGTTTTAAATAATACGTTTCTATTTTTATAATAGTATACTAAGTCTTTATCAATAGAATCTAAGTCTCCTATTATATATTTAGGTATAATATTCATTTTATATAAATGATTACAGCCACCATCGGCCCCTATTATATAATCATATTTTTCTCTAAGTATTATTTCTTTTGTTTTATCATAATTTTTTATTTCACCATTTAATATAATACAAACTTTCATTAGTATCTCCTAAAGACTTGCATTCTTTCTCATTAGCTTTACAGTTTCTTCTATGTTTTCACTATTAAATATAGCTGATCCTGCAACTATTACATTAGCTCCAGCTTCAACTACCTTATGAATATTATTTGGTTTTATTCCACCATCTACCTGTATATCAACATTAAGATTTTTTTCATCTATTATTTGTTTTAATTCTTTTATTTTTTCTACCATACTTTCAATAAATGATTGTCCCCCAAAACCAGGATTTACAGTCATTATAAGTACCATATCTACATCTTGTAATATGTGCTTTATAGTTTCTATTGGTGTAGCAGGATTAAGTGCAACACCAGCTTTTACATTATGTGACTTAATATTTTGTATAGTTCTATGTAAATGTCTGCACGCTTCCACATGAACTACTATTAAATCGCTACCTGCATCAACAAAATCTTTAATATAATTATCCGGATTTTCAATCATAAGATGTGTATCAAATACCATATCAACATCTTTTCTTAAAGATTTAACTATTCCAGGACCTAATGTTATATTAGGAACAAAATGTCCATCCATAACATCTATATGTAAATATTCACATCCTGCCTTTTCTACCTTTTTAACATCTTCTAATAGTTTTGCAAAATCTGCTGATAATATTGATGGTGCTAATTTTATCATTTTTTAATATCTCCTTTTCCCTTGTCTTATTTCATTAAGTAATTGTATATAACTTTCATATCTTACTTTAGAAATTTCCCCTGCTTCAACAGCTTCTTTAACTCCACAACCTGGCTCTTTTTCATGTATACACTTATTTCCAAACTTACAGTTATCAACTTCATCGAACTCTATAAAGTATTCCTTTAACTCACTTTCTTCTATATCTTCTAAAGTTAAGGAAGAGAAACCTGGTGTATCTGCAACTATACCTCCACATTGTAGTTTTAAAAGTTCAGCGTGTCTTGTAGTATGTTTCCCTCTTTTGATTTTATCACTAACTTCTCCAGTTTGTAACTTAAAATTTTGATCTATTTCATTTAATAAACTAGATTTTCCAACTCCTGATGGACCTGCAAAAACTACTACACTGTTATTTAACTCTTCTTTTACTTTGTCTATATTTTCTCTAGACTTGCTACTTACTGGAATTACCCTATATCCACTTAACTCATATATTTCTTTTATTTTATCTGTAATATTATCCTCATCCAAATCAACTTTTGTAAGAATAATTACAATTTCTAAATTTTCTTTCTCAGCAAGAACTATAAATCTATCTAATAAAGATAAATGAGGTGTAGGGTTCTTTACAGCAAAAACTATTAATGCTTTTTCCACATTAGCAATTGGAGGTCTTATAAGTTCGCTATCTCTTTTATCAATAGCTTCAACAACACCTATTTTCTTTTCCTCATCAACTATACTAATTTTTACTCTATCACCTACTAAAGGAGTTTGCTTATTTTTTCTAAATATTCCTCTAGCTCTACATTCATACAGTCCCTTTTCTGTATCTACGTAGTAGAATCCCCCTATTCCTTTCATTATCCTTCCATCTAACATTAATTGCCTCCTTATTTTTTTAACACTTTATTATATATTACCACAATATTTTTATTATTTTAAATTTAATTATTATATATTATTTTTTATTCATTATTTTTTATTAAAAATAAATATAAGTAAGCATAATGCTTACTTATATTTTGTTTATATGATTTAATTTTATACTTTAATCATTATCGTCATCATCATTATTTATATTGCTAGTTTGTTGATCTCCAGAATTATTGTTTCCATTTTGTGTGTTGTCTGAGTTATTATCACTACCATTGTTAGCATTGCCACCATTATTCGAATTGTTATTATTATTATTCGAATTATTACCATCATCGTTATTATTACTATCATTGTTGTTATTGTTATTGTTATTTTGATCAGAATTATCATCATCAGATGGTTTTTCTTCTTCATTTGGTTTTTCTTCTGGCTTTTGACCTTTGCTTACAACCACATTAACAGTATCACCTTTTTTAATACTTCCTGCACCTGCAATTGGACTTTGATTAATCACAGTACCTTCTTTATAAATTTCGCTATAATCATAACTTACGCTACCTAACACTAGGCCATCTTTTTCAAGAATTTTCTTAGCATCTTTTAGTGCAAATCCTAATAAGTTTGGTACTGATAATTCTTCTGGGCCTAAACTTATTACTATTGTTACAGTATCTCCTTTTTCTAGCTCAGTTCCTTCTGGTGGAGTTTGAGATATAACATGATTTTTTTCTACATCTGGATCATGTCTTTCACTGATAGTTAACTTTAAATCCAAATTATTTATAGTCTTATTTGCATCTTGTAAGCTCATATTAATTAAATTTGGTGCAATTATTACATTATTATCTGTGTTACCATTTAAAAGCCCAAATCCATTAGTTACAATCCCAGCAACTCCTAATATAGCTAAAACAAGTAATCCTATTATAGCACCTTTAAATCCATTTCTTTTTTTCTTTTTAGGTTTTCTGTCATAGCTGTCAACTTCTTCTCTTTCAGGCTGAACAAACATTTCTTCTTTAGGTTCTCTTTTTTGCTCTTTACCTAAAGTTTTAAACTTATTAGAATTATCTACTACTTCAACTGGTGGCATTCTTCTTGTAGCAAAATCATCATATTGCTTAATAAAATCTAAATCTATATTCTGCTCAATATATTCGATATCTTCAATAACTTCTTCACTACTTTGATATCTATCAGTAGGATCTTTTTCTGTCAGCTTTTTAATTAAAGTTCTAATACTTTGAGGTATTTGAGTTTTTTCCTCTAAGCTAAATTCTATATCCTCATTTATGTGTTGAAGAGCTATAGAAATAGGGCTATCTCCCTTAAAAGGTACTTTTCCTAATAACATTTCATATAAAACTATTCCTAGAGAATATAAGTCTGCATTATTTTTTACTGGTTTACCCTTAGCTTGCTCTGGTGAAAAATAATGAACAGATCCTATTATACTGCCTATATTAGTCATAGTCGAATTTGTGGCAGCTTTTGCAATCCCAAAATCTGCTACTTTTACGTTTCTACCTTCACTTGATATTAATATATTATGTGGTTTTATATCTCTATGTATGACCCCTTTTTTATGTGCAGCTCCAAGAGCTTTTGCTATTTGTTTAGTTATATCAAGAGCAGTATATTCATCTAAAGTTCCTTCAGTTTTTATAATTTCCTTTAAATTTTGTCCATCTATATACTCCATAACTATATAGTTTACTTTACCATCACAGCCTACATCATATACATTAACTATATTAGGATGAGATATGTTAGCCACAGCTTCTGCTTCTCTTTTAAATTTTGCTAAAAATTCTTCATCATCTACAAACTCTGGTCTTAAAACTTTTACAGCTACTACTCTGTTTAAAAGTCTGTCCTTTGCTTCATAAACAAAAGCCATACCTCCATCGCCAATTTTCCTTATGATTTCGTATCTATTACCTAAAATTGTTTCTCCCACAATATCACCATCCTAATCAATCTTACTTAAGATAACAGATATATTGTCCTTACCAGAATTATTATTAGCCTCATTAATTAAATCTTGGCAAATTTCTTTAATACCTTTATCTTGTTCAATAATATTTTTTATAGATTCATCTTCTACACAACCAGTAAGTCCATCTGTTGCTAAAAGTAATATATCATCTTTTTCTAATTTTTCTCTAAATATATCTACTATAATTATTTCTTCTGCTCCCATTGCTCGTGTAATTTGATTCCTACGAGGATGGCGTCTAGCTTCTTCTTCAGTTATTAAATTAGCATTTACCAATTCTTCAACTACAGAATGATCTTTAGTTATTTTTCTAAAGTCATCGTTATGCAATAAGTAACCTCTACTATCACCAACATTAGCTATAATCACATCATTTTTATAAATAACTGCCACAACTAAAGTTGTGCCCATACCTTCACAAGAATTATCTTCTAAAGCCTTTGCATAAATTTTCTTATTAGCATAATTATACCCTTGTTTTATTATATCATCTAAATAATCCATTTTTATGCCACCACTTTGAGAAATATTCTCTTTTAAAAAATCTATTATACTTTCTACTGCTATTTTGCTTGCTACCTCTCCTTTTTTATGGCCACCCATACCGTCAGCTAAAGCAAATATTCCTATACAATCATCCTCCGTTTGTATAATTTCCCCCATACAGTAGTCTTCATTATTTTTTCTAACTTTTCCCACATGAGAGTCACAATTATAAATCATAGCAATTACCCTCCTTATTTACTTGTGTTTACGTCTAAGCTGACCACAAGCTCCTCCTATATCAGATCCCATAGATATTCTAACTGTTGCCGGAATATTATTTTTTTCTAGGATATCTCTAAATTTGTAAATATAAGTTTTATCAGGTCTTTCAAAGTCTCTTTCTTCTACTTTGTTAATAGGAATTAAGTTAACATGACATAACATCCCTTTTAAAAGTTTTACAATTGCATCAGCTTCTTTTTTAGAATCATTTACACCTCTGATTAACGAATATTCAAAAGTAACTCTTCTATTTGTTTTTTGAATATAATACTTACATGCTTTTATTATATCATCTATTTTATATGCATTGGCAACAGGCATTATTTTTTTTCTCTCTTCATCAAAAGGAGAATGTAATGAAAGAGCTAAATTAATAGGTAGCTGTAAGTCAGCAAATTCATATATTTTAGGCACAACTCCACAAGTAGATAAAGTTATATGTCTATATCCTATATTTAATCCATTTTTTTCATTTACTAATTTGAAAAACTTTTTAGTGTTTTCAAAGTTGTCTAATGGTTCTCCACTTCCCATTAAAACTAAATTAGAAACTCTTTTATTAGTATCTTCTTGAACCTTCATAATTTGGTCTAAAATTTCCCACGGCTCTAAGTTTCTAATTAGTCCTTCTAATGTAGATGCACAAAATTTACATCCCATTCGACATCCTACTTGATTTGATATACAAACAGTTATTCTATCTCCATAATCCATCATAACTGTTTCAATTATATTTCCATCATTTAATTCAAATAAATATTTTTTACATTTATCTGTTTTTGATTCTAATGCTAATTCTAGTTTTATATTTCCTATATAAGATACCTCTTCTAATTTTTCTCTTAGACTTTTCGGTATATTATTCATATCGTCAAAAGTTTTAGCACCTTTATATATCCAGGAAAATATTTGACTACCTCTAAATGGTTTTTCACCTATACTTTTTAAGAATTCTTTTAATTCTTCTTCTGTCATATTTTTTAATGCCACTTTATTTGCTGTCATTTTATCACTACCTTACTCTAATTAATTTTGATATAAAGAATCCATCCATTTCATGAATATTAGGATAAATCTTCATATAACCTTTTTCTTGATTATCTAAATCAACCTTTACCTCATTAATAGGAGCTAATTCAAAGTTTTTATTCTTTTGTAAAAATTCATTTATAACATCAATATTTTCACTATCTTGTATAGTACAAGTACTATATATTAAAGTTCCACCTTTTTTTACATACTTAGATGCGTTTTCAAGTATTTTCTTTTGAATTGGTGGTAAATCTCTGAATTCTTCTTTTTCTTTATATTTTATTTCCGGCTTTCTTCTAATTATTCCAAGGCCTGAGCATGGAACATCAGCTAAAACATAATCAAATTTACCTATGCTATCTTTGTCAATCTTCATTGCATCATATTCTTCTACATTCACATTAGTAAGATTAAGTCTTTTGCAAGATGCTTTTATTAACTTTAATTTATGCTCATATATATCTCTAGATACTACTTGTCCTGTATTATTCATTAATGTAGCCATATGTGTAGTTTTCCCACCAGGAGCACTACATACATCTAAAACCAAAGAATTTTCTTCTGGATTCATAACTTTACCTACAAGCATAGAGCTTATATCTTGCACTGTAAATAGTCCTTCTTTATAAATAGAGTTATTTTCTATGTCTTTTAAATTTTCAACCTTTATAGCCTCATCCACTACACTTACCTTATAAGCTTTTATATTTTGCTTTTCTAATTTTTCAATCAGTTCATCCCTAGTAATTTTTAAAGTATTTGTTCTTAAATAAATACTTGGTCTTTGACTATTAGCCTCTAATAATTCTTCTGTAAATTCTCTACCAAAGTGAATCATCCAGTTTCTTATCATCCACTTATCATAAGAATATTTAATAGCTAAATAATCTATATCATCTTTTACCTTTATTGCTCCTATAGTTTCTTTTTGTCTTATAACATTTCTAAGTATTCCATTAATAAATCCTGATACCTTAGAATTTTTCTTCTTAGCTAAATTTACAGTTTCATTTACCGCAGCATAATCAGATATACTATTTAAAAACATTATTTGATATATTCCCATTCTTAATAATGTTTTAACGTATATCTCCATTTTATTTGTTTTTA
This sequence comes from Terrisporobacter othiniensis, assembly GCF_000808015.1. Classification (GTDB taxonomy): domain Bacteria; phylum Bacillota; class Clostridia; order Peptostreptococcales; family Peptostreptococcaceae; genus Terrisporobacter; species Terrisporobacter muris. The sequence goes on along the minus strand of NZ_JWHR01000059.1, from coordinate 50,431 downwards.
CTTTTGATAACTTATCAATCATATAATCTATGTAATATTTATTTTCTATTACACCATATATTATTTCCGTTGCTAATCCTCTGTCTTGATTTGATAGCTCCACATCTTTAAAGTGTTTATTTATTGCCATATTCGAATAATTTTTATTCTTTTCTATATCTAAAAGAACCTTGTATGCTATTTCTCTTGCGTTCATAATTTTCTCCTTGTTGTATCAAAATTTAATTAATTTTTGATTTGTTTTAAAAAAGGTCCTAGTAAACTAGGACCTAATTATTAATCATCACGATTATTTGCAATCATTACTAATCTTAGTAGTTGAAGAATTGCAGTAACTGCTGCCGCCACATAAGTTAAGGCTGCTGCTTGAAGTACTTTTCTACTTTGTCTTACTTCTCTATCATCTACTATCCCTAGAGATGTAAGTTGAGTTAAGGCCCTACTTGATGCATTAAATTCTACAGGTAGTGTTACTATCTGGAATAATACTGAAGCAGCAAATAATAATATACCTATTTGTAAGAAAATACCTCTTGTGAAAAATCCTAGCATTATAAATATCCAAGACATGTTTGAAGCAAAATTTACAACAGGTACTAAGCTACTTCTTATGTTTAAAGGTGCATATCCATGTGCATGTTGTATAGCATGACCACATTCATGAGCTGCTACAGCTACTGATGTTATAGATGTACCACTATAAACATCTTGTGATAATCTCAAAACCTTAGTCCTTGGATCATAATGATCACTAAGTCTTCCTCTAACCATTTCTATTCTAACGTTAAATAACCCGTTACTATCTAGTATTTTTCTAGCCGTCTCTTCACCGTTATAGCCTCTATTTGCCCTTACATTAAAGAATCTATTTGTTGTTGAACTAACTTTATATTGAGCATAGATAGTTAACAGAACTGCCGGTATTAATAAAAGCATCGTTCTATCATAATACATACCGTAATATCCTCCATAACCCATACCTGGAACCATATAAAACACTCTCCTTATTTATACGTAAAGAAACTTATTGCTTCCTCTACTTCTTTAATATTAATATTGGTATCTACACAAGGTCCATTTGGTCTTAAGTTAAAAACTCCAAGAACTGGAATTCCCTTAACATCTCTTACTCCTGATGTCAAATCTCTTTCACAAGCCACAGCTATTACTGCTTTGGGTTTATTATCAATAATAACTTTTCTTGCCAAAGTTCCTCCTGTAGCTATAAATATTTTTGTATTATATTTTTCTTTTAATTGTAGTAGCTCATTTATTTTGCACATACCACATTTTTTACAATTATCAATATCATTTGTAACTTTTAACTTACAATTATGATTTTGAATACAATGAGGAATTAAAATTATTAAATCTTCACTATTAAAACTATATTTATTACTGTAAATATAAGCATTGTTTATTTTAATAAATATTTTTCTTATTTCATCTTTAGATATGCCAGCAAATTTTCCCATATTACTTATAATAGGAAATATACATCTTATTATTGTATAATTTATTCTCATTAAATATCTATTGACTTCCTTATCATTTAAAATAAAATATGTTATCACAGTTGAAAATAATATTAATAATATTATTCCAATGACTATAAGATTTATCACTAAAGAAAGTATATTTATATATTTTGATAAGAATAAATGAATAAGCAAGGCACTTAAAATAAGAGTTATTAAAAAAACATTAACTACCTTAACGTATTTTTTTATATCAGTCATAATAAGCCTAACCTAGAATAGTATTCTCTTCGATCTTGTTTCCTTTTATATATTCACAAACTGCCACTCTTTTCTTGTTTGGCATTTGTATTTCTTCTATTAATAAAATATTCTCGTTTGTCGCTACTCTTATACCATCTTTATCAACTTTAAGTATTGTTCCACATGGTTTATTAGCACTTTCATTTAAAACCTTTGTTTTCCAAACTTTCATGGTTTTACCTTCATAAGTTGTATAAGCACTTGGCCAAGGATTTACTCCTCTGACTAAGTTATGAATTTCTCTGGCAGTCTTAGTAAAATCTATATTTCCTAAAGATTTATTCATCATAGGTGCATAAGAAGACTCTTCATCATTTTGCTTTATTCTTGGTGCACATCCTTTTTCTATTTGATTAATAGTTTCTATTAAAAGGTTTCCACCTTGTTCCATCATCATATCATGAAGCTCACCTGCTGTTATTTCATTACTTAAAGCAAATTCACTTTGAAGTATTATGTCTCCTGTATCTAATCCTTCATCCATGTACATTGTAGTAACACCTGTTTTTTCTTCTCCATTGATTATTACCCAGTTAATTGGTGCTGCTCCTCTATATTTTGGAAGTAAAGATACATGAACATTAATACATCCTAACTTTGGTATATCAAGCAATGCTTTAGGAAGAATTTGACCATAAGCTACTACTATTATTAAATCTGGATTAATTTCTTTTAAAGTATTTATAAATTCTTCATCTCTAGCCTTAACCGGTTGATACACAGGTATATCATGTTCTAGAGCCAATTCTTTAACTGGTGGCATACCCATTTTTTTACCTCTACCAATTGGTTTATCGGCTTGAGTAACTACTCCTACTATATCTAGTTTTTCATTTATTAGTTTTTCTAGACATCCTTTTGCAATGTCTGGTGTTCCCATAAATACTATTTTCATTTATATCACTCCTACTATTTTTCTACTTTATCTACGAATAACACTCCGTCTAAGTGATCTATCTCATGACAGAAAGCTCTAGCTAATAATTCTTCGCCTTCTATTTCAAAAGTATTTCCATGTCTATCTTGAGCTCTTACTTTTACTACATAAGGTCTTTTAACATCTCCATTTTCTCCAGCTACACTTAAACAACCTTCTGCATCTATTTGTTCTCCACTAGTTTCTATTATTTCTGGATTTATAAGTTCTAATAAACCATCTCCTACATCTATTACAACTACTCTTTTTAGTATACTAACTTGTGGTGCTGCAAGTCCTACACCATCTGCCTCGTACATAGTATCAGCCATATCATCTAATAAATCTATTAATTTTTGGTCAAATTTTTCTACAACCTTTGATTTTTTTCTAAGTACTGGCTCTCCAATTTGAGCTATTTGTCTAATTGCCATAATTTTTCCTCCTATAATTAAAGAATATTGTTTGGATTAACATCTATTGAAATGTTTACATCTTTATCAAATACAATTTCCTTTTTCGTTATACATATATATTTTATTATACCTTTTAATAAATTAATTTCAATATTATCATCTTTAAATAATAATTGATATCTATAGTTTTGATTAATTTTTGAAATAGCACAAGGGCTCGGTCCTAATATAAAGTCAAAATCTTCTACTCCTCTTTCTTTTAATAAATAGATAAGAGAGTTATACATACTTTTTATATTCTTTTCAACTAGTTTCTCACTTTTTCCACTTACTACTACACTTATCATATTATTAAATGGTGCATAGCTAAAAATCTTTCTTACCTTTATTTCATCATCATAGAAACCTTCAAAATCATAATTTAAAGCTCTTCTTATTACATAATGATCTGTATCATATGTTTGAAGTATTACTTTACCTTCTTTATCACTTCTACCAGCTCTTCCAGATACTTGAGTTATCAATTGAAATGTGGCTTCAAAACTTTTAAAATCTGGAAGATTTAACATCATATCTGCTGATAAAATACCAACCAGAGTTACATCTTCAAAGTCCAAACCTTTACTAAGCATTTGAGTCCCAATTAAGATATTTGCTTCTTTGTTTTTGAACTTATTTAAAATATTATCAAGTTCACCTTTTTTAGATGTTGTATCTTTGTCCATACGAAGAACTTTTGCATTACCAAAGAGTCTTTTTATTTCTTCTTCAACTTTTTCTGTTCCTATTCCAAAAGGCTTAACATAATCACTCCCACATTCTGGACAAGTTTTAGGTATTATTTCTTCATATCCACAATAGTGGCATCGTCCAGTATTTTGGTGTTTATGATAAGTCAATGATATATCACAGTTTTTGCATGAAAAAACATACCCACACTTTCTACAAGAAACAAAATTTCCATAACCTCTTCTATTTAAAAATAATATAACTTGATTATTTTCACTCAAAGCTTCTTTAATTTCATTTTGCAAACTATAAGAAAACATACTTTTGTTACCTAGAGTCAATTCATTTTTCATATCAATTAACTCTATCTTTGGAAGTGGCTTTTTATTTGCCCTTTTTTTAATAGTAATTAAGTTGTATTCATTATTTTTTGCTCTATAATATTCTTCCACTGATGGTGTTGCAGAACCAAGAACCAAAGTAATATTTCGCTTCAAAGCCATGTATTTACCTACTTCAATAGCAGAAAACTTTGGATTTTTTTCTGATTTATAGGCACTTTCATGAAATTCGTCAATTATTACTACACCTAAACTATTGAATGGTGCAAATAAAGCTGATCTAGCACCAATTAATATTCTTATTTTTCCATTTTTTATAGCTTTAAAAACGTCATGCTTTTCTCCTTCAGATAGTCTACTATGAAAAACTCCTACTATATCACCAAATCTATTTTTCAATCTAGATATAGTTTGAGGTGTTAGAGAAATTTCTGGAACTAAGAAAATACTATCTAAGCCTTGTTTTAAAGCATAATCTATTATTTCCATATAAACTTCTGTTTTTCCACTACCTGTTACACCATGAATCATATAAGGCTTTTTATTTTCATCAAACATTTCTGAAGTTATTTTTTTTATTGCATCTTCTTGTTCTTCATTAAGTATAATTTCTTTTTTATTTTCATCATAATATTCTTTAGGACTTCTATAATAATCTCTTATATTAAATATTATTAAGTTTTTATTTTGCAAAGAAGTTATACTTGATTTTGAAACTTTTAATAATTTAATTAAATCATTAATTTCTACTTCTTCATTATATTTTAAAAACTCGATAATTTCTCTTTGCTTATCTCCTAATCGAATTTTATTGTATGAAATATATTCTTCAATAATATTAGGCTCCATACTCAATGATACATAACAAATTTTCTTTTCATTTTTTTGACTTTTATAATTCCAAACTATATCAATTAAATTATCTTCTTTCATTTTTAATAAAAGATTATTTATAGTAGATGAAAGCTTTAAATCCTTAGGATTACTATTTTCTTCTATTGCCTTTTCTTTTATTAATTTGTCTAATTTTATCTTATTTTTATTTTCTATTATTTTATTTATAACAAATTGTTTGTTTTTACTTAAGCTATCTATTTTCATGTATAAACTATTAGCATCTAAATTTTTAATTTCTTTCGATAAACTTATTTCTTTAAAACTCTCTACCTTATATCCCTTAGGATGTAATAAAGATATACAATCCATATAGGTACATAAATATCTATTTTTTATCCAATGAATTAAATTTATATCTTCCTCTTTAAAAATAGGATGCTCATCAAGAATATCAAATAATTCTTTAAACTCTATATTATCTTCTACTTTATTGGCAATCAAAAATATATAGGCTTCTATAGGTTTATTACTCCTTCCAAAAGGAACTAAAACTCTATGTCCTACTTGAATATCTTCCAATAAAAAATCTGGTATTTTATATGTAAACAAGTTATCTGTATAAATGCTGTTATTTTTCACTATAACTTTTGCGTATTTTTCACTATACATAGATTGCTCCTTAAAATTCGCTTCTCTCATATTAAAAGTGACAAATCTATTACTTAAAAATATAAGCATCTATAAATAGATGCTTACTTTTCTAATAATGATTTTACTTTATCTAATATGACATTTGCAACTTCATCCTTTTTCATTTGAGGATATTTACTTATGTTGCCTTCTTTGTCAATTATTTTTACAATATTTGTATCAGTGCCAAAGCCTGCCCCTTCTTCAGTTAAATCATTGGCAACAATAAAGTCTAAATTTTTCTTATTAACTTTACCTTTGGCATTTTCAATAAGGTCATTAGTTTCAGCAGCAAATCCTACTAAAATTTTATCTTTTTTAATTTTTCCTAATTCATAGGCTATATCCTTATTTCTATCTAATTCTATAACTAAATCATCATTGCTTTTTTTAATTTTTTTATCACTATAAGTCTTAGGTTTATAATCTGCAACAGCTGCACTTTTTATTATTACTTGATTCTCATCAAAGTTATCTATAATTGCACTATACATTTCTTCCGCAGATTGAATTTTTATTAGTTTTTTTAAATTAGCTGGTGGAGTTATATTTGTTGGACCACTAACTAAAGTTACATCTGCCCCTCTATCAGCTGCCATTTTTGCAATAGCATATCCCATTTTTCCTGTAGATCTATTCGTTAAATATCTTACTGGATCGATACTTTCCACCGTAGGACCAGCAGTTATCATTATTTTTTTTCCTTGTAAATCTTTATCTCTATTGTTTAATAAATCTATTACTGTATTAACAATAATTTCTGGCGAAGCAAGTTTTCCTTCTCCTATGTCTCCACAAGCAAGTCTACCACTTTCTGGGTTTACAAAATTATAACCTAACTCTTTTAATATATTAATGTTTCTTTGAAGAATAGGATTTTTATACATATTCGTATTCATAGCAGGTGCTATAAGTACTTTCCCTGTAGTTGCCATAACTGTAGTTGTCAACATATCATCACATATACCATTTGCAACTTTTCCAATTACATTTGCTGTTGCTGGTGCAATTAAAAATACATCCGCTTTTTTTGCTAAAGATATATGTTCAACATCCCAAGTTTTTGGTTCTTCAAACATATCATTTACTACATAATTTTGACTTAATGATTGAAAAGTTAGAGGTGTGACAAATTCAGTTGCACTCTTAGTCATAATTATGTGAACATTTGCATTTAGTTTTTTTAGTCTACTTACAACATCACATACTTTGTATACTGCTATTCCACCACTAACACCAATTACTACAGTTTTATCTTTTAACATAATCTTACTCCTCGATTAATTTACTTTGTTCTTCTGCATGTAATGCTTCTGCTATTTCTATTTCTTCTTCAGTTAGTAATCTGTAAGTTATTTTTCCTTCTGATATTTCTTCAGTAGCTAACATTACTGGCTTACCTTTGTTAATTTTACTTTCTACATAAGACTCACTTCCATCAACTATTTCTCTAGCTCTTTTAGCTACTGTTCCTACTAAGTAATATCTGTTGTCTATTTTTGCTAATACTTCATTTATAGATGGTTTCATTTTATAATTCCTCCTTAAATTTTCTTATTATTTCTTCTTCATATCTTGTAGCTTTATTTTTTTCAGCACTTATAATATTTTCTATTTCTATTGCAGCTTCAACTTCTCTATTAGTTTCGTTGAAAATAAAATAGTTATAATCTTTAATTTGCTTGATTTCTTCAAAAGCACAGCTTAATCTTTCTTGCATTTGCTCCTCAGTTTCTGTTCCTCTAGAAGATAATCTACTTTGTAGTTCACTAAGAGTTGGCGGTAAAACAAATATCAAAATTGCATCTGGATAGATTTGCTTTACTTGTCTTGCTCCTTGCATTTCTATTTCAAGAACAACATCTTGACCTTTTTCTAAGCACTCCATAACTGGTCCTTTTGGTGTTCCATAGAAATTACTATAAGTTTGAGCATATTCTAAAAACTCATTTTTACTTATCATATCGTTGAACTTTTCATGTGTTAAGAAGAAGTAATTTACCCCTTCAACTTCACCAGTTCTGGGTTGCCTAGTTGTTGCTGATACAGAAAGTTTTAAATCATTATTTCTATTCATTAATACTTTACAAATTGTGCCTTTTCCTGCTCCAGATGGCCCCGATACAACTAATAAAAGACCTTTCTTATTTATAACCATTAATATTTCATCCTTTCAACTTATCTATTAGTATTATACATTTTCATAGTATTTATCATACTTAATACTATTCAATGTTTTGTATCTGTTCTCTAATTTTTTCTAATTCACTTTTAACTTCTACTACTAAGTTAGTTATATTTATATTAGATGATTTTGAACCTGTTGTATTAACTTCTCTGTTCATTTCCTGAATTAAAAAGTCTATTTTTCTACCTATAGAATCATTTTTTACAACAGTATTTTTAAGTTGTTCAATATGGCTTCTAAATCTTACAATTTCTTCTGTTATAGAGCTTTTATCTGCAAATATGGCAACTTCCTGTGCCAATCTATTTTCATCTATTATACTTGGATTTTCTAATATTTCATTAATTCTACTATATAACTTTTCTTTGTATTCATCTACAACTGTTTCTGAGTGTCTTTCTATTTGGTCTAATAAATCACTTAATATATCACATCTTTTTAATGTGTCTTCAGCAAGCTTTTTACCTTCTTCTTGTCTCATTAGAGCAAGTTTTTCTAAAGTAATGTCTAGTGCTTCCTTTAACATACTCCAGTATAAATCTTCATCTTCTTCTTTTTCCTCACATTTTACTATGTCAGGAAACTTAGCTACGCTCATTACACTTATGTCATCTTGTAAATCAAACTTTTCTTTTATTTCTTTTAGAATCTTTACATATTGATCTGCTAATTTATCATCGAACTTTAAGTTTACATCCTCAGAGCCAACTAAGTCAAGCTTTATATATAAATCTACCCTTCCTCTTTTTACAAAATTTTTAACATAATTTCTTATTTTATCTTCTAAAAAAGATATCTTTCTTGGTAGACGAACATTTATATCACAATATTTGTGATTTATTGTTTTACATTCTACTAAAAAATGATAATTATCATTTTTAAATTCACCTCTACCAAAACCAGTCATGCTTATAGCCATATTATTTATACCTCCAAATTTCCTTCGCATATTTTTTGTGCTCTTCCACTCATGTAAACTTCATCATTAACTAAATCTATTTTTATACTTCCGCCTTCAGAAGTAACATTTACACTTTTACTTACCTTACCTAAATAATTGCTTATAATAACTGCGGCTGTCATACCGGTTCCACATCCTAAAGTATACCCACAACCTCTTTCCCAAGTTCTGACTAATATATTCGAATCATTCAAAACCTTAACAAAATTTACATTAGTATTTTGTGAAAAAATTTCACTTTTTTCAATTATTGGACCATATTTATGTATATCTTCCATATTTATATTATCTACAAATATGACAGTGTGTGGAACACCCATTAACATTGAGCTAACAGTAAATTCTTTATCTAAAATTTGAATGTTTTCATTTATAAAAATTTCTTTTTCGCTATTAACAGGTATATCAGTAGATTTTAAACTTCCTTTACCCATATTAACCTTAATTGTGTCCAATTTATTTTCTTTAAGATTAACTTTTATTTTTTTTATTCCATCTAAAGTATAAACATCAAATTCTTCTTTTTTAACTATATTATTGTCATAAACGAACTTTGCAAAACATCTAAGTCCATTTCCACACATGGATGCTCGACTTCCATCAGCATTATAATATACCATTTCAACATCTGCTACATCACTATTTTTCACAACTAATAATCCATCTGCTCCTACTGAAAACCTTCTATGACAAACTTTCTTTGCTAATTCCCCATAGTTATTATTTACTATATCATCATTTCTACCATCAATTGCTATAAAATCATTACCTATTCCTTGTAACTTCCAAAACTCCATTCATATCGCCCCTTTTTATACAAACAGTTCTAACTTAGTATTATACAATATTATCAGTAAAAAATAAATATTAAGACTTATATCATTTTGATTATGGTTGTATAGTGGTCATTTTTATAATTTTATTTCATTTGCATATTTATGTAAAAGATTATGTTCCCACTATTCACATCTTGGTTATAATATGTAATAATAAGTTTATTACCTATGTCTGAAAGGAGAATATTATGGCATTAGATGGTTTAGTAGTTCATAACTTAGCCTCTGAGCTTCATACAAAGCTTGTGGGTGGTAAAGTTGACAAAATTCATCAACCAGAAAATGATGAATTAGTTTTATTTATAAGAAACAACAAAGAAAACTTCAAATTAGTATTAAGTTCTAGTGCATCAAACCCTAGAGTTTATATAGCCAATGAATATAAAAAAGAAAATCCAATTAAAGCACCTATGTTTTGCATGCTATTTAGAAAATACATACAAGGTGGTATAATTACAGATATTTCTCAAGTTGATTTTGAAAGAATAATAAAAATCAGTGTGGAATCTTTTGATGAATTAAAAGAAAAAACAACAAAAGATATTTATATTGAAATAATGGGTAGACATAGTAATATAATTTTAACTCAAAATAACAAAATAATAGATTCTATAAAAAGGATTCCGCCTAGCGTCAGTAGAGTTCGTCAGTTACTTCCCAATATGACTTATGAGTTTCCACCAGCTCAGAATAAAGTTAACCCTATAAAAGGTATTTCAATTAAAAGTTTTATTAATACTTTAAGAGAATTTAATGGTCCTATATACAAAGGTATCTACTCTAAATTTTTAGGAATAAGTCCATCTGTAGCTAAAGAAATTTGTCATAGAGCTAACTTAACTACTGATGACTATTCCGATGACAAAACTCGTGATGAGTTATCCACTTTATATAGAGCTTTCTCTGATTTATTTACTAAAATAAAAAATGATGAATATGACCCTTGCATAGTTATAGATGAAAGTATAGATAAAGTCATTGATTTTAGTTGCATTAACCTTAGTTTTTTAGATGGAAATAAGTTTATAAAAAAACAATCTATTTCTCAAATTATTGAAGACTACTATAAAACTAAAGACTTCAAAGACAGAGTTCATCAAAGGACATCCGATTTGAGAAAAAGTATTTCTATTAAATTAGATCGACTTTATCATAAACAAAAGAAAATAGAAAAAGAGTTAAGAGATGCTGACAATGCTGATGAATTCAAAATTAAAGGTGAATTACTTACTTCATATATATATATGATAGAAAAAGGTATGGAAAATGTGGAAGTTGCAAACTTCTATGATGAAAATTATTCAAATATTATTATACCTTTAAATAAAAACTTAACACCTTCTGAAAATGCTCAAAAGTATTTTAAAAAGTACAATAAATTAAAAACTGCAAAAATAGAATTAACATCTCAAATTTCTATTTGTAACGAGGAAATTGAGTATTTAGAAAATATTATGTTAGGTATTGAAAACTGCGAAAATTTAGAAGAGCTAACAGATATTAAAGATGAGTTAATTCGACTAGGATATTCCAAGGCCCCTTATAGATACAAAGCTAAAAAAGATTTAGATATTACTACAAAGCCTAATCAATTTATATCTTCTGATGGATTTACAATTTTAGTAGGTAAAAATAATAAGCAAAATGATTATTTAACATTAAGAATTGCAGACCCAGAAGATATTTGGATGCATACTAAGAATATTCCAGGTTCTCACGTTATTATTAAATGCGCAGGAAAAGAAGTTCCTAATGAGACTTTATATCAAGCTGCTATGCTTGCTGCTTTTTATAGCAAAGGAAGAATGTCTTCTCAAGTTCCTGTAGACTATACTATGAAAAAACATGTTAAAAAACCTAGTGGATCAAAACCTGGTATGGTTATTTACGAAACTAATAATACAATTTACGTTACTCCAACAGAAGAAATGATAGTAAAATTAAAAAAATAGTAACAGAAAGGTAATAAGTTTTCATACTTATTGCCTTTTTATATGTTGATAAAGTTTAAAATATTTATCATATATTTTTGCTTTTACATAAATCCGAGTATATTCCACCAATAATTTTATAGTTTAAAGCACTTTTTTATTTATTTAATATATTTTTTAGTTATATTGTTTACAATTTTGTTACATTATTATATATTTTAATTATGTGCAGTACATTTTATCCAAATTTATCTATTAACGATAAGTACCGTCATAAATAGATAAATAAAAATTTAAAAACAAAATATCATCTTGTATAGGGGGAATTTATGAAAAAAATAACAAGATCATTTCTTGCTGTATCACTTTCAACTGCTATGATTTTTCAAAACATGGTACTTGTAAGTAACTGCGAAGAGATAAATACAACAATCAGCGAGGATACTTATATAAGTAGCAAGTCTATAGACAATCAAGATTCTACTATACAACCTGACCCAGAAGTTAATCCACATCGTAGCATGGGGGATGTTCTTTCTACATACTCACTTCAAAGCGAATTACCAGATTTAGAAACCAAGACTTTAACTAAAGCTAGTTCTATAGGATTCGGAAAAGTCACTGCAAATAAGCTGAATGTAAGAAGTGGACCTTCAACATCTTATAGTATTGTAGGAACATTAAATAATGGTGAAAATGTAGAAATATTAGGTAGAGATAATAATTGGTATAAAATATCATATGATAATCTAACAGGGTATGTATCAGCTTCTTACATTACCTTAAGCCCTATAGAAAAAGGAATTGATGTGAGTAAGTGGAATGGTACTATAGACTGGAAAAAGGTAAAAGCAGATGGAATCGATTATGTAATAATAAGAGGTGGATTTGGAAATGCTACTGTAGATCCGCAGTTTGAATCTTATATCCAGGGTGCAAGTGATGCCGGTTTAAAAATTGGTGTCTATTGGTTTAGTTATGCTACTTCAGTAACTAAAGCAAAAGAAGAGGCTGCTAAATGTTTAGAAACTATCGCTCCTTATAGAGATAAAATAACTTATCCAGTGTTTTATGACTTTGAGTATGATAGTGTAGATTATGCTAAAAAATTAGGTATAACAATTACAAAGGATTTATCATCAAAAATGGCAGATGAATTTTTAACTGCTATAAAAAATGCAGGATACATAACTGGTATATATACAAATAAAGACTTTGGTGACAAATATTTTTACGAAGATATGTTATTTGCCAATAACTTATGGATTGCACAATATTCTTCTGCATGTACATATAATAGACCATATATGATGTGGCAATATACAGACAAAGGTACTATAAATGGCATTGGTACATCAAGTGAACCTGCATATTTTGATATGAATTATACTTATTTAAAACCAACAAATAATCAAACATCAAGTAATAAAATTGACTTATCTTCATCTTCAGTAAGTGAAATCAGTTCAAAAACATATACAGGAAGTGCGATAGAGCCAAGTTTTACGGTTACACTTAATAATAAGATTTTAAAGGAAAACGAAGACTATACTGTTACTTATTCCAATAATATCTCTATAGGTACTGCAAAAATATTAATAAAGGGAATCGGTAATTATGTAGGAGAAAAAACTATTACTTTTAAAATTGTAGCTCCTACTACAAGTAAAATAAACTTGTCATCAGCGTCCGTTAGTGAAATTAGTTCTAAGTCATATACTGGTTCTGCAATTAAGCCAAGTGTTACTGTTAAAGTCAACGGTAAAACATTAAGTTTAAATAAAGATTATACCGTTACTTATTCCAATAATATATCTGTAGGTACTGCAAAAATATTAATAAAAGGAACCGGTAATTATACAGGAGAAAAAACTATTACTTTTAAAATAATACCTAAGAAAATTTCAAAAGTTTCCTTATCAAAGAAAACTACAAATTCTCTTACATTATCTTGGAATAAACTTGATGATGTCACTGGTTATAAAATATATAAGTATGATTCAAAATCTGAAGACTATGAATATCTAAAAACAATAAAAGGTGCTTCAACTACTTCATTCACAGATAGCAACTTAACCGATGCAACTGTTTATAAATATAAAGTAAGAGGTTATAAAACTGTGGACGGAAATGCTTATAACGGTTTTATTTCAAATTCATTCGCTGAATCTACTAAAGTGAAGACTGTTTCTAATCTTAATTTAAAAACTAGAAATGCGACATCTTTAGAGTTATCTTGGGATAAAGTAAAAAATGCTGATGGATATAGAATATATAGACTTGATACAAATACAGACACTTATAAGTTAGTAAAGACTATAAATAATAATACCACAACTTCTTATAAACACAGTAATTTAGTATCAGCAACTAATTATTATTATAAAGTAAAAGCTTTTAAATATTTAAATGGAAGTAATCGTTATAGTGACTACTCTTCAAGATTAAAAGCTACAACTAGACCATTACAACCAAGTGTAATTTTAAACTCAACTAAATCAAAATCCATAAAAGTAAGTTGGACAAACATAAGTAAAAGAGCTACTGGTTACGAAGTACGTATGTCAACTTCTAAAAATGGAACTTTCAACTCTATCGGTACAACTACAAATACAAGTTTTACTAAAGTCAATTTAACTAAAGGTAAAACGTACTATTTTAAAATTAGAGCTTATAGAATAGTTGATGGACAAAAAATATATAGTTTATACAGTGGTATAGAAAGTATAAAATGCAAATAATAAAAAGGGCTTATTTTAAGCCCTTTTTATTATTTCACTATATAACATTCATAATCTTAAACAACTTTTTAAAATTGTTTACTGTCTTATCACTTAAGTTTACTGATTTACATTTTACCTTGTCATAGAACTCTTTAGCTGCCATAGTTTTATTATCTACATAATTAATACTAAATTTTCCTTTATCCTCCTCACTAATAAGAGTTTCCACAAATTCGGCATATTTATAAATGTCCTTATCTTTATTATTATAAGTGTCATTACAATTTACAAAGAATATATCTTCATTTATTTTTAAATTTAAGTTTTCTATTAACTTCTCACACTCTACAAAACCAGCTTTATCATAATCTAATATAACTTTAAAATCACATCCCCAGCCAATTAATATGGATACTATTACATTAATATTCCCTGCACCAACAGCGGGAATAATATATGGCATTTTTTCCTCTGGCACATTAAAATAATATAACATTGCCGTATAATACATATAGTCAGTTATACCTTCTGTCACTATATTTAGTTTGCCGCCTTGTGGTCCAATATTAAATCTTAAATCAGCACCTATAGCCTGAACTAGAGGGCTTAAAGTTTCTCTTTTGGATACACTATTTAATTTATTATCATAAGCTGTATTATAAATATTTGTATGACCTTTTTCATCTTTTTCTATGGCCCTTATATTTATAATATTATTTGAATCTATCATATAAGGAGAATGTGTAGAATAAACAACTTGATTATCATTTTTACATAAGTCATAAAATAATCTAAGCAATTCCCTTTGAGCATTCACATGAAGATATACACCTGGCTCATCTAATAAATAGATTACATTTGTATCCTTTATATCATTAGCTAAAATATCTATAAATAAATTTAAATACCATCTAAGGCCATTACTTCTTTCATTTATATTTGTAGTATTTTCATTAGTCTTCACTAGAATTTTTATATAATCCTTTTTAAAGGATATTTTAATTTGTACATTTTCTTCACAATAAAATTCATTAAATTTTTTTTGGATATTATACTTAATTTTTTCTTTTATTTTATTTCTACAAATTTCTAATTGATTTTCATCGTCATTTTCCATAGCTAGTAAAAATTCTTGTGTATTTATTTCACTAGCTAATATAAACTTATATAAAGCTCCTCGTCTATCTTTTATTTGTTTTTTTACTTCCTCCAATTGATATTCATTTTGTAATTCTTCTTCGCTTTTTCTGTGATAAAGTATGGGTAACATTGAATATTTTTTTCTTATTTTACTTTTAACAATTTCTAAATGTCTAATAAGTGTATATCTATTTTCATCATAAGCCATATTAGATTTATTTTCTTCTTGCATATTGTCATTAAAATTATCGTCTTCACTAATACAAAGGTAATCTTCACCATAAGAATTTAGAATATATAACAATTTATTAAGGCTTTTCTTATACTTAATCCATATGGTATTATTAATGTTTTCCATTGAATTAATATATTTAACTACTTCACAAAAAAATTCACTATCCATGCTATCATAATAATTTTCTTCTAAGTATAGCATTAACTCTTTTTTCAAGTACGAAATGGATTTAACTAATTCTATATCCTCATCAAATAATCTTGAAAACCCTCCTTTGAACTCAATTTCTCTATATTGTGAAAAGTAAAAATAAGTAATATCGTCTTGAATATTTTTATACTCTTTTAATAAATTTATTTCATTGTTAGTAAATTTAAGTTCCACAACTAAAGATAATTCACCATCCAAAAAGCTATTATTAAACTTATAAAAATCCTCCAGTATATAGTGACTAAAAGAAATCGCTCCTAGGATTTCAAGCACATTACTTTTACCACTATCATTTTTACCTATTAATGCAGTAACATCATCTTCTAACAATAATGCATTCTTCTGAGTTCCTATAGATTTGTAATTATTGATTATTACGCTTGATATCCTCATTCAATTCACGCCCCAATTTAATCTTCTATAAATTATATTAATATAAGTATAAAAAAAATCACAAATTATATATAGAGATAATTTGTGATTTAACATTAAAATTTATTATTTTGTACTTGCAAGTTCTCTAATAGGAGTAGAAACTTCCCTTTTGAAATCATTGTGATTTATTAATCTATTAACAATTATCCCTATTAAAGCCGCTAAACTAAGTCCTGTTAATTTTGCACTGCTAGCTATAGGTATACCTATCTCTACTCCTGCAAAGTGTTTTACATAACATGTAGTAAGCCCTATTACTAATATTATTATCATTACTGAAAGATTTCCATTTTCTTTGTAACATTTGCTATCTCTTATAGTTTTAACCCCTATAAAAGTAATCATAGAGAATAAATAAATACTAATTCCACCCATAACTGCTGTAGGTATTGATTGTAAGAATGCTCCAAACTTACCCACACATGATATTACTATGGCAAATACTGCCGTAAGTCTTAATAGCTTAGGGTCATAGTTTTTAGTTATAGCAAGTAATGCCGTATTTTCTCCATAAGTTGTATTAGCTGGTCCCCCCATAAACCCTGCAAATAAAGTTGCTATACCGTCTCCTAGCAAGGTTTTATGAAGACCTGGATCTTCTAAGAAGTTCTTTCCAACAACTGCTCCATTAGTAGTTATGTCTCCAACATGCTCCATAAACACTGCTAAAACTACTGGTGCTATAATTATTATAGCTTCAATAGAAAATTTTGGAGCTGTGAAATTTGGTACTGAAAAGAAACTTGCTTGACTTACTGCACTAAAATCTGTTATTCCAGCAAATTTACTAACTATTATACCTACAAATATAGCTATTATTACACTAAATTGTCTAATACTTCCTTTAGCAAATTGATTAATTCCTACTGCAACACCTAAAGTTATAAGTGCAACAATTATATTATTCATTGCCATATCTATAGCTGTTGGTATTAAATTTAAACCTATTACTATTATCATTGCTCCTGTAACTTGTGGTGGAAAATATTTTTTAACTTTTTCCGGACCAACGACTCTAACTATCATTGACATTATTACATATATAAGACCTGCTGCAATTATACCCCCTTGGGCATAAGATAAGTCTCCATTAAAGGTTTCTGTAACTTGGTTTATAACTGATATAAATGCAAAACTTGACCCTAAGAATACTGGTACTTTAAAGTCTGTGCATTTATGGAATAATAATGTACCAACTCCTGCACAGAATATTGCTACTGACGGATCAAATCCAGTAAGCAATGGAACTAATACAGTAGCTCCAAACATTGCTAACAAATGTTGAATTGATAAAATGGCTTTTTTCATTTAAATTCCCCCTAAGATTTTAATACTATAATTAACCTATTCTTCTATACTAACTGAATCTTCTGTATCACACTCAATTAATTTAACTGAGATTATTTCGCTTCTTGATGTTGGTACATTCTTACCAACATAATCTGCTCTAATAGGTAGTTCTCTGTGTCCTCTGTCTACTAAAACTGCCAGTTGTATAGCTTTAGGTCTTCCTACATCCATAAGCGCATTCAAAGCCGATCTTACCGTTCTTCCTGTATATAATACATCATCAACTAATACTACTGTTTTATCTGTAATATCAAAATCTATTTTTGTTGAGTTAACAACTGGATCAATTTGTTTTTTACTCAAATCATCTCTATATAGAGTTATATCCATTTCTCCTATTTGTATCCTTTGACCTTCTATAGCCTCAATTTTATCTGCTATTCTACTTGCAACTGGAACACCTCTAGTCTTAATACCAATAAGTACTAGATTTTCTATCCCTTTGTTTCTTTCAATAATTTCGTGACTTATTCTTGTTATAGCTCTTCCTATTGCCTTTTCGTCCATTATTTTTGCCTTTTGCATAAGAATCCTCCTAAAATTTAGCATTTAAATAATTTTATTAAATACCATATAAAATATTAAAAATATTATTTGTACATAAAAAAACTTCTTATCTTAAGACAAGAAGTTAGTATTTTTTCACATCAAAAAATTCTATTGTTATATGCCTTATGATATCTCTGTATCATTTTAAAGGTATTTAATTACTATTACTTATTATATATAATTAATAAGTTTTTTTCAATAGTATTTTTCCCACTTTCTATTACTTTATTCTATTAAGTATTTTTTGAAAATATTCTGGAAGTTGTGAGTCAAATTCCACATATTCATTCTTACTAGGATGAATAAATCCTAATTTTTTAGCGTGAAGAGTTTGACCTTCGATTTTTAACTTATTATTTTTAGGACCATATAAAGGGTCTCCTAAAATTGGATGGTTTAAAGATGCAGCATGAACTCTAATTTGATGAGTTCTTCCTGTTTCTAATGTAGCTCTAACTAAAGTATAGTTTTCAAACCTTTCTATTACTTCAAAGTGAGTTACAGCTCTTTTGCCATCTTTGACTACGGCCATTTTCAATCTATCCTTAGGATTTCTTCCTAGTGGCTTGTCCACCGTTACTTTATCTTCTTTAAATACACCGTGACAAATAAATTCATATTCTCTAGTTATAGAATGGTCTTTTAATTGATCTGCTAATGAGTTATGTGCATTATTATTTTTTGCAATCATTAAAAGACCTGAAGTATCTTTATCGATTCTATGAACTATACCTGGTCTAATTACACCATTTATAGATGATAAATTATCTTTACAATGATATAAAATTGCATTTACTAAAGTATTATCATAATTTCCTGGTGCCGGATGAACTACCATATTTTGTGCCTTATTCACTATTAGTAAATCATTATCTTCGTAGACTATATCTATAGCGATATCTTGTGGAACAATCTCTAGTAACTTTGGTGCTGGTATTTCAATAACTATTTTATCTTCTTCTTTAACTAAATATTTTGCTTTTTCAACCTTATCATTAACCCTAACTTTTTTATTTTTAATAATTTTTTGTATATAACTTCTAGACATATCTCCTAGCTGACTAGATAAGTATACGTCTAACCTTTCTCCTTCTTCTTCCTCAAGGACTAAAAATTCTCTTATTTCATCCATTATTTCACCTGCTTCTTATCTTCTTCGCTTGTAATTATATATATACATAGAAGTATTGTTCCTACTACTACGAAACAATCTGCTAAATTAAATACATAGTTCCATATTATATGAAAATCTAAGTAGTCCACTACAAAACCTAACCTAACTCTATCTATTAGATTTCCTATAGCACCTGATATTACTAATATTATACCTATCTTGCCAATATTATTCATTTTCTTAGTATGTAAATAGTAAATACCATAACAAGATGCAATTGCCGCAACTACTATGAATATAGTTTGATTATTTTGTAGCATACCAAAGGCTGCCCCCCTATTTTCCACATAAGTTAAATTGAATATATTATTTATAACAGGAATACTTTCTACTACTTGTAAATAATTTAATGCCCAGTATTTTATTATTTGATCTAACCCAATCAGTATAGCTACAATGACTTCATACATTTTCAATTCCTCCTAAATAAGTCTTATCCTATTTATTATACAAAAAAAGTATCTTTAAAGAAACAAATTTCTAAAAGATACTTTTTCTCTTATATATTATTTAATTTGCATTTTTTCATTATTTGTATTCTTTTCTAAATGTTCTATTAACTCTGATATTGTAACAAATTTATATCCTTTTTCCAATAAATCTGGAATAATTACATCTAAAGCTTCTATGGTTTGAGATTTAGGATTCCTTATTTTATTATAGTCATGCAGTAGTATTATACATCCATTTTGTATTCCACTTTCTATAGATTTTACAATAGAATTTACACCCGGACTTTCCCAATCTCTAGCATCTACATAAGACCAAAGTACTATATTCATATCTTCTTTTTTTATTATTTCACACATATCTCTGCTAATAGCTCTATATGGTGGTCTAAAGGTTTTAGGATATACTCCTGTCACAGATTTAACTGCACTTTGTGTATCTCCTATTTCTTTTCTAATTTTATTATATCCATTTTTTGATACATTTATATGAGTATAAGTATGGTTTCCTATTTCATGACCTTCTTCAAATTCTCTTTTTATTATTTTTTTATTATATTGAACTTTCTCTCCAATAACATAAAATGTTGCCTTTACATCATATTTCTTCAAAATATCCAATATTTGTGGTGTAAAATCTTCATCAGGTCCATCATCAAAAGTTAATGCAAGAAGTTTTTCATTTGTATTGCCACATTTAATTATTAAATCTTCATAATCATTTTTTGATATATTTTCAAATGCTTCCGTTTCTATGTCTTTATTAGATAGATTTCTAATACTTACTCCTATCAAAACTATTGCACCTAATATTAATACATAAATAGCCTTTCTCATGCAAAGCACTCCTTACTTATAATTATTCAGTTTCACCATCTAAACCATTTTTATTTAAGTCTGTTAAATCTTTAATATATTCACTATAATACATATCATTATAAGAATTAATAGCATTTTTATCCATACTTTCACTTTCATCTGGAGCTGTAATAATTTCTTTTGCGCAAGAAGAACAAAGTGTTGTTTCAGGTATTACATCTAATCTTTCTTTTTCTATTTTTTTATGACAATTTGTACAAATACCATAACTACCATCAGAAACCTTATCTAAAGCTTCGTTTATTTCATCAAGTACATACTTTTCATGACTAATCAAGCTATTATCCATATCATGCATATATACATCTGTTCCTATATCTCCTATGTGATTATCAACACTAGATAATTCTCCAGTACTATATTTTTCACTAGTATGTTTAGTAGTATCTCCAAATAATGTATTGTCTTCCATTTCCTTAATTGTTTTACTCACTTTCGCTTTTTCTTTTTCTAATTTTTTTCTGTAATCCACAATATCACCTCATCTATTTTCTGTATTGTTGTACTATATTTAATAATTTTGCTATGTACCTACCAACAAAAGGCAAGTCTACCCAACTAAATAATAACGCGAGTACTAATGCTGCCAGAATGGTAAATCCAATAGCTTGACCAAATCCTTTTCCTAATCCAGCAATAAAATTAATAATAAATAATCGCCTTTTACTATCTGTCAAATACATATAATCTCTAATTCTACTTCTTTCAATTATTATTATTAGTTTTTCTAAATATCTTTTAATGATACCTAATTCTTTTTGTGAATCATCACTTAAATACATACCATTAATAAGTCTATCAATATCTTCAATACTCACATATTCTTCATTATTTTTTTTGCATTTTTCTGTATAAGAAGCTTTTATTGCTTTATCTATATCTAAATATTTTTCATCTTCAATATCGAATTTTTTCTTTTTACCTTTATAATTCCTTAAATTTTCTGCAGATATACGAGTATTAAACTTCATTATTCCACATCCTTTTATATATTCTTAGCATCAAATTTAGTATACGAAAAAAGCTTTAAAAATATAAAATAAAGACTAAGTAATTTTCATTTTCTTAGTCTTTCCTTTTTTATCATTAATTATTTCTTTTTTATTATTACTTTACTTAATAAATAAATTAACATTATTTGTTAAGTAAAGTTCATTATAAAAAAGGAAGCCATTTGGCTTCCTTTTTTATAATGCTTTTAACATTTTTAATACTATATCTTTTGAGTTTTCAGCTGCTTCTATAACAAATTCATCATAAGTTACATTAGCACTTCCATCAGCTTTGTCTGACATGGCTCTTATTATTACAAATGGAATATTATTTAAATAACAAGTATGAGCAATAGCTGCTCCTTCCATTTCTCCACAATAAGCATTAAAATCATTTTCTAATTCTTCTTTTAACTCTTTAGATGATATAAATATATCTCCTGTAGCTACTCTACCTTTAACTATTTTAAATTCTTTATCCTTAACTTGATCTAGCGATGATTCATATGCAGCATTTACAAGTCTTTCATCTGCTATAAATACTGAATTATCCATTTGTGGTATTTGACCTTTTTTATATCCAAAAGCTCTAGCATCTACATCGTATTGTATTGCTTCTGTTGATATTACTATATCATTTACATCAAGAGACGAGTGTATAGCTCCTGCCACTCCTGTATTAACCACAGCATCCACATTAAATTCACTTATTAATATTTGAGCACATAGTGCAGAGTTTACTTTTCCTATTCCACATTGAACTAATACTATATCTTTACCTTCTAACTTTCCTTCATAGAATGTTAAACTTGCTTTTTTCACAGTATTTTCTATGTCCATTAAACTTTTTAAAGTTGTTACCTCTAATTCCATTGCTCCAATTATTCCTATTTTTTTCATATTGCCTCCTAATTTACGTACATTTTCAATAAATAAGTATTTTATTAAAATTTATCTAAAAAACAAATAAATTATAAATTTCTAGTATTTAAAAAACCGTTCTAATAAATTAGAACGGATATTTTCAATATATTTAATAATATGTTTTATATATAAATTTGTCAAGAAGTTAAATTTATATAACCGCTACAAGTACTGCACCTTCTGATGTATAAACACCCATTGATGGTCCTACTTCCATCACGTAAACTTCTTTAAAATCGTGATAGCTCTCCAATATTTCTTTAATTTTCATAGCCTTTTCCGGACAATTTGCATGTCCTATAGCTAATTTAGTTCCACTTGTTTTGTGAACATTATTTTTTATATAATCTATAACTTTATTTATAGAGTTTTTCTCTCCTCTAGCTTTATCTATAGGCTTAACTAGACCATCACTAATATGAACAATAGCCTTTAAGTTTAAAGCACCTATTATTTTACCTGCTAGAGCATTTATTCTTCCACCTTTTATTGCATTTTCTAAAGTGTGTAAAGCTCCATAGAATACTACTTCATGTTTTAATTTTTCAATAGTATTTACTATTTCGTCCATACTTTTATCTTCATCCATCATATTTGAAATTTTTGATACTAATAATGCTTGGCCAATTGAACCTGTAGTAGAATCTATTATCTCTATCCTCTTTTTATTTCCATTTTCTTCTTCATACATATTTTTTGCAAGTACTGCACTATTATAAATCCCAGATAGTTTACTTGTTAAACATAATACTATAATATTGTCTTCTTCACAATCAAACGCATCTAAGAATTGATTAGGAGATGGACATGATGTTTTTGGTAATTCATTATAATCTTTCATCATCTCATAAAACTCAGGTATAGTTATATCTGTTCTTGTTGAATAACTTTTATCTCCAAAAGAAACCATTACATCTACGATTTCAACTTTACTACTATCTATAATTTCTTGCGAAAGATCACAACTACCATCTGTTATTAATTTTATATTCCTCATTCAAAATACCTCTCCTTAAATATAGTCCTCTAAATCGGTCAGCTGACCGAGTAATAAGTATATTCTATCTTTTATAATGATTTTTGTCAATATTTAAAGAATGAAAATGTTTTTTCTAGTTTGACAATATTTTTTTGTGACATTATAATAAGTGTAGATAAGTAAAGTTAGGAAGGTTTAAAATATGAAATTAGATAGAGCCACTAAACAAAATCATAATATGAAGGAAAAGATTTTATTAACTTCTATTGATTTAATGACTAAAAATGGTATAAATAATACTTCTTTGGCAGATATAGCAAGAGAAGTTAACATAAGTAAAGGCACATTATATTACCATTATGCATCAAAAGACGATATTATTTTTGATATAGCCGATAATCATTTAAGCATACTATCAGAGGCATTGTTGGATTGCATAAAAGAAATAAATTTTCATTTTACTACTGAAGAATTTGTATTAGTAGTTCTTAAAAATATTTCAAACATTGAGAGTACTGGCAGAATACATATGTACTTAATTTGTGAAGCAATAATGGGCAATAATGCTTTAAGAGAAAGAATTGGCGTGAAATACGTAGAGTGGAGGACCACTTTAGAGAATCAAATGACACAAATTATAGCTGATAAATCACATGCCAAAGGGGCTTCCTTCCTACTAATGTCTGTAGTAGATGGATTAGTAGTACAAGCGCTTTTAAAAGCTGAAAAAGTACCTTATGCAGAAATTGCTAAATTCTTAATAGATTATTCAAATAAAAAAAGAACTACCTCTTTATAGTTATTAACTAAGAGGTAGCTCTTTTTTTAATTTAAGCTATTATTTTCTTATAACTTTTATTCCTGCGTCATGTCCATTTAGATCAAATACTTCTAAAGTATCATCTTCTACTCTTTCTATATCTAATGCTAAAGTTTCATTTTTGATATATTCATCAAAATTACTTACAGCTTTAGCTATTTCATCATCTGCGCAGAATTTTATATCTATATTATCTAATACTTCGAAATCATTAGATTTTCTTAATTGTTGTACTTTTGATATGAACTCTCTTACATATCCTTCTTCTATTAACTCTGAAGTTAAATTAGTATCTAATATAACGAATATGTTATTTTCCATACATACGTCGAATCCTTCTTTAGCCGATATATTTATTAATACATCATCTTTTCCAAATTCAAATGATTCTCCAGCTAAATCAACAGTTAATTTTTCACCAGATTCTAACTTAGGTACTACTTCATTAGCTTGTAATTTACCTAAAGCACCTGCAAACATTCCCATCTTCTTACCTAAAACTGGTCCTAAAGCTTTGAAGTTTGGTTTTAAGCTATAGTTCATGTATTCACTTAAATCAACAGCAAATACAACTTCTTTAACGTTAAGTTCTTCTTTTATTAAGTCTACAACGTCACTTATTTGAGCTTCATACTTCCCATCAACTAATACTTTTTGAACTGGTTGACGAACTTTTATTTTACTTTCTTCTCTAGATGCTCTACCTAAAGTTACTAAAGTTTTAGTTATTTCCATTTTTTCTTCTAATTCTAAATCTATTAATTCTTCATTAGCTCTTGGGTAAGATGCTAAGTGAACTGATTCTTCATTAGTTAAATCTCTGTATATTTCTTCAGAAAGATATGGAGCAAATGGAGCTATCATTCTACAAAGCTCAGTTAATAATTCATAAGTAGTATTATATACTGCTTTTTTATCTTCTGTTAATTCAGTAGCCCAGAATCTTCTTCTTGAACGTCTTATATACCAGTTAGATAAATCATCATTTATAAATGATTGTATGCTTCTTATAGTTTTGTTAACTTCGAATATTGCTAAGTTTTCTTCAGTTTCTTTCTTTAAGTGGTTGAATCTAGATAATATCCATCTATCTAATTCTGGTCTATCTTTGTATTCAACAAAGAAATCAGTTGGATTTACATTATCAGTGTTTGCATATAATGCAAAGAAATTGTATACGTTTTTGATAGTTCCTATGAACTTACTTTGTATTTCTCTAAGACCTGATTCATCAAATCTTATTGGAGTCCATGGTGGAGATACATATAATAGATACCATCTTAAAGCATCTGCTCCATATTTATCGAATAATTCAAATGGATCTACTGTATTTCCTCTAGATTTACTCATTTTCTTACCATCTTTATCAAGAACTAGGTCATTAACAAGTACATTTTTGTAAGGAGCTTTTCCTGTAACAAATGTAGATATAGCAAGTAATGAATAGAACCATCCTCTAGTTTGATCTATACCTTCACAGATGTAATCTGCTGGGAATAATTGATCAAAGTTTTCTTTATTTTCAAATGGATAGTGATGTTGAGCAAATGGCATTGCACCACTATCAAACCAACAATCTATAACTTCTGTTACTCTTGTCATTGGCTTTCCACAACATTCACATTTTAAATGTATATCATCTACATATGGTCTGTGAAGCTCTACAGTTTTTGGATCTATATTTTCAACAGCTTTAGCCGCTAACTCTTCTCTAGAACCTACTGAATCCTTATGACCACATTCACATCTCCATACGTTAAGTGGAGTACCCCAGTATCTTGTTCTTGATACTGCCCAATCATTTAAATTTTCTAACCAGTTACCAAATCTTCCTTCACCAACGAATTTTGGATACCAGTTAACAGTATTATTATTTTCTATTAATTTATCTTTTAATTTAGTCATTTCTATATACCAGCTTGGTTTTGCATAGTATACAAGTGGAGTTGAACATCTCCAACAGTGTGGGTAGTTATGTTCTACTTTTAATTTAGAGAATAATTTGTTCTCATGCGCTAACCATTTTATTATTTCAACGTCTAAACCGTCTTCCATAACAAATTTACCTTCCCATGGAGTAGCAGTAAATTTACCACTTTCATCAACAGGTTGTAATACTGGTAAGTTATATTTTCTTCCTAGATTGTAGTCGTCTTCACCGAAAGCTGGAGCAGTATGGACTATACCTGTACCATCTTCAGTAGTTACATAATCACCTAAAGTTATAAAGAATGCTTTTTCATCTGTTGTTACAAATGGCATTAATTGCTCATATTCAACACCTTCTAATTCAGCACCTTTCATCTCTTCTAATATTTCATAAGTTCCTTCTCCTAAAACTTTATTTGCTAAAGGTTTAGAAACATAATATATTTCATCATCTTTTTTAACTTTTAAGTAATCAACTTCTCCGTTAACTGTTAATGCAACGTTTGAAGGTAGAGTCCAAGGAGTAGTTGTCCAAGCTAAGAAGTATTCATTTTCAGCATCTTTTCTCTTGAATTTAGCTATAACTGTATTAGTTTTAACTTCTTTGTATCCTTGAGCAACCTCATGTGATGCAAGTCCAGTTCCACATCTTGGGCAGTATGGAAGTATCTTATGACCTTCGTATAAATATCCTTCTTTATTGAATTTATCTAGTATCCACCAAACTGATTCTATATAGTTATTATCTAGTGTTATGTATGGATTATCTAAATCAACTTCATATGCCATTCTCTCAGTCATATTTCTCCATTTACTTTCGTAAGTGAAAACAGACTCTCTACATTTTTGGTTGAACTCAGCTATACCATACTCTTCTATTTGTTGTTTATTAGTTAAACCTAATTCTTTTTCAACTTGAAGTTCAACTGGTAGTCCATGAGTATCCCATCCAGCTTTTCTCTTAACTTGATATCCACTCATTGTTTTATATCTACAAACCCAGTCTTTTAAAGTTCTAGCAACAACATGGTGTATACCTGGATTACCATTTGCTGTTGGAGGTCCTTCGTAGAATACGAAGCTAGGATCATTTTGTCCTTTTTCTAATGTTTTGTCTAGTATATCTATTTGTTTCCAATATTCTGACACTTGACTCTCAGCATCTTTTACTGAAGAATCTACTAGTGGCTTAAATTTTGCCATATTAAGTTCACCCTTTCTTGATTATTTATTAGTATAAAATTTAATTATTCCCATTTTTATTGACTTAAATGCCAATATACATATTTATAACTTTGGTTAGTATAATTTAAAATTAAGGTATTTTAAACATAAAAAAACTCGTCCCCTAATAAAAGGGACGAGTTGAAATCGCGTTACCACCCTAATTCTATATATACTTGTAGTATATATAACACTCTATAGTTTAACGACACTAACCGGCATAGCTTAATTGATTAAAATCTTTCAGCCTGCAGCTCCAGAGTGATTTTCAACTTTATTCAATACGTTGGTTCTCAGCTTATCCAACTCTCTGTAGAATATCCAAAAGCCTACTCTCTCTATCATTGCTTTTTTTAATATGTAATTATATTCTTAAAGTATACAATAACTTACCTCTTCAGTCAATATAATTATTATTTAAACATTTTTCTTATTCCATAGAAGTAGCAGCCTCATCTTCTACTAAATAAGTATGTTCTTCTTCATATAAACCATCTACACTTAAATGCTCATCAACATCAGAGAATATATCATCTATAGTTTCTATCTCTTCTTTTATTAAAGATTTAAATCTATTTCTAAATCTTTTAAAGTTTTTTACTAAATCATCATATTCTTTCCTTAATGTATCAATCTGTTCTCTGCAGTTTTCTGTTATTTGTTTTGCTTTTAATTCTGCCTCATCTACTGTCATCTTAGCTTTTTTATTTGCAGCTTCACAAGTATCTTTAGCTGCTGCTTGAGCAGTTATTAATGTATCATTTAAAGTTTTTTCTATAGTTTTATATCTGCTTACTTGTTCTTGATACAATTTGATTTTTTCCTTTAAATCTAAATTTTCTCTATATAGATTTTCAAAATCTTCTTTTACCCTATCTAAGAATTCATCAACCTCATCTTCATGGTATCCTCTAAATCCTTTTTTAAACTCTTTATTTTCTATGTCCATTGGAGTTATCATATATTCCCCTCCTACAATAATAATTTTCCTTGAACTTTTATTTTTCCTTTTTTAGTTAAATCACCAATATTAGTTATTTGTGATCTACCTTTTCCTCTGACGGATATCAGAGATTCTGATTTTATTTCTTTTGAGCAAGATGTGATTTTTTCATAATTAACTTGAACTTTTTCGTTATTTATTAACTTAGCACTTTCTTGTCTCGAAATATTGTACATACCACTTATTATACAATCTATTCTACTTGAAGAAACAGTAAAGTTAACCTCTTTATAATTAGGTATATTATAAAGAATGTCATTTCTAGAAATTTCTTTTAACTTCACATTGTTCCTAGCAACCTTCTCTAAGTTCATTAAAATAAAATCACAGATATCAAAAGTAACAATTACCTGACAAAAGTTCTCATGTATAATTATATCTCCAATTTTTTCTCTTTTTATACCTAGACTTAATAAAGAACCTAGATAATCTTTATGACTGATTGATTTAAATTTGAAATTTCCTTCTATTTGTATAAATCTCAAAGTTTCATTTATATCTTCATATTCCATATAAAATGGATAAATAAATACTATTTTTCTTTCGCTTTCATCATAACCACCATCAACTGTATATTTCAAGTCGCTATTAGAATTTAAAATTGCTTTAGCATTCTCCACTTCAAACGGATTTAAAAAATCACTATATCTTACATCATAATTTTTTAAACAGCCATTTGCTTTATCAATTATTCTAAACATCTTATTTTTTAAATCTGTATCTTTAATGTGAGATGTTAATTTTAACTTGTCCATTTTATTACCTATTTTACCAAGCCAAGCTTACGATTAATCTTTGTGCCATTGATATTACAAAAAAAGCTATAATTGGTGAAAAATCTATTGGTATATCTATATATCTAAATAAAAGTTCTCTAATCGGTCCCACTAAAGGCTCTGTAAACATACTTAATATTTCGTATACCCTTGAGTATCTAGCTCCTGGAAACCAAGACATTAAACATTGTATTAAAATAATCCAACTTAATATGTTTAAAAGCTTAATCAGTAATACAGCTATCATTTGCATGGTTTTTCTCCTTTATGTATTATTTTTGCCATGGAAAAAATGCTTTACTTTCTAACTCTTTTTTAATATTTGCATCTATATCCACATTGTTTGGGGCTAATATAAATATTGACTTAGAAACCTTTTGCATACTTCCATCTAGTATATATACTGCTCCACTTATAAAGTAATATATAGACTTTTTAACTTCTGGCTCTTCTTCTACACTTTCTAAATTAACTATTACAGCTCTTCTTTGTCTTAGATGATCTGCTATTATAGTCACATCATCATATTTTTTAGGTTCAGCTATAACAACTTTCATTTGACTATTAGTATGTATATTAACAACTTTGCTACTTCTTGTTACTTGAGAATTAGTAGCTTCTAATTTAGATTCTTCTTGATCTGATTCTTCTTGAATACCATCATATTCATCTTCTCCATCGTATTCATCTTCTTCAATTGACATCCAATCTTTAAATTTCTTTATAAATCCTTCACTCATTTTATATTCCTCCCTATACTTTCTATTTGTTATAATTTCTTTGTCCAAATATTGAAGTTCCTACTCTTACAATTGTAGCCCCTTCCTCTATTGCAATTTTATAATCATGGCTCATCCCCATAGATAAAGTATCCATTTCTACATTTGGTAAGTTTAAGTCCTTAATTTGTAATGATAAATTCTTTAGACTTCTAAATACCTTTCTTATTTCTTCTTCATCATCTATAAAAGGTGCCATTGTCATTAATCCTTTAATATGTATATTTTTATAGTTGTTAGATACTTCTTTTATAAAATCTATTACAAACTCTTCCTCCAGTCCATGTTTACTTTCTTCTTTTGAAATATTAACTTGAACTAAACAATTAATTATCCTATCTATTTTTTCAGCTCTTTTTTGAATTTCTTCACATAAAGATATTCTATCTAAAGAATGGATCATATAAGCTTTATCAATTATGTACTTTACCTTATTAGTTTGTAAAGTACCTATTAAATGATATCTAACTTTATCGCCAATAACTTCATACTTTCTAGCTAATTCTTGAGGTTTATTTTCACCGATATCTGTAATTCCTGCATCTATAGCTTCTAAAACTTTATCTACATCTACAGTTTTAGTAACTGCCATTAAATTTACGTCTTCTTGTCTGTTACTTTCTTTTCTTATATCATTAATATTTTGTTTAATAGATATTATATTATCTTTAATTGACATAAATTATCACCTTCTTATTCCTTATACTAATTAATCTTTGTAATTCTTTTGTTTATAAAATTAGGTCTTAAAATAATTCTATCATGCAATTTAATTGTGTTTACCCCATTAACTTCATTACTTCTAAAATCCACATATACATAAGTATCGTCCTCAAAAGAAATACCTTTAATTTCTATAAATTCTGGCTTATTATTTTCTTCATTTATAACATATACACCTGTTTTGCTGTCCTTTTTTACTATAGATTCTTTCGGTATCCTTAAAGCTTCCATTTGTCTATATATTATATCAAATTCTTCCACTCTTGTATCGTAAATTTCAAGATTTTGTTGTGTAATTTTAACTACTATAATAAAACAATTATTTTTTTTATATATTTTATATATTTCGCCATTTATTTCCTCATTCTTAATTTTAATTTTAACACTATCACCTTCATTAAACAACTTATTATCTTCACTTACAAATGCCACATAATACTCATTATTGTTTATCAATCTAGCTATAATATTACCTTGTTTTATCTTTTTATTATTAGTTGAAGTTGGTATATAGTTATTACTTAGATTTTCTATATCTTCTTTAGTTAAATTAGACAAATCATCACTATTATATTTATTTTCATTGTTGTCATATTTATAAGATATAATTCCAGATGTACTAGCATAATAATTGGTAGCATTAGCTTTAACTTTTTCTTCTAATATTTTTAATTCTTCTTTTTTTACAGATAATATACCAATTTTTAATGCATTGTTTTCTCTTTCCAAGTCCTTTATCTCTTCTTTTAAATTATTTATTTCTTTATTAATACTATCATCTATATTGTTATTGTATATGGTAGCTATATTCTGAGATTTTTGAACTTTTTCATTATTATTTACTAGCAAAGATAGTGTTCCACTAGTATCACTTTTTATTAAATATTCATCTCTTATAACAATACACTTTTCCTTAACTTTCATAGTGTAAAAATCATCTTTTAGTACTAATACAGATGTATTCAATCCTATTAAAAGAGTTACTCCTTTAAATACTAAATATATAAGTATCCCTAGTATAAAGAGCCTCGAATATTTTATTTTCTTCAATGGATTCACCTCAGTATCTAAATAATATTCTTATTTAAAAGTAATTAATTATATAATTTCTTTAAATATTATTTAAACCCTTCTTAATATGTGAATAGATTTATTTTTTAATCATTGTCTTCTATACAAGTTTCTTCTTTTTTCTTGAAAAACTTAATTTTGTTTCAGAAATTACAACTTCAATATATATATATATACAAATCCTATGCCAAATTTTGTTGTAATTTGTTCACTATAAATTATGATAGAAAATATAACTCCAAATATAGTCTCTAAAATTAATATCTGTGTTGCTGATGATGGATTTATTTGTTTAATTCCTATATTTTTTAAAAGAAGTTCTCTTTCTGTTGCAAATATACCTATTAAGTACCTTTTATCTATTATCTTTAACCTTTTATAATAAATCAAAATGAATACTAGAATCTTATATAAAGCCCTAATGCTAAAATCAAACTTGTACTCATGGTAGATGCTGCATCTTTTACTACAACAAATATCCTTCCCCCAATTAATGTAGCTACAAATAAATCAGCTATATTTAGCATATCACAATAGAATATATTTCCACAGAAATTATATATCTTTATACATACTTTATTTACTTTAGATAAAAATAAAGTAATGAAGTGTTGATTAGGAGGAAATAATATGTCTGAAAAAAAATTATATTGTCAAGCGACTAATTGTGCTCATAATTATGATAAATGTTGTCATGCTGGTTACATACATATAAGAGGTAATTCTGCAGTAAGAACATCTGAAACTACTTGTTCAACATACTTTGCAGATAGTGTAGGATTTTTTACTAGTGCAATAGAGGTAGGTGGTAATACAGAACCAGAAAATATAATTTGCGAAGCTTATAATTGCATTTATTACAACGACTCTAGATGTAGTGCAGATAGTGTTCTTATTAATTCTCACTTTTCATCATGTGAAACATTTAAATGCAAATAGTTTCCACAAAAAAAGAGAGATATTCATCTCTCTTTTTATTATGTAAATTAAAATTATTTTATAACATCTATTCCCATATATGGTCTTAATACTTCTGGAACTACTACTGAACCATCTGCTTGTTGGTAATTTTCAAGAATAGCGGCAACTGTTCTACCCACAGCAAGACCTGATCCATTTAATGTATGACAATATTCAGCCTTAGAGTTTTTATCTCTTTTAAATCTTATTCCAGCTCTTCTAGCTTGGAAATCTTCACAATTTGAACAAGAAGATATTTCAACATATCTATTGTATGATGGCATCCATACTTCTAAGTCATATTTATATGCAGCAGTGAAACCTAAGTCTCCTGTACATATTCTAACAACTCTATATGGTATGTTTAATTTTTGTAATAAATATTCTGCATTAGCAGTTAATTTTTCTAATTCATCATATGAAGTTTCTGGTGCAACTATTTTAACCATTTCAACTTTATTGAATTGATGTTGTCTAACAAGACCTCTAGTATCTCTACCTGCAGAACCAGCCTCTGATCTAAAGCATGGAGTGTAAGCAGTATAATTTAAAGGTAATTCATCATATGATAATATTTCATTTGCAACTATATTTGTTAAAGGTACTTCTGATGTTGGTATTAAGTAGTAATCAGTTCCTTCAACTTTAAACATATCTTCCCCGAATTTTGGAAGTTGTCCAGTTCCTAAGAATGAGTTTGTATTAGCCATAAATGGTGGTATAAACTCAGTATATCCTTGTTCTTCTGTATTTGTATTTAAGAAGAAGTTGGCTACAGATCTTTCTAGTCTTGCACCTTTATCTCTATATAATGTAAATCTTGAACCAGTTATTTTAGCTCCAGTTTCAAAATCTAAAATTCCTAAATTAGTACCTATATCCCAGTGAGCTTTGAAATCAAAATCAAATTTTCTTGGTTCTCCCCATTTTCTAACTTCTACGTTATCTTCATCAGTATCACCTTGTGGAACGTTTGCATTTGGAACGTTTGGTATTCTAAGTAATCTATATTGTAATTCATCTTGAACTTTTTTAACTTTTTCATCTAAAACTTTTATGTTTTCAGATAACTCTTTAAGCTTAACTTTTTCAGCCTCAGCTTCTTCTTTTTTACCTTCTTTCATTAGTTGAGGTATTTTCTTTTGTTCAACATTCATTTCACTCTTTAAAGCTTCAACTTCTTTTAGTAACTCTCTTCTTTGATCATCTAGTTCTACAACAGCATCAAGATCAAATTCTTTTTCTCCTCTTCTGTCCATAGCTTTTTTAATATCTTCTAGATTTTCTCTTATCCTTTTGATATCTAACATTTTCTTTCCTCCTACATTTTCTCTACCAATTGAATTATGTATATTCCCTGAGAAATATAAAAACATAAAGTATAATTAATCCATTTTAACTATATTTTAAGCATTATAAATTATCTTGTCAAATAATTTAATTCTACCACGTGAATTTCAGTATTATTACTTTATAATATTCATATATAAGATTATAACCAATAATATAAAAAATTTCACATATTATTCTAAAAAATTATAAAAAATTCTATTTTTTATTAAAAAATGGTTCTTGATAAATCAAGAACCATTTCAATAATTTTAATATTTAAATAATACTACTCAACTTTTTGCGCGTTTCTATCTTCCCAGAAATCTGCATTCTTAATTCCAAGTGCTACTGGATCAAATGTAATTTCTTCACTAGATTTACCAGATTTCATTTGTGCCTCATAGTCTTTAAAACACTTCATTACAATATTAGATAGCAATAGTATTGCAACTATATTTAACCATGCCATAAGTCCAACACCTATATCACCCATTGTCCATGCAAGTCCTGCACTCTTAACACATCCAAAGAATATCATTCCTAACATTATAAATTTTAATACGTGAGTTGCCATCTTATTTCCTTTGCCAGTAAGTCTCTTAATCATATAGTTTAAGTTAACCTCAGCTATATAATAATAAGCCATCAAAGTAGTAAATGCGAAGAAGAATAATGCTATAGCAACGAACGCTGCACCAAATCCAGGTATTAGAGTATTAACAGCTCCTTGAGTATAAGCTGGACCTATTTGTTCAACTGTATATTCTGGCCCTGCATTATATATAACTTTGCCAGCAGCATCAAATGTAGTATAGTTATCAGTTATTAATATCATAAATCCAGTTGCTGAACAAACGAATAATGTATCAACATATACTGAGAAAGCTTGAACAAAACCTTGTTTTACAGGGTGAGATACTTCTGCAGCTGAAGATGCCTGCGGTCCAGTACCTTGACCAGCTTCATTTGAGTAAACACCACGTTTAACACCCCAAGCTATCGTAGATCCAATTATACCACCAAAAGTAGCTTCTGCACCAAATGCTGATTTAAATATTGTAGCTATAACTCCTGGTAAAGCTCCTATATTAACAATTATTATTATTAAAGACATTAATATATATGCTCCACCCATAAATGGAACTATAAATTCTGCTGCAGCACCTATTCTTTTTATCCCACCAAATATAACTACACCAACTAAAATAACTAATGCTATACCAGTAATTGTTGTACTTAATCCAAATGCATTTTCAATAGATACTGCTATTGAGTTAGATTGAACACCTGGCATTAATATTCCCATTGCTAAAAGTGTAACTATGGCAAAAGCCATACCATATGCTTTTGACCACCCTTTTTTTCCAAAACCTTTTTCTATATAATATGCTGGACCTCCACAGTATTCACCTTCATGCTTTTCTTTATATAATTGACCTAATGTAGACTCTGCAAGAGCTGAACCTGCTCCTAAAAAAGCTATAACCCACATCCAGAATAGTGCCCCTGGACCACCCCAAGCAATAGCTGTAGCAACACCTGCTATATTACCTGTACCTATACGCCCTGCTAATGCAGTACAGAAACCTTGGAAAGATGAAATACCTTCTTCAGATTTTTCACCCGCGAATAACAAATGTACCATTTCTTTTAAATTTCTAATTTGAGAGAATCTAGTTCTAAGAGAAAAATAAACTCCAGCACCTAGACATAAATATACTAGCCAATTGCTCCATATGATGTTATTGACTGCGTTAACTACGTTTTCCATAAAATCCCTCCTAATAATAAAATTTGTCCCTAAAAAAATTAATATACCTATGAGTAAAAGATATATATTAAATTATATTTATAGCACCCTGTTTTATAACTGAAAAGAATGCAAAAACACATACCTTTATACTCTTATTTAGATTAATTCTATGTTTACTCCAAATTTCCTCTAATTATTTTCAATCTTCTCAAAATTTTCTGAATTATTTTTCAAATCCAAATATCATTGTATTTTGACATATTTTAATTTGCATTATTCTTATAAATTTTTAATTATTAAGAAAAGTTATATTATAATAATTAAAAATAAAAAAGAACTAAACTTATCATATTAAAAGTTTAGGTCCTTTTTTATTATATCAATATTTAATTGTAATCTTAAAATATTCCTTATAACAAAATAGTTATTATATTACTACTACCTTCATTAATAATTTTTTGCAAAGTTTTTTGAATCTTGCATCTTATCTCTTCTGGCATAGTATATAATTTACTTTGTAATTGTTCTTTTACCAAATCATTTAATGATTTACCAAACATATTAGATTCCCATATTTCTGCTGGATTTTGCTCAAACTCTTCAAGTAGATATTTTATCATTTCTTCTCCTTGGTTTTGATTTCCAACTATAGGAGATACCTCTGTTGAAATATCCGCTTTAATTATATGAAGTGATGGAGCATTTGCTTTTAATTTAATTCCATATTGTTTTCCTTGCTTAATAATTTCTGGCTCCTCTAAACTAAGTTCATCAAGAGATGGTGCTACAACACCATAACCTAAAGTTTTTGCATCACTTAGAGCACTTTCTATCTTATCATACTCAACTTTAACTTTTGATAGTTTAGTAATTAAATTAAGTAATTGGCAATCTCCTTCAATTTTGAATCCACTTTGTTCTTCTAATATTTCATAGAATAACTCTTGTTTTGTACATACATCAATGTTTATTACACCTTCACCAAGACTTACATCATCTACCTCACAATCTTCTAAGAAAGGTAACTCATTAAATCCATGTACTACAGAATCTATATCTCTTATTTTGTCAATAGATGCTATAGATTGTTTTAAAGTATTTATTATATTAGTTTTAATCCAATGATTATTAGATAAACCTTCTATCCAATCAGGTAAATTAATTCTTATTTCAGCTAATGGGAAGTCGTATAAAACTGTTTCCATTACTTCTCCTATATCTCCCTCATCCATTTGATCAACATCTATAGGTACTACAGGAACTGAATATTTTTGCTCCAAATCACTTCTTAAAAATGCTGTATCTTCGCTGTCTGGATATTTAGTATTTAATACTACTGCAAATGGCTTCTTCAATGCCTTTAATTCTTTTATAACTCTTTCTTCTGGAATTATATAGTTACTTCTATCAATTCCAGTAACAGATCCATCTGTAATAATTACAATTCCAATTGTAGAATGATCTTTTATAACCTTTTTTGTACCTATTTCTGCGGCTTTTTCAAAGGTCATAGCTTCTTTTGACCATGGTGTAGATACTAGTCTTTGCTTTCCGTCTTCTTCATGACCTAAAGCCCCATCAACTATGTATCCTACGCAGTCCACCATTCTAACTTTTAGAGATACTGTGTCTTTAATCTTT
The DNA here is from genome assembly GCF_000808015.1 of Terrisporobacter othiniensis. Taxonomy (GTDB): domain Bacteria; phylum Bacillota; class Clostridia; order Peptostreptococcales; family Peptostreptococcaceae; genus Terrisporobacter; species Terrisporobacter muris. The sequence goes on along the minus strand of NZ_JWHR01000059.1, from coordinate 12,755 downwards.
ATTTCAACGCCATCAGCTGGAACAAATTTAGGCTCAACTGTCATTATGGTTTTTCCTGAACCACTTTGAGGTATCTCATCTTTAGTTCTTTCTCTTTTGAAGTCATTTTCTATGTTAGGTAACACAAGTGTTTCCATAAATCGTCTAATAAACGTTGATTTCCCTGTTCTAACAGGTCCAACAACACCTATATATATGTCACCTTGAGTTCTTTTAGCGATGTCTTCATATATATTGTTCATAATAATTCCCTCCTGCATATAATTTCTTAGTTAATTATATTTCAGGAGGGAATTTTTTATTACATATATATTTATAGCTTATTTAATTAAATTTATTATTTGAACAAGCCGTTATTAACTACTTCTTCCATTTCATGTTTTTTCGTTCTAGTCATAAGCTCTAATACAGCTTCATTCGGATTAGCACCTTGATATAAAACTGAGTATATTGCTTCAGTTATAGGCATATCAATATTCAAATCCCTAGAAACTTTATATGCTACTTCTGTGGCAGTTATTCCTTCTACTACCATTTGAACTTCATCTAATGTTTCTTGGAGAGTTTTACCTTGTCCCATAAGTATACCTGCTCTTCTATTTCTACTATGAATACTTGTACAAGTAACTATTAAATCTCCTATACCAGCAAGTCCTGTAAAAGTATTTACATTGGCTCCCATAGCAACGCCAAGTCTTCCAATTTCCGCAATTCCTCTTGTCATTAAAGCTGCCTTTGTGTTATCACCATAGCCCAGTCCGTCACACATTCCTGCACCAAATGCTATAATGTTTTTTAATGCTCCTCCAAGTTCTACTCCTATTATATCAGGATTAGTGTACACTCTAAGAGACGGACTCATAAAAGCATCTTGTACTTCCTGAGCATATTCAATTTTTTCACATGCAGCAACCAAAGTTGTTGGCATAAATTTAGAAACTTCTTCTGCATGAGAAGGGCCTGATAGTGCTACGTAAGGATTATTAGGCAATTCTTCTTTTACTACATCTGAAAGTCTAAGTCCTGTTCCTTTTTCTAATCCTTTTGCCACATCAACTAAGATTTGATTACTACTAACAAAAGGTTTAATTTGTTTGCATACACTTCTTACAGCCTGAGATGGTACTGCAATTACAATAATTCTACTATCTTTTATAACCTCTTCTAAATCATTAGAAACTATTAAATCTTCTGGAAAAATAATTTCTGGTAAGAACTTGCTATTTTTTCTAGTATCATTTATTTCTTTAACTTGTTCATTATCTCTTGTCCACATGAAAACTTTATGATTATTTTTATGTAAGCTAAGAGCTAATGCACTCCCCCAACTTCCAGCACCTATAACACACATCTTCTTCATAATAAACACCACCTAATATAGTAATTTAATCTTTCTTTTTTTCTCCTATTTTTCTTTCAGTACCATTTATTAATCTCTTAATATTTTCTTTATGGGTTATAGTCACTGATATAGTTAAAAATAATGTAACTAAAACGCCTTTAGTATTGTGATTTATAAGCATTATTATAGGAGACAAACCGATACCTAGTATAGAGCCTAAAGAAACATACTTAGTTATGGCTACTATTATTATAAAAAACCCTAAACACATTAGTGCAACTAAAGGATTCATTCCTAACATAGAACCTAAAGAGGTTGCAACACCTTTTCCACCTTTAAATCCAAGAAATGCCGGATAATTATGACCAAGTACAACAGCAACTACAGCTATATAAGCACAAATACTTTGGTCCATATGAACACCGTAAGCTATTAACCTAGCTATTAATACTGCGATTAATCCTTTTAATACATCTCCTACAAAAGTTAGTGCCCCAGCTTTTTTACCTAATGTCCTAAGTACATTTGTAGAGCCTGCGTTACCAGAACCTTGAGTTCTTATATCAACTCCAGCAAGTCGCTTTGCTACTATATATGAAGTTGATATATTTCCAAGAAGGTATGCAATTATAATTATAATTAAATAAATTAACATATTAACCCCCTAAAATTTCTATCTTTTTCTATCCTTTTCTTTGTACTCAAATTGCATTGATGTTCCTTCGAATCCAAAGTTCTCTCTTATTTTATTTTCTAAGTATCTTTGATAAGAGAAGTGAGTTAAGTCTTTACTGTTTATATATAAAGTAATCTTTGGTGGTTTAACTCCTGTTTGAGCACCATAGTATATTTTAAGTCTCTTTCCTTTATCTGACGGTGGTTGGTTAAGCATTACAGCTTCACCTATTACATCATTTAATTGTGATGTACTTACACGCTTAGAATGTTCTGCAGCCACTTTATCCACTGTATCTAGTATTTTACCCATCCTTTGATTAGTTACTGCCGATACGAATAATATTGGAGCATAGTTCATAAATGGGAACATATCTCTTATCTCATTAGTGTAATTTCCTAATGTTTTATTATCTTTTTCTATTAAGTCCCATTTATTTACTACAAATATACAAGCCTTACCTTCATCATGGGCAATACCTGCAACTTTTGTATCTTGCTCTGTAACACCTTCTGTTGCATCTATAACGATTAAAACTACGTCCGCTCTAGATACCGCACTCATAGATCTAAGTACAGAGAATTTCTCAACTCTTTCATATACTTTACTTTTTCTTCTTATACCTGCAGTATCTATTAATAAATATTGTTGATCACCTTTTTCAAAGTATGTATCGACTGCATCTCTTGTTGTTCCTGCTATTGGACTTACTATAACTCTATCTTCTCCTAATATTTTATTTAATATAGAAGATTTACCTGCATTAGGTTTACCAGTTATAGCAACTCTTATTATATCTTCGTTATATTCGGTATTTAATCCTTCTGGGAAGTTTTCTACTATTTCGTCTAACAAGTCACCAAGTCCCATTGCATTGGCACTTGATATTGGATGTGGTTCTCCTAAACCTAATTCATAGAAGTCATATATGTTATCTACTAAGTTCATATTATCTATTTTGTTTACTGCTAAGATAACTGGCTTATTTGTTTTTCTTAACATTAGTCCAACTTCTCTATCTGCAGAAGTTATTCCACTCTTTCCATCAACAACAAATACTATTACATGAGCCATATCCATTGCAAGCATAGCTTGGTTTCTCATTTGAGTTAGTATTATATCGTCATTTTCAGGCTCAATTCCTCCTGTGTCTATTAAAGTGAAGTATTTATTTAACCACTCTACCTCTGTAAATATTCTGTCTCTAGTAACTCCTGGTGTATCTTCTACTATTGATATTCTCTTTCCTGCTAATTTATTGAATAGTGTAGATTTTCCAACGTTCGGTCTACCTACTACTGCAACTATGGGTCTATTATCCATATTTATTCTCCTTCCTATTTAGTTATCTTGTCTACTACATCAGTACCTTCATTTTGACATGGTACTACTTCTAAATTTAATTTTTCCTCTAATTCTTTTAAAGTTATATTGTCTAAGAAAATTTCTTCATCAGCTTTCATCATAGATCTAGTTATATATAGAGTTTCTCCTAAATCTTCATTTTTCAATTGGTCAATTAAATCAGTAGCAGTTAAAAGTCCACTAACAGTTATCGTTTCACCAAAGAAATTATTTTTAATTCTATATACATTAATTTCTATATTTTTAAATTTTTCCATTATTCTATTAGCCATATGACACATAAATTCATAAGCAGATTTTCCTGTTGCAATTGATACTTTTTTGGTTTTATTTAATCTATCATCATTTATTGTATCTAGGTATTGTACAATCTCTGTTCCCATTTTTGTTATCATTCCAACACCATCTTCAAATTGGTCAAATCCTTCATATTCATCATATTTTAATAATGGCCTTTTTGCAAGAATATAAAACTCATCTGATAAAAATGCAAATCTAGTATTAAGCTCTTTAAGATATTTTTCTTGTAATTTATGAACTTGATCAATAGTTTCTCCTGAACTTTTCTCGTCAAAAGTTTCCAGTCTAGCAAGATTATCTCTATATCTTGTAATTCCTACAGGAACAATGGCTGCGCTTTTAACATAAGGGCGTAAACTCGCTAAATCTTCCAAGGTTCTTTCTAACTCTTCTTTATCATTATATCCTGGACATAATACAATTTGAGCATTCATTTCTATACCTGCATCAGCTAATCTTCTCATTGTATCAATTAACTTTCCTGCAAATTTATTATTTATCATTTTTCTTCTTAATTCAGGATTTGTAGTATGTACAGAAATATTTATAGGACTAATTCTATATCTTATTATATTATTAATATCATCCTCACTCATATTAGTTAATGTAACAAAGTTTCCTTGTAAGAAAGATAGTCTTGAATCATCATCTTTAAAATAAAGAGTATCCCTCATGCCTGTAGGTAACTGATCTATAAAGCAGAATACACATTTATTTCTACAACTTTTTGCTTTATCTATGATAGGATTAGTAAATTCCATACCTAGCTCTTCATCATAATCTTTTTCAATTTCGTATAAATATATTTTTCCATTTTTTTGTTTTTGAATTTCCAGTTCAATATATTCTTCACTTATTAAAAATCTATATTGAATTATATCTTCAACTCGTTCTTTATTCACAGATAAGAGTATATCGCCAACCTCAATACCCATTTCATCTGCAATACTATTTTTATAAACTTTACTTATTATATTATTAATATTTTTTACGTTTACTTCCATTTTGCATATCACCACTTTTCCACATAAATGTATTATCTAATTTTAGATGTAAATACATCATTTAATCATACATGATTTAAAAAAATTAGTCAACTTATATCTACATCTACGCTATATTAATCAACAAAAGGTACCTCTTTCAGGTACCTTAATGCCTTACTACTATAAGTACTTCATCTGTTATTTGATGAACCATTCCATTTACACACTTTGCAAATAACATTGCGCGTTTTTGTAATTCATCATCATTATTAGCATAAAAAATAGGACATCCCCCTATTGTATTCATATTCTTATCTGTAGTTATAACCGCCAATGTAGCTGAATTTATTTCAATATTATCACTCATTTATACGATCTCCTTTCCTTCAATTTTCATATTATTTAAAGCTATATTTTTTCCTCTAGCACTATCAAGTATAGGACATGACTTCACTGCTTCAATTATTTTTCTCTCATCCTTTTCAATTGGGAAAAATGCTAAGTATAAACATTGATTTTTAGGATTTTTCCTTGGTAAAGGTGTAAAAGCCGGTTCTACAATTTGTTTTAGTATTCCAAGTCTGGAGTAAAGATTGTAACAAATAGCTTGCCTTTGGCCTACATAAGCAATTATTGAAGCATTTTTATAGCTATTATCTCTTGGCATTATTTTTATCCCTACAGCATATTTTAGATATTTTTCTCTATCTTCTTTTAAGGCCACATTAGTTAACCCTTGAAAATCACCTACTTTTAATATGCTTGTATCAACAAAACTCACATCTACAATTGATATTTCAGCAATATCTCCAATACATTGTCTAGATATGCTTCTTCTTAGTATGTAAGCCAAAATAAGACCAAATAACGAACTAACTATTAACGCCGTTGGATCCTTTACTTTAAATTCGCTATTAAGTGCATGATATAATGCTACTGTAAGAAATGATGTTACAATACACATATAATTTCTTATTTCATAGGTTCTTGCAATATCTTCTATAAATGAATTTCCTCTTGATACTAACTGAGTACTTTCTAAAGATTGCAATGTATCTCTTCTATTATTTCTAACTTGTCTAAATTGCTCAGCTGCCAATGACAAAAAGGTAATAGATGTATAGGACCTCTCTAGTAATGCAGGTACAAGTAATGCGCCTAAAGAAGATGCTACAAAAGCAAGAACTATTTGAGAAACAAGCACATTAGGTTGTGCAGGATATTGTTTTTCATCTAAGTTTAACATTATTATTCTAGATAATACCCCAATTATAATCCCTATAAAAAATATTTTATCCATTTTACCACCTCTTTTAACCATTTTCCTTACATATCAAAACCTTTTTTCATATATGCACTTAATTTTCTCTTTGATGTATCTAAAATAGGTGCACTACCAGCTGCTTGCATAAAAATAATTTCGTTTTTATACAAGGGCACCATTATAATGAGAACAGACTTCTTATTAAAGTCCATCCTAGCAATAGGAAATACATCTTTTTCATCCACATCATTATCTACACCTAAGTGCACATAGATAGTATTCATTATTGCTTGTTGTTGACCTATATCACATAAAGTTCCAAATGCACTAAAATCTTTAGGTACTATTTCTATAGCTATAGCCTTTTCTAAATATTTTTTCCTAGTCTCTTTCAAACCTATATTTTCCATATAAACACCATTAACTTTTAATATTGGTCCATCAAAAGATATCTCAGCTGAATAAATATCAGCAATATCTTTTATACTACTTCTTCTCAAAATTCTTACAAAAATCATTCCTACAATGCATCCTCCAATAGCCGCTAAAATCGTACACACTAACATGTGTGCACCATATTTCCTTGCAACATATATATATACTATTGATGCAACTAACGCAGAAAATAAACTTACGTAACTTCTTACCTCATATGTACTTGAAATATTATCTATATATGGTGCTCCTTTTTCAACCATATCTTCATAATCAATATTTTCTAGAGTTATTTTTTCTTGATTAGATAAACCCTGAAATTGTTGAATACCAACAGCTAAAAACGTCAACGCAGAAAATTCTTTATCTATTAGGGCTGGTAAAGCAATTGCTCCTAGCGATGCTGCAAGGCCTGCCACTATTATTTGTTCTAAATAATCCTGCGGTCTTGATGGATATTGCTTATCTTTAACTCTTAGTAGAAAAAATCTGCATAGAACACCGATTATCATAGCTGTAAGAAAAGCGTGTCTAAACAGAGCGTCATTTATTAAACTATCTTTCATTTAATTGAATCCTCCTAAAAATTTCATACTTTACAACAATCAACAAAAACATTTAAATTTTTATAATTTTAGTTTGTGCAAAAATAAAAAAAAATTCCCTAATAATCTAGGAAATTTTTTTTGGTAATCTTATTATAAATTTGCTCCCCTCTCCAAGTTCGCTTTCTACGCTGATGCTCCCCTTTAAAGAGTGAACAATATGTTTTGTTATGGCAAGACCTAAACCTGTACCTCCTACAGATCTACTTCTAGCCTTATCTACTCTATAAAATCTTTGGAATATTTTACTTTGGTCTTCTTTTGGGATTCCTACCCCATTGTCTATAACTTCTATTACTATTTCATTATTTATTGAAAATTGTTTTACAGTTACTTTCCCGCCTTCTGGTGTATATTTAATAGCATTATCTATTAAATTAAGTAATAACTGTTTAACATAGTCACTATAGGCCTGGACTACTATTTCTTTATCTTCAAAATCATATGATAAATCAATTTTTTTGGAATTAGCTATGTAATTTATCATCTCATATACTTCTTTAAACACATCATAAAGTAGTATATTTTCTGTCACTAGATTATTTTTACTTTCTATTGAGGATAGTAAAAGTATATCTTCAATCAATCTTTTTAGTCTATCTGATTCTTTTTGGATTATAGCTAAAAACCTATTTCTTTTATCTACTGGCAAGTCTTCATTCATCATTAAGGTTTCTACAAATCCGTTTATTGATGTCAAAGGTGTTTTTAATTCGTGACTAACATTTGCCACAAAATCTCTACGCATATTTTCTAATTTTACAATTTCTGTTATATCTTCAATATTAATTATAGAACCTATAATGGCATTTTTAGAGTTTTGTAGATATACAGGATCAATTTTTATTCTATAAACAATTTCATCATCTAAAGTTATATTATTAGTTTGATTTTCTTTGCTTCCAATATATCGTTCTATACCATTTAAAATATCATATACATCTATAACTTGTTTAAAATTTTTTCCTTCTTCTTTTCCATTACATTTACTTTTTATCATTTTACGAGCTTCATCATTAATTAAGATAATATTTCCATCAATATCAATAACTATAATTCCATGAGAAATACTCTTAAGTACTGAAGTAAGTTGAAGATGCTTATACTGTACCTCTTCAATTGTATTTTCCATAGTTTCCATCATAAAATTAAAATTTCTAGTAAGTTCACCAAGTTCTCCTCTGGCAGAAGTTTGTAATCTTGAATGAAATTCTTTATCACTTACTTTTTTTGATATTTTGATAAAACTTTTTAAAAATCTTCTTATAGTTATAGTATATCTATATAAAAGTATTGCCACACTACAAGCTAATAGCATAACAAAAAAGTAAAAACTGCTAATAGGTTCCACATCCATATTTTTTCTCCATTTCTTACTCTATTTTATACCCTATACCTCTAATAGTTTCGATATATTTTTCATTACTATCTGAGCTTTCTATTTTCTTTCTTAAATATCTAATATGAACATCTACAGTTCTAGTTTCTCCATAAAATTCATAACCCCAGATCTTATCTAATAAAAAGTTCCTAGATAAAACCTTACCTTTATTTTGAAGTAGTATTTTCAATAAATCAAATTCTTTTAAAGTTAAATCTAGTTTTTCCCCATTTTTAGTAACTTCATGTTTTATCAAGTCTAGTTTTATATCTTTTACTGTTAATACTTCTTCTTCTCTTGGCGAGTTCATATTGTATCTTCTTAATACAGAACTTATTCTAGCTAGTAATTCTTTTATACTAAAAGGTTTTGTTATATAGTCATCTGCACCACCTACTAAACCTTCAACTTTATCACTTTCCATATTTTTAGCCGTAAGCATAATAACAGGTATATTTTTAAGATCTTTATCCCCTCTTAATTTTTTTAATACATCTATACCACTTATATTTGGTAACATCCAATCAAGTAGTATTAAATCTGGTTTATTCTCTTTTGCTTTTAAAAAACCATCAAAGCCATCATAAGAATAGTCTACAATATAATCAGAAGTCTCTAAATTAAATTGCAATAGTTCTACTATATGCTCTTCATCATCAATTACAAGAATCTTGCTACTCATTATTATTCCTCCCTATCTAATTTGAATCATAGTTCCTATCCTCTTTGGTGTTTTGTTATGCTTTCTATAAGAATAGAACTTATCATGATTACAATTAGTACATATTTGAAGATTTATTATATTTTCTTCTTTAACTTTACAATCCTTTAACGTAAGTTCGTTAATTTTCCATAAATCCAAATAGTATTTATTATCTTTTATTATATCGAATTTTCCTGCATGATTTGCTAAATTTATGTTAAATTTTTCAACTAAGTCTTTTGAAACTTCATAACAACAAGGTCCTATTGATGGACCTATTACACAAACTAAGTCTTCTGGGTTAGAGTTATAATTTTTTATCATTTCTTCTATGGTTTTTTTACTTATCTTATCATAAGTCCCTCTCCAACCTGCATGAGCTACTCCTATAGCTTTATTTACTTTGTCAATAATAACGACAGGAACACAATCTGCTGTTAATATCAACAATGGAACTTGAGGAATATCAGTAATTAAAGCGTCTCCCTCTATCCTTTGCCCTATATTATTTTCATCAATTTTATTAACAATACTAGAGTGAATTTGAGAATTTCTTGTTAAATTTATTAAATTAAATTCTTCTTGTTTAAATGTTTTAAATAGGTCTTCTTCATTTTTGGCATCTATATTAGTTGTTGTTATAACTAAATTAACAAAGTCTAATTCTTTTTGTATCTTATCTATTGTTATATAATTCTCCATTTTATTCATCCTTTTCCATTAATATTGTTTTTAATTCATTAACAAAGGTATTTATATCTTTAAATTGCCTATATACAGATGCAAATCTAACGTAAGATACTTCATCTATATCTTTTAGTTTGTCCATAATCATTTCACCGATTATTTTTGTTTCCACTTCAGTCATATAGTTCTTATTTATTTCATTCTCTATAAAAGATACTACTCCTTCAATTTGATCAATTGAAACTGGTCTCTTTTCACAAGATTTTATTAGACCATTTTTTATTTTTTCCCTATCAAAATATTCTCTTGTATTATCTTTTTTTACCACCATAACAGGTGTTGTTTCAATAGTTTCGTAAGTTGTGTATCTTTTTTTACAAGATTCACACTCTCTTCTTCTTCTAATAGAATTACTGTCTGTATGTCTTGAGTCTACAACTTTAGACTCCTTATAGTTACAATAAGGACATTGCATAATTTTCCTCCTTAGTTAAGTTAGCTTAAATTTTTATTTCATCAATGTCTACTTTTCTTTCTGAGCCTATATTTACTATTATTGTGTCACATCCTATTTTTAATATATCATTCCAAAATATTACATCCACATCCATACCTCTAGAAAAGAATCCTCCACTTCCTTCTCCTGTAGTTGAAAAAGATACAACTTTACCTTCATTAACATCTATGTCTATGTCTGTAATAAAACCCATCTTCTTTCCATTTTTCACATTGATAATTTCTTTATCCATTATATCAGATACTCTTATCATATTATAACATCCTCCTTAAAAATACAAAAAAAATATATTTCTCTTTTAATATTTCTATGCAAAAAAATCCTTAGTATTCTTGTACTAAGGATTTATTCTTCATATTTAATTATAATTAAATGTACTTTCTCATGTTTTTTAAAGCATTTTTTTCAATTCGTGAAACTTGTGCTTGGGATATTCCTATTTCATCTGCCACTTCGATTTGAGTACGGCCTTTATAAAACCTCAAGTCTAATACAAGTTTTTCTCTGTTATTAAGTTTTTTTATTGCTTCTTTCAATGCTATTTCTTGAAGCCAGTGCTCATCAGTATCTTTTTTGTCTTGAACTTGATCCATTACAAATATGGCATCCCCATTATCCTGATATACTGGATCAAACAATGATATAGGATCTTGTATGGCATCTAAAGCCATAACAACAGATTCCACATCCAGCTCTAACTCCTTTGCTATTTCTGAAACTGTTGGTTCCTTTGAATTGCTTCTGATTAATTTTTCTCTCACTTGGAGAGCTTTATAAGCAATATCTTTTAGGGATCTACTAACCCTAATAGGATTATTATCTCTTAAATATCTTCTTATTTCACCTATTATCATTGGAACCGCATAAGTTGAAAACCTAACATTTTGACTTAAATCAAAATTATCTATAGCTTTTATAAGACCAATACAACCAATTTGAAATAAGTCGTCAATATTTTCTCCTCTATTGTTAAACTTTTGAATAATACTTAGAACTAGTCTTAAATTTCCCCTAACAAACTGCTGTCTAGCGTCTTCATCTCCTGCCTTTATTTTAACTAGAAGGTCCATCATTTGAGCATTTTTAAGAACTGGCAGTTCTGATGTGTTCACACCACAGATTTCAACCTTATTAATTTGCATAAGTTTCAGTCCTCTCTTAAAAGATTCTTTATATGAAATTATTTACATATCATATATTTTTATACTTTTATCGAGATTTTATTTAACTTATACAAATTTTTTCATTTCCTTTTTTAACCTGCTAATTATTTTCTTTTCAAGTCTAGAAATATAGGATTGAGATATACCAAGGATGTTAGCTACTTCTTTTTGAGTTTTTTCATTTCCTCTCGTTGTTAGGCCAAATCTTAATTCCATAATTTGCTTTTCTCTATCAGATAATTTATCTAATGCCATAAAAAGCAAATTCTTATCTATTTCCTCTTCAATAATTTTATATATTTCATCATTCTCTGTTCCAAGCACATCAGATAGTAATAATTCATTACCATCTAAATCAGTATTTAATGGCTCATCAAATGATACTTCTGCCTTTTTCTTATTATTTTTTCTAAGATACATTAATATTTCATTTTCTATACATCTAGATGCATACGTTGCTAATTTAATATTTTTATTTGATTTAAATGTATTAACAGCTTTTATAAGACCAATTGTTCCTATTGATATTAAATCTTCGACATCTATACCTGTATTTTCAAATTTTCTAGATATATATACTACTAGTCGAAGGTTTCTTTCGATTAATATAGTTTTTACACTCTCATCTTTTTCAAGCCTGTCTATTAATAACCTTTCCTCATCTGGTTTTAGAGGTGGAGGCAATATATTTACACCGCCCATGTAATACATACCATTAGGTTTAATTATACCTAATTTAGAACCTATATTTACTAGCCAAGAGTTTATTTTCCACTTCATTTTCATTAATGTTAATTTCAATTATAACCCTCCCCATTTTAAGACCTAAGAAAGTATACTCGGATTTAATATAGCATTATAATTGTCGTCTTTAAAATTAGATATGCCAAGTACAATATTTCCTATCTTTTTATTATCAATTTGTAAATAGTCGGCTTTAAATCCCAGTATCATACTAGTTTTATTACTAGTCGCGTGGTTATAAGGGATCAGCCTTACCCTGGATGATATATCTTCACTTAAGCTGTTGATGATTTCTTCTGCCAAAAGTACATCAACATATTCATAACTATAATTTTCAGGCAAATATTTGTTTAACAAAGAAGAATTTATCATAACTACATCACTTTTACTTAAAGGATCTTTTAGCAAGTTACCACTATCTAATAGTGCTATACACTTAAGATCTTCTCCAAGAAATGATATTGTAATTTCCTTGGTAAATTCTTTAATATGACTTATTAATGTAATATCCGAATATATTTTTTTTAGTATAAGACAACTAATATATACGGAAATTATTACAAAAGAAATTTTTATGTGTTCTATAC